>NZ_CP011120.1:2252500-2522500 GCF_001628715.1 Acetobacter oryzifermentans | reverse complement strand
CCAGGAAATAGCTCTGGCGTATAGACCGTACCCGAAACCGACACAGGTGGACTGGTAGAGAATACCAAGGCGCTTGAGAGAACGATGCTGAAGGAACTAGGCAAATTGCTCGTGTAACTTCGGGATAAGCGAGACCCGTTGGTGGGCAACCATTGGCGGGTGGCACAGACCAGGGGGTAGCGACTGTTTATTAAAAACACAGGACTCTGCGAAGTCGAAAGACGACGTATAGGGTCTGACGCCTGCCCGGTGCCGGAAGGTTAAGAGGAGGTGTGAGAGCGCTGAATTGAAGCCCCGGTAAACGGCGGCCGTAACTATAACGGTCCTAAGGTAGCGAAATTCCTTGTCGGGTAAGTTCCGACCTGCACGAATGGCGTAACGACTTCCCCGCTGTCTCCAGCATCGGCTCAGCGAAATTGAATTCCCCGTGAAGATGCGGGGTATCCGCGGTCAGACGGAAAGACCCTATGAACCTTTACTGCAGCTTTACAGTGGCATCAGAGACATTCTGTGTAGGATAGGTGGGAGGCTTTGAAGCAGGGGCGCCAGTTCCTGTGGAGCCATCCTTGAAATACCACCCTGAATTTTTCTGATGTCTAACCGTGGTCAGTTAGCCTGATCCGGGACCCTGTATGGTGGGCAGTTTGACTGGGGCGGTCGCCTCCCAAAGTGTAACGGAGGCGCGCGATGGTGGGCTCAGGCCGGTCGGAAACCGGCTGTTGAGTGCAATGGCATAAGCCCGCCTGACTGCGAGAGTGACAGCTCGAGCAGAGACGAAAGTCGGCCATAGTGATCCGGTGGTCCCGCGTGGAAGGGCCATCGCTCAACGGATAAAAGGTACTCTAGGGATAACAGGCTGATCTCCCCCAAGAGTCCACATCGACGGGGAGGTTTGGCACCTCGATGTCGGCTCATCACATCCTGGGGCTGGAGCAGGTCCCAAGGGTTCGGCTGTTCGCCGATTAAAGTGGTACGTGAGCTGGGTTTAGAACGTCGTGAGACAGTTCGGTCCCTATCTGCCGTGGATGTTGGAGACTTGAGAGGATTTGTCCCTAGTACGAGAGGACCGGGATGAACATACCTCTGGTGCACCGGTTGTCGCGCCAGCGGCACCGCCGGGTAGCTAAGTATGGAAGGGATAACCGCTGAAAGCATCTAAGCGGGAAACCCACCTCAAAACTAGGTCTCCCTGAGGGTCGTGGTAGACCACCACGTTAATAGGCCAGGTGTGAAAGCGTGGTAACACGTGCAGCTAACTGGTCCTAATCACCCAATAGGCTCACTCTCTTACTGTCCCCTTAAAAGGACAGCCCGTGCACAGAAATCATCCATATATACGCCTACTTCTTCTACCAACCGTCTTCCACACACCCTTACAGGGTGGACTGGATGACCTGGTGGCCATGGCGGGGAGAGATCCACCCGATCCCATCCCGAACTCGGCCGTGAAAACCCCCAGCGCCTATGATACTGTGGCTTAAGCCACGGGAAAGTCGGTCGCCGCCAGGTCTTCCAATCCACCCTTCCAAAACTTACTACCCCTACAAATTTCAACACAATCACAACCGCGGGGTGGAGCAGCCCGGTAGCTCGTCAGGCTCATAACCTGAAGGTCATAGGTTCAAATCCTATCCCCGCAACCAAAATTACTAAATAAAATCAATGACTTCAAAGGCGGCGCAAGCCGCCTTTTGGCGTTCCAACACACCAACTTGCAATGCAAGCCCAGCTAGATCCCTAGGCTTGGCGGGGTGCTGCATATATGACCCGCCTCAACAGGCGTCTAAATCACTAGAAAAATACATAATGGTGTCCGCGGCGGGATTCGAACCTTATTTTAAATGATTTGTCTAACATCTATAATTTCTATTCAGTCCCATTAAAGTCCCTGTTTCTTGCTTTGAATGACTCATACGGCTTTTATTAAAGATTATTTGAGCCGATTAGGGAGAAAACATGCTAGTAGAAATAGGAACTCTCATAAGATTAGTTTTTTAAGCTGAGCTGAAGGCTAGATTATGTATAAAAGTGTATATCGAACAACAGAAATTTAAATGTTATTTTTTATCAAAATATACTTAAGGGAAATGTGATATGAAGAATAATAAAAAGAAATCTGAACAGAATTATGCCTTGGATGAACAAGTTGGTTTTCTGTTACGGCGTGCTTATCAGCGTCATACAGCTATTTTTCAGGAGCATATTCCAGACCAACATCTTACCTCTGCGCAATTTGCTGTTTTGGTTACCACCCATAAACTTGGTCAGGCTTCTTTGGTTCAGATTAGCCATGAAGCTGCGATTGATCATGCGACATTGCGTGACATTGTA
This sequence comes from Acetobacter oryzifermentans, assembly GCF_001628715.1. Taxonomy (NCBI): domain Bacteria; kingdom Pseudomonadati; phylum Pseudomonadota; class Alphaproteobacteria; order Acetobacterales; family Acetobacteraceae; genus Acetobacter; species Acetobacter oryzifermentans. Next base: position 2,520,169 of record NZ_CP011120.1, on the reverse strand, counting down.
TCGCGTCTAAAAAAACGTGGGTTGTTGAAGGTAGAACAGAGTAAGCAAGATCGTAGGCAGAAACTTGTTTCGCTCATGCCTGAAGGTGAACAACTTTTACATGAGACCACTCCTGTAGCACGGCAGGTGACTGATATAACGTTGTCTCCGTTAAATGAGTGTGAGCAGATTGCTGTGCTCCATATTTTACAGAAGTTATCTCATTTTGAAGTATAATGCTGTCATATTGGCATCTCATTGATGGCAGAGAAATACGCTACGGCTACATCTGTTGTTATAGAAAATCATAAAAATATAACTGGTTTTAATGCTTTAAAATTCTGATGATTTTCGTAATTTGAAAGTCTCATGCTATTTTGCACGAAGAGCAAAGAATAATAAAACTCTAAAAATCAATATGTTATAAAAAAACGTAACGATAATGAAATTATTATCTTGACGTTTTTCCGTTCCTCCCTGAACATTCATATATCGCGTATACGCTATTAAGTCTGTAATTTTACTGCTGGTCGGAGAGTTAATATGTCAGGTGGAGTTCGTATAGGCATTGCAGGGGCAGGGCTTGGTGGCGTTGCAGCAGCAGGGCTGCTGGAGAAAGCTGGTTTTGATGTTGTTCTGTTTGATCAGGCTCCCGCTTTTTCTCGGCTGGGTGCGGGCATCCAGTTTGGTCCCAACGTCCTTAAAATTCTCGCCACTTTAGATGGTCTCGATAAAAAGCTAGAAGAAATTTCATGTCTTCCTGATTATTGGCTCAGCCGTAAGTGGGACGACGGCACAGTTATGGCCAAGATTCCGCTTAATGCTGAACGGGGACGCTATGGTGCGCCTTATATTACCATTCATCGTGGTGATCTGCATCAAGCTATGCTGGATTGTGTGAGTTCGGAACGTGTGAAATGGGCTCACAAACTGGTCGATTTTACAGATGATGGTCACGGCGTTACACTGAATTTCGAAAACGGCGCTTCAGAAACGGTTGATATCCTTATTGGTGCTGACGGTATAAACTCACGTGTACGCGAAAAAATCTTCGGTTTGGATGAGGCTGTTTATACCGGATGGATTGCACATCGTGCCATTATTCCGGGTGCAGCCGCCAAGAGCTTGGGAGCTGACCTGAACGCGAAGTGGTGGTCTGCTGATCGGCATATCGTGTGCTATTATCTTGATAAGAACGAAGATGAGTTCTACCTGGTAACAGGGGAGCCAGCAGAATGGGCTTCTCGTGCTGGACAGTTGCCAAGCTCACGTGAAGCGTTGCGTGAAGCATTCAAGGGCTTCCATCCAATGGTTCAGGGCTATATCGACGCGACTGATGTTGTTACGAAATGGCCGCTTAAAACGCGTGCACCATTGCCTGTTTGGTATCAAGGTCGTTCTGTATTGCTGGGAGATGCTTGCCACCCAATGAAGCCGCATATGGCGCAAGGGGCGGCTATGGCAGTGGAAGATGCAGCTGTTTTGGCCCGGTGCCTTACTGAGTTAGGTACAAAGGATCTGGAACGTACATTCCGTTCTTATCATGAAGCACGAAAAGAGCGTGCGACCAAAGTTCAGAGCATTTCCAATGCCAATACATGGCTACGGCAGCCTGAAGATCCTTACTGGTGTTACGGTGACAATATCTACGATCTGACAATCGAATAAGCGTAGAAAAGAGGATGGGCGTTATGGCAGCCAGCGTCTTTCTAACAGTTAATGGCCGCCGTCATACCATTACGGCAGTCGGGAATACGCCACTTCTTACAGTTTTGCGCAATGATTTGGGGCTGAATGGCCCCAAATATGGCTGCGGTTTAGGGGCATGTGGTGCCTGCACGGTGCTAATGGACGGGAAAGCTGCACGGAGTTGTGTGGTTTCGTTAAACGCTGCAGCAAAGTGTAAAAACATTGTGACACTGGAAGGCCTTTCTCCAGATGGAAGTGATCCTGTGCAAAAGGCTGTGGTTGCAGCACAGGCAGCGCAGTGCGGCTATTGCCTGAACGGTATGGTCATGACGCTGCGGGCGTTTTTAGACGCGACCCCCAATCCCGATGAAGACGCATTAAAGGCTGCCCTGCGCTATAATCTTTGTCGTTGTGGTACTCATGTAGAAATTATGCGTGCTGCACGAATTGCAGCCGGATTAGAAAAGGAGGATAGCGGAAAATGACCGGTGTGCTCCAGATATTCCGGAAATCACTTCCTCCCCAAGGGCTTTCTGCACGAGGAGAATTTATCCCACGTGATGAGGTGCTGGTTCAGGTTGATGAAAACGGTCAGATTTTAGGGTTTTGTGGGCATGTAGATCTTGGGACAGGTATTGCAACTTCTCTGGCTCAGATTGTAGCAGAAGAACTGGATGCAGATCCTACATATGTCCGGATGGTATTGGGGCATACAGATCGTACCCCTGATCAAGGGGCGACAATTGCAAGTGAGACCATTCAGGTTTCATCTCGTCCGTTACGTCGGGCAGCGGCGCAGGCACGCAAGTTGCTGCTACAACGTGCTGCACAACTTACAAACTCCCCTGTTGAATCATTATCTTTCCGCAATGGGAAGTTAACAGGATCTTTGTCCGGAATAACAAACTGGGGGATGGGAGATATTGTACGTGGTGTTCAAATCCGTGAGGAATTGGATGAAACTACGCCGGTGAAGCCTCCATCTGAATATCGTCTGGTGGGCCGCAGTCATCCGCGGGTCGATATTCCAGATAAAGTAATGGGCCGCATGGTTTATGTGCATGATGTGCGTGTAGAGGGCATGCTGCATGGTCGTGTTATTCGGCCTCCCTATGCGGGTTATGATCATGGTCCGTTTGTAGGGCGTTCGTTATTAAAGGTGGACCGTGCATCTGTGGCCCATATTGAGGGCCTTGTGGATGTAGTGGTGATTGGTGATTTTGTCGGGGTGGTTGCTGAGCGCGAAGAACAGGCAATTGCAGCGGCAGAAGCGTTACAAGTTACGTGGGCACCAGTTGCTGTACCAGATCTTTCAGATCCGATAGAAGCGATACGGGCTAACCCGTACGAGCCTCGCGTTGTTTTGGATCGTGGAGATGTGGATGCGACGTTGGGTAAACTCTCCCATCGTCTAGATCGCGAATACCATTGGCCTTATCAGATGCATGGCTCTATTGGGCCTTCTTGCTCTGTGGCATCTTGGCATGAAGGTAGCCTGACAGTTTGGTCTGGCACGCAAAATCCGCATATGTTGCAAGCCGATATCGCGTTGTTGATGGATTTGCCTGTTACCAACGTAACAGTTATTCGTCACGAAGCAGCAGGGTGTTACGGGCGGAATTGTGCGGATGATGTGGGGGGGGATGCCGCTCTTCTTTCTCGCGCAGTTGGGCGGCCTGTTCGGGTTCAGCTTTCTCGTGCTCAGGAACATGTTTGGGAACCTAAAGGCGCGGCCCAGCTTGTGCGTATTGAAGGTGGACTGGATGCTAATGGTGCGCCTGTCGCTTATAATTTAGATACAAGTTACCCTTCCAATGTATCGCCATTGCTGGCGCTGGTGCTGACTAGGCAAGTGCCTGCGGAAGTACCTGCTGTAGCTCAGATGGGGGATAGAACGTCTATCCCTCCTTATGATTATGCGAATGCACGGGTTACAGTAAAAGATATGCCGCCTTTGGCGCGTGCTTCATGGTTTCGTGGTGTATCTGCACTGCCCAACAGCTTTGCGCACGATAGCTATATTGATGAACTGGCGGCAGAGGCAGGCGTAGATCCGCTGGAGTATCGCCTGCGTTATCTTCCAGATACACGTGCTGCAGAACTTCTTAAGGCAACAGCGGCAAAAGCTGGATGGGAACCGCGTACGCAACCGCCTCAGGTTGATCCAAAGGAACGTATCCTGCGCGGGCGTGGATTGGCCTATGCGCTGTATGTTCATGGGCCTTTCCCTGGCAAGCCGGCTGCATGGTCTGCATGGGTAGCTGATGTTGCAGTTGATCGCCTTACAGGTGAAGTAAGCGTGACGCGTGCTGTGGTCGGGCAAGATGCTGGGTTGATGATCAATCCGGCCGGTATTCGCCACCAACTGCATGGCAATGTGGTGCAGTCCACAAGCCGTGTGCTGACAGAGCAGGTTAAGTTCGACCATGAAGGTGTAGAAAGCCGGGAATGGGGCGGATATCCGATTATTCAATTTCCAGATATTCCTGAAATCAATCCGGTACTTATGAATCGCCCGGAGGAGCCCCCTCTCGGAGCAGGAGAGTCTGCATCCGTGCCTAGTGCCGCAGCTATTGCAAATGCAATATATGCTGCTACTGGCGTGCGTTTTCGGGATGTTCCATTTACACCTGAAAAAGTCAAAACGCGTCTGGATGAGGTATTGGGGCCGTTAGAGCGCTCTTCTGTTGTACCTTTAGCGCCGTTGTCTTTTCATGGAGAAGGTGCCCGTCCGGCTATGGCAAGCCAGGGATGGAAAAGCTTGCTACGTAAGGCTGGGTTAGGGGCGGCTTTGGTTGTGGCAGGCAGTGCATTAGCAACAGTTTTGCCATGGCGTGCACCTATCGCTCCAGTTGCACCCCCAGTGCCCGGTATGTTTTCTGCGGAAATTATCGCTAAAGGCAAACAGGTTGCAGCAGCGGGAGATTGTGCTGTTTGCCATACAATCCCGGGCGGTAAGGAAAATGCTGGTGGTTTTGCGTTGGAAACACCATTCGGCACGATTTATTCTACTAACCTAACGCCAGATCCTAAAACAGGTATTGGCCAATGGTCTTATGCAGCCTTTGAACGCGCCATGCGTGAAGGAATTAGCCGTGATGGAAGGCATTTGTATCCGGCCTTTCCTTATACGGCATTTGCAAAAACAAGTGATGCAGACATGCAGGCGCTTTACGCTTACCTGATGTCGCAGGAACCTGTAGAGCAGAAGCTTCCCAAAACGTCATTGAAATTTCCGTATAACTTACGTTTTTCCATGGCCGGGTGGAATATGCTGTTCCATAGCACAGCGCCGTTTGTGCCGGATCAGAACCGTTCAGAGCAGTGGAATAGGGGAGCATATCTGGCGGAAGGTTTGGGTCACTGTTCTGCATGCCATACGCCACGGAATGCTTTGGGGGCAGAGCGCTGGAAAACAGCTTATCTGGCTGGAGGAGAAGCCGAAGGTTGGGTTGCACCAGCATTATCTACACTGTCACGCTCTCCACTGCCCTGGAGCGAAGATGATCTTTACGCCTATTTGCGTACTGGCTTCAGTCCCAATCATGGCCCTGCTGGAGGCCCTATGGCACCCGTTGTGCACGCCATGGAAGACCTGCCAGATGTAGATGTGCGGGCTATAGCCCATTACATTGCCTCTTTTGATACAAGGCAAACGGCAGAGAGCGCACCAGCCTTACGACAACAGATACTGACCCGCACTGCAGATCTTCAATCCATGGAGAAAGGGGAAGGGGCACGTATCTACAATTCAGGCTGTGCAGTGTGTCATGAAGGGGAAGGGACGCATCTGTATGGAGCACGCCCTCAATTGGCGCTGAACAGTAATGTATGGGCCGATACACCAGATAATCTTATTCGTGTGGTGCTTGATGGTGCACCATCACCAGCACATCAGGCAGCCAACATGATGCCAGCTTACCGTAACCTGTTCTCTGATCGGCAGATTGCGGAAGTCGTGGCCTTCCTGCGTCGCACCATGGCTCCGGAAAAAGGGGAATGGAGCGATCTTGTTGCTCGGGTTGCGCGTATTCGTGCGGAAGGAGGGCACTAAGCCATGTGTCTTTTGCCTTTTGTCCAGCAGCGTCACACCGGAACGCCTTTTTTAGGGGAACATTCCAATGCCCGTAAGTGATTTTGAACTCGTCCAATCATGGCGTCAGGTTCTGGAACTTTGTAATTTACATAGCGGCCAGAGCGTTACAATCCTGACCTCAATAGGAACAAATGCACAGACCTTACGTTGCGCTCTTCTTGCGGTGCAGGAAAAAGGTGCCATTGCTAATCGGCTTGATTTGCAACCTACCAATGGTGGAACGTCTCTTTCACGAGATCCTTTAGCTTATGTTGGCACAACACCACTTACTGGTAACAGGGCCGCAGTGGAAATGTTAAAGGCCAGTGATCTTGTTCTGGATCTTATGACATTGCTTTTCTCTGCTGAACAACATGAGATTTTAGATGCTGGTGGGCGTATTCTGCTGGTAGTAGAACCACCAGATGTGTTGGTGCGTATGACGCCTACAGCCGAGGATCGTACGCGCGTGCTGAAGAATTCAGCACGGCTCAAAGCTGCCAAAGTTATGAAAGTAACATCTGCAGCAGGCACGGACGCTACGTTTGCGTTGGGTGAATATCCTATTCTGGAAGAATACGGTTTTGTAGATAAACCGGGAAGATGGGACCATTGGCCAAGCGGTTTTTTGGCAACATGGGCAAATGAAGGCTCGGCTGAAGGCAAGATTGTGCTGGCGCCAGGGGATATTCTTCTGCCGCAGAAAAGTTACATTACGGCCCCTATTACGTGTCATCTGGAAAAAGGCTACGTGCGCGCTATTGAAGGTGGTTTTGAAGCTGATCACCTGCGTGATTACATGGAAAGTTTTCATGACCCCGAAGTTTTTGCGGTTTCGCACATAGGCTGGGGACTACAGAACCGTGCGCATTGGTCTGTGATGGGGTTCTATGATCGAGAGGCAAGTATTGGCATGGATCCGCGTGCTTGTGCCGGTAATTTCCTATGGTCCACTGGCCCTAATAATGAAGCTGGTGGTGATCGTGATACTGCCTGCCATATTGATATTCCCATGCGTGATTGCACAGTAATGCTGGATGATGAAGCCGTGGTGCAAAATGGTAAACTGGTTGGAGAATCCAAATGACAACAGAAGATATGCGTGATGAGGCACGATATCAGAAACAGGGTTTTGGTAACGAGATCGGCATTGTTGGAGGTGTCGGCCTGTTAATCATTGATTTTGTCAATGGTTTTGCTGATCCGGAAGCATTTGGCGGTGGGAATATTCCGCAGGCTATTGAACGTACGCAGGATCTACTTGCATTTGCGCGCGAGAAAGGTTGGAAAGTTGCGCATTCACGCATCATTTTTGCGGATGATGGTGCTGATGCGAATATTTTTTCCCTAAAGGTTCCCTCCATGTTGGGGCTTACGGAAAATAATCCGGCTTCGGCTATTGTGCCTGAACTTGCGCCGGTGCCGGGTGAATATGTTGTGCGTAAAACGGTGCCTTCTGCATTTGCAGGCACACCGCTTGCAGCTTGGTTTGTAAGCCACGGTGTGCAGACTGTGGTGGTGGCGGGTTGTGTAACATCGGGTTGTGTACGTGCAAGCGTGCTGGATGCCATGCAGGCTGGTTTTCGCCCTGTTGTTATCTCAGATTGCGTAGGAGATCGTGCAATCGGCCCGCATGAGGCCAATCTGTTCGATATGGCCCAGAAAGTTGCAGACGTTATGCCGTTGGATGCGCTGCTATCCCGTATTTCTAATTAATATTCAGGAGATTATTGAGTTATGAGTGAAGAAAAATTTCTTTATGGTGCCAACGTATATGCCAACGGTATTCGTCAGCATTATCTGCGGTATGGTGGTAAAGGTAAGCCGTTGGTGTTGGCTCCTGGCATTACCAGCCCTGCCATTACATGGGGGTTTGTAGGAGAACGGCTTGCTGCGGATCATGATGTTTACATTCTTGATATACGTGGGCGGGGCCTTTCTTCAACCGGGCCAGATCTAGATTATGATCTGGATAGCTATGCTGATGATGTTTTGGAATTCATTAAAGCGCTTGGTCTGAAGGATGTTACACTCATGGGGCATTCCATGGGGGCACGTATTGCTATTCGTGCTGCGCGCAAGAATTCAGTAGATCTTGCTCAGCTTATTTTGGTTGATCCTCCTGTTAGCGGCCCCGGACGGCGTGCTTATCCTGCAAATCTAGACTGGTATACAGAATCTATTCGCCTTTCCCGTAAGGGGATGAGTGCTGAAGACATGCAGCGTTTTTGTCCGACATGGACAGAGGAACAGCGTCAACTACGTGCTGAATGGCTGCATACTTGTGATGAACTGGCAACACGCATTTCGTTCGAAAAATTCCATACGGAAGACATCCATCTGGACCTTCCACATTTGAAGGTGCCAGCTCGTTTGGTTGTCGCAACACGCGGTGGGGTGATTCAGAAAGAAGATGAAGCTGAAATATCCAGTTTGAACAGTGCTATTGAGATCGTGCACGTTGAAAACGCGGGACATATGATCCCGTGGGATAATGAAGAAGGCTTTTATAGCGCTGTTACTGTAAAATAGCCCTAAATTTGAAACTGCTGAATAAAGCAGGAACTTTAAGGGGACACTCATTTTTATGGGTGATCCCATTTATTGTCTTCGCAAGAGGTTCTGATGAAGAAAATTTATCGTATCGGGCAGATTGTTCCCAGTTCCAACATTACAATGGAAACGGAAATTCCTGCACTGTTAAAGCTGCGTGAAAATATTCGGCCAGAACGGTTTACGTTTCATTCTGCACGTATGCGCATGAAAACGGTGAGTAAGGATGAGCTGGCTGCCATGGACGGGCAATCAGACCGTTGCGCGTTTGAACTGAGTGATGCAGCTTTGGATGTGCTGGGTTATGCCTGCCTTGTTGCCACTATGTCCATGGGGCCGGGCTATCACCGTGTTTCCGAAAAGCGCCTACATGAACGAACAGTTGAAAACGGACATCCTGCGCCTGTTATCACCAGTGCAGGAGCGCTGATTGAGGGCTTAAAGGTTCTTGGCGCCAAGAAAATTGTGGTTGTAGCACCTTACATGCGGCCTTTGACGGAATTGGTAGTGGATTACATCAGCCGCGAAGGTATTGATGTTATTGATTATGTGGCGCTGGAAATTCCAGATAATCTGGACGTGGGGCGTCATGATTGCCAGCGTTTACCGGAGATTGTGAAGAGCTTACGTTATCAGGATGCTGATGCAGTTATTGTTTCGGCTTGTGTGCAGATGCCTTCGCTTCCCGTTGTATCTATTGTGGAAGCTATAACTGGCAAACCGACTTTGAGTGCTGCTGTAGCAACAACGTATGCCATGCTTAAAGCCATGAAGTTGGAAGCAGTAGCACCTGGGGGTGGTACACTTCTTTCTGGCGCATATTAAACTTATTGGTGGAGGGGTTACATGTATTTTCCTCTCCATCAAAAATTTTAAAAGTGAGTAGATGTGTTTTTATAAAATGCGATGTGTACGCTAATTATATATATTATTACTTCTTTTATATCAAAAACATTTGTAATTTATTATATTTTTTGAACATAATAATTTTCTCAATTTATGTTGTCTGTAAAATATTTAGCGTGAGTGAAATCATCTAAAATTTCTGTGTTGGCGCGTTGCGCAAAGGACACATCGGAAAATAATGTTTCGAATAAGAAATATAATCTTTACAACTATGGTGTGTACGCGACTATCTTATCATATCGGAATCGCAATAAATTTCTCGGGCGGTGTGGGGCTGTTTGTTGGAAGTTTCTTGCTGGTAATATGTGATCTGGAGTGCTCATGCGAAGTGTTGCTGTTTCCGGGCAGACAAGCCGTTCCGAGCAAAGCGGGAACAGGCTTTTTAGTACAATGGCGTGGCGTATTCTGCCGCTACTTTTTCTTGGTTTTTTGGCATCCTATCTAGATCGGGTGAATGTTGGATATGCCAAACTGCGTATGCTTTCTGATTTGGGGATGAGTGAAGCTACGTATGGTTTGGGTACGGGGCTATTCTTTCTTGGTTACATTTTGTGCGAAGTCCCCAGTAACCTGATGCTGGTTAAATTTGGTGCGCGTAACTGGATTGCTCGTATCCTTGTAACGTGGGGATTGTGCTCTGGCCTGATGATGTTTGTGCATACACCCACACAGTTTTATATTCTGCGTATTCTATTGGGTGTTGCAGAAGCAGGTTTTATGCCTGGTGTGCTGTATTATTTGGCATTGTGGTTTCCTCCTCAGTATCGCTCCAAAGTCACTGCGGCTTTTATGGCGGGTATTCCTTTAGCCAGTGTGATTGGCGGCCCTGTATCTGGCCTGTTGATGGACAGGCTGAATGGTGTAGCTGGTTATGAAGGTTGGCGTTGGCTTTTTTTCTGGGAAGCATTGCCACCGGTCCTTATTGGGGTAGCTGTTTTTCTATTTCTGCCGACGTCACCAGATAAAGCTACATGGCTCACTGCATCAGAAAGTGAGTGGCTGCGTCGTGAAAATCCGCTGCCTTCTGATAAGGTTAGTCTTTCTGTTAGTATTGGTGCGGCATTTCGCAGCCCGTGGGTATGGCTTTTGGGCATTGTGGATGGAACGTTACTTCTGGGTTTGTATACAATTGCTTTTTGGACACCTTCATTGCTGCATGATGATGGTATTCGTTCTACCTTTCAAATTGGTTGCCTCAGCGCTATTCCGCAAATTGGTGCTGTAGCCAGTATGTTTCTGATCGGGCGGAGTTCCGATGAGCGAGGTGAGCGCCGGTGGCATATTGTTCTTCCTATTGTTGTGGGCAGTATTGCAATGGCGTGTATTCCGTTGTGCATGGGCAATCCATTTATTGTTATTGCCTGTATTACAGCGGCCAATATGGGTATTCTTGGTGCGCTCCCACCTTTTTGGGTATTGCCGTCCATTATGCTTAAGGGAAGTAGCGCTGCGGTTGGGCTGGCATTGGCGGGTTCCATTGCCAATATAGCAGGATTTTTTGCAACGGCTTTGGTTGGATATGCCCGTAGTGTTACGGGGGATATGTCCGGCGTGATCTGGCTTTTTGCAGGCTTGGTTCTTCTTGGTGGACTTTCGGTTCTGATGATTCCGAAAAACAGCATGAAGTCATTATAAATTCTTTTTCTATATATCATTTTCAGAACAAGTAATTCTTGTTCTGTTCTTGAAAACCACAGGTGATGGGACTGTCCGGAACAAAGTTTCCGTGACACAAATAGGAAAATAACGTGATGCAGAACACGGGTTTACACGCAGTCTCTTTTTCCTGTCGTGCTACAAAATTCATGGGCTGTTGTGGTGTTTTTGGTGGGTTATTGCCAAGTTTGGTATTTGCTGAACCACAACACACCGAAAAGATGGAGCAAGTCGGAAACTTTTACTTTGTTAAAGGTAACAGGCATTATTATGATGCTGCTCATGCACCTACGCAACCTGGTGTGCCCAGGTTTGTGCCGGCGCCTAATGGGGGAGATGGGCCTGTAGCACCTAATGGTAAAGGGGCGCATTCCATTTTGCCACAACCTTACTTCTTTTCCCTCCAATTTAAACCCGTAGCACAGGGAGGGAAATTTCTTGCTGATCACGGTGTTTATTTTAACGGCTGGAATATATCACAGCTAAATGCCAACGTCGGTGGTGGGTATAAAAACGGTTCTGCTTATACTAACTGGGCTTTGTTGGGGCTAAACCTTGATATGCAACGGATAGCCGGGATATCGGGTGGTCAGATGCATTTTATTATCGATGATGTGGCAGGGCAGGGGCGTAGTTGGGAGTATAATGCTTCGGATTGGTCATGGATCAACACATGGGGCAATCATGATGGGTTGCAGGTTCGTGAATTTACTTGGGATCAAGAACTTTTTAACAAACATCTTTTTATTCTAGCTGGCCGTTCAAACCCAAAAGGTGGTGAGTTTGAAGGTTCGGAACTGTATTGTCAGTTTGCAACCTTCCTGTGTTCATCACCAACAACATTTACAATTGATGGCTCATCACCATCATTTACGGTTTCATCATGGAGTGCACGTGTGCTGATCAAGCCCACAGCTTCTACGTATATTAAAGGCGGTATCTGGGAAGTAGAGCCTTGGGTGCGCGCCAAAAACCATAATGGTTGGCCTGGGCCAGACTGGGGGTTTGATAAAGCCGAGGGTGAATTCATACCTGTTGAAGCCGGATATCATACAGACTTTACAACAGATAAGTATCCTCGTGCTTATAGCCTTGGTTTTACGTATGATACCTCTATTTATAGTGATCCACTTTATAACACCGAGCATCAGGTTTACGCATTAGCGGGCGGCAAGGCGCAACCACGCCGTGGGCGTACAACTGTATACGCGCAAGCCCAGCAGATGATCTGGAAGCCCGACCCGAATGATACACGGGGGCTTATTGTTTTTGGGTCTGCAAACTTTCTGACATCGGGAGATGGCACCGTAAGAAATGGCTTTGTGGCAGGTCTGTTTGATTGGGGGCCTTTCCGTTCACGACCGAGGGATTATGTAGGCCTCGTGTTCCAGAGTTATTTGTGGAATCGTAAAGTCGTGCATTCCATGAATGCTTCTTTGCAAGCCGAAGGTTATCGCAATCAATGGAATAGTTCGGAAACCATGATGGAACTGAACTATGGCTTGAATGTTGCGCCGGGTGTTATGGCAACGCCTTATTTTGAATATATTTGGAATCCCGATCAGCTTGCATCTTCCAGAGTGCTGCCTAATGTTAAATATGCTGCGCAGGTTGGCTTAATGGTTAACTTTGAAATTAACCCCGGCCTTAATCTTCCTGAACTGCATAGATATAGAAAATAATATTCTATATCTATGAGAGTTTGCATGGGTATAGGGAATGTTCTGGAAAGCTGGGTATGCTTTCCAGAGTTTCTCATCCTCTTATTACATCAAGGGGGAAATTTTCCTAACACCTGTCGAGAAACACGAAAAAGGGTTTCTCTCAACCAGCGATGTACGGGGTCCATGTCACGGCGTGGATGCCACGCTTGAAAAGCTTCCACGGATGGAAGTGAGAGAGGAAATTCAAAAGATGTCAGCCCAAGGGCTTCTTGAGAGATATGATCAATCACAATGCCTGGTAAAGGCAGAATGAGATCTGTATTTTTCATACTTTCTATCATTGCATGGTAATTGGGCACGACCATTGCAATTCTACGTGTCAGCCCATGTTGATTGCGCAGCATCCAATCAATCGGGCCTTGCGCGCGCCCTCTGCGTGAAACACTGATATAATCGTAACGTACCATGCTTTCCGGTGTGATGGGTTCTGCCAGAATTGGGTGCCCTTTACGTACAAGGCCCCGCATATAGTCTCGGAAAATGGTCTGGCGGCGTATTTCGGGCTTCATCATTTCTGTTGCGCCGATGTACAAATCTACACTGTCATCACGCAACGGGACAGATGCAGCCGCATCGAGTTCGGGTGCCCAGATCACTTCACACCGAGGGCAATCCTTTTTCAAGGCTTCCAAGAGTGGAAGAGCTAGCGCAGCTATAACCAGATCATTAGCCCGAAGGGTAAAGGTAGGCGCCATGTTTGCCAGATTGGCAAGTGCGCGCGTTTCTATAAGGCTATCTGCGGCGACAACAACATTCTGCACCCGGTTGAGTATGCCAGCGGCAAAGGCCGATGGGGTCATGCGTCGGCCAGATTGCACAAGAATGGGGTCAGCAAATGCTTTGCGTAATTTAGCAAGCTGACGGCTCATAGCCGGTTCGCTGATTTTTAGCCGACGTGCGGCAAGAGAGACGCTTTCTTCTTCGATAAGCACCTGAAGGTAGCGAAGCAGGTCGAGATCATAACCTTTCATCCTTTCAGAAATAGATGTTGTTTTATGGAATGACTAGAGTTTTCTATTCCGAAAATCGAATTCGTCACTTATCACAAATAGGGGTTGTCGAAGGCGCAGCGGGCCGTTTGAAGTGCGCTGATGACCAACGTTGCTCCTGCACAAGGGGTTGGTGCACCGGTTATTCATGCCGCGCCACCACGCCCTTCTTATATTCCCCCCTTTGGCCTACGCACTGTTGTTGGCTGTTTGGGTATGCTGCTGGCCGTGCATGTTGCAGGATTTAATGAGCATGTGACCGAGATCGGTCTTTCCGATATTCGGGGGGCCATGCACATTGGCCACGATGAGGGCACGTGGGTTATTGCGATTTATGAGGCGTTTAATATTGCAGCCATGGCGTTTACGCCGTGGTTTTATATGACGTTCTCGATCTATCGCTTTTCCATTTTCATGACAGCAGCTTTGGCACTCCTTTCCATTCCAGCGCCTTTTATGCCGGATGTCACCTCACTTTGCATTCTACGTGCATTTCAAGGATTAACGGCAGGTTGTTTACCGCCTGTGCTTATGACTGTAATGCTGAAATACCTCCCTCCAGAAATTCGGGTATTTGGCATTGGCGGATACGCCATGAGCGCTACTTTTGGGCCTAATCTGGGTTTGCCGCTGGAAGCATTCTGGTTCGAACGTATGGGCTGGCATTGGCTGTATTGGGAAATTATTCCAACAGCAGCGTTGGCCATTGCGATGATGGCCTATGGCTTGCCGAAAGACCCAATGCATTTTGAGAGGTTTGAAAAGTTTAACTGGCTTGGATTGCTGGTAGGGCTGCCAGCAATTTGTTCCTTGGTGATCGTGTTGTATCAGGGAGATAGGTTGGATTGGTTCCGTTCCCCTGTGATTACGGATCTAACATTCTGGGGTGTGGCAGCATTTATTGTTTTTGTAATTAACGAGGCGTTTCATCCCAGCCCTTATTTTCGCATTCAGTACTGGCGATCCCGTAATATTCAGGCGTCTTTGCTCTCATTGGTGGGCATTCTCGCCATCTGTGCGATTATGGGGGATATTCCCGCAACCTATCTGTCTGCTGTGCGTGGGTATCGGCCTATTCAAACAGCCCCGGTATCGCTGGTGGTTGCGTTGCCGCAGCTGATCATGCTGCCGTTGATTGCCGCTTTTTGTAACAGTCGTAAGGTTGATTGCCGTTTTGTTCTGGCGGGCGGCATGTTGTGTCTGGCCGCTTCTGCATGGTTGGGCACATGGCTGACGGTGGATTGGGTGCGGGATAATTTTTACCCGCTGCAAATTCTCCAGGTTTTTGGCCAACCCATGACGGTTATTCCCACCCTCATGTTGGCAACCCTTGCTATGGGGCCTGCCGATGGTCCGTTTATTTCTGGCATGGTCAATATGCTTAAAGGACTGGCCAATGCGGTTGCCTATGCGCTGTTTGCTGCCTTAACCCGTAGGCGAGAGCAATATCATTCCACCATGTTGCTCGATCATCATGGCACGCATGGTCTAGCCCTGCAGGGCATGGGTAACCCCATCATGCAACAGCTTTCAGTTACATCGCCAGATAGTGTGCATGTTGCCCGTAATTCACTTCAGGTTTTCCATACCTATGTGCATGAGCAGGCGCTCGTTCTGGCGCTGAACGATATCTATTATGTGCTGATATGGGTCTGCCTTGGATACGCTTGCATGAATCTTATTCTGCCGCGCCGGGTGTATCCGCCGCGTGCGCCTTCTCCCAACACTCCAGCCCGCTAATCCGGAATACAGATTATGATCTACAAAAAACCGTTGCTTTATGCTGGCTGTGCCGCTGCTGTGCTTGCCCTTGTAGCATGGGGTGGTTCGCGGCTGATCAATGGTGATGGTGTGAACCAATATACCAATGATGCCTATGTAACAGCAGATTTTCCCACGGTTGCGCCCAAGGTTTCAGGCCGTATTGATCGGGTTATTGCGCAGGATAACCAACTCGTGCATGCAGGTGAGGAATTGGCGCATATTGAGGATGATGATTACCGTACAGCCTTGGAGGTAGCAAAAGGCAATGTGCTAGCTGCCCAAGGTGATGTTGCCAATTTGGAAGCCGAGCTTGGTCGGCAGGATGCCGTTATTGCGCAAGCACGCGCAGCAGTTCTGGCAGATCAGGCCGCATTGATGTTTGCCCGGCAGAACGCAACCCGGTATCGCAATCTTTCCTCCGGTGGTGCTGGCACGATTGAACAAAAGCAATCGTCGGAAGCGCAGGAAAAAGAAGCAGCGGCAGCCATAGCACGAGACCAAGCAGGGGTGGATGCTGCCATTCGGCAGGTTGCAGTTTTAAAAGCCCAGCTTCAGCGTGCACGTGGTGTTTTACTGCGCATGCAGGGGGATGAAAAACAGGCAGAACTGAACCTGTCTTACTGCACCATTCCCGCTCCAATGGATGGTGTAGTGGGTGAGCGTGGTGTGCGTATCGGGAATTATGTGCACCCCGGCACGGGTATTTTAGCTGTTGTGCCTGTTCATGAAGCCTATGTTCTGGCTAACTTTCAGGAAACACAGCTTACAAAAGTGCAAACTGGCCAGAATGCGACTGTTTGGGTAGATACATTTCCCGGTCATCCCCTCAAGGCGCATGTGGATTCATTGGCGCCTGCCACCGGTGTCGCTTTTGCACCTATTCAGCCAGATAATGCGACGGGTAATTTTACCAAGGTGGTGCAGCGTATTCCCGTTAAACTTACGTTTGATCCAGACCAGCCGCTTGCGGCAAAGGTGCGTGTTGGTATGTCTGTTGAAGTGAATATTAATACGGCTTCCAAGCCAGAAGGCCCGCACGCCAATAACTCACGTT
Organism: Acetobacter oryzifermentans; assembly: GCF_001628715.1. Lineage (NCBI taxonomy): Bacteria > Pseudomonadati > Pseudomonadota > Alphaproteobacteria > Acetobacterales > Acetobacteraceae > Acetobacter > Acetobacter oryzifermentans. Next base: position 2,503,780 of record NZ_CP011120.1, on the reverse strand, counting down.
ATATCTGGCAGTAGTCCCATGAAGCGTCTTTTTCTTTCCGGCTTATCCGTGCTGGTGCTTTCTGGTTGCACTGTTGGGCCAAACTACCACAAGCCGCAGGTTAAAGCGCCAGCAGATTGGCGCACAACCCAACCGCCAGCAGAAAGCCAGATTACGACGGCTTCAGCAGATCCGCAGTGGTGGACACTGTTTCATGATCCGGTGCTGACTAAGCTGGAAAATGAGGTTGCAGCTTCCAATCTGGATATTAAAGTGGCGAGCCTGCGTTTGATGCAAAGTCAGGCAGAGCGGCGCATTGCCAGTGCTGCACAGTTTCCTCATGCAGAAGCCAATGCATCTTATGGGCGTGAACGCGCCAGCACCAATGGTGTTCTGGGTTTGCTGGGCACTATGGAGCGTGAACAGGCGGGGTCTATTGCATCTGGCTCTCAAGGGTTTGGGCCTACAGCATTGCCCGGAAGTGTGGGGAATCCCTCATTCAACTTGCCCCAATACGGTATGAACGCATCGTGGGAAGTGGATTTTTGGGGGCACGTGCGGCGGCAGGTGGAAGCTGCTACAGCAGCCATGCACGAAACGGAGGAAATGCGACGAGATATTCTGGTATCTCTTATGGCAGAAACAGCGCAGGATTATATTGATTTACGCGCAACACAAACACAGATTGGCATTTTGCAGCATAATATTCAGGTTGCAAAAGATAGTGTAAAACTCACCATATTACGGTTCGAGCAAGGGGCCGCAACACGTTTGGATGTGGCAGAAGCTACAGGCCAGCTTCATACATTTGATGCACGCTTACCACCTTTGCAGGCGCAAGCAACGCACATGCTAAATGCCTTGAGCTTTCTGGTTGCGCGTGAACCAGGGGCGTTGGATGCAGAACTTGGGGCGCCAGGCCCAATCCCTCTGGTGCCTGCCTTGGTGCCGGTGGGCTTGCCATCTGAACTGGCAGAGCATCGGCCTGATATTCGTATGGCGGCAGATCATTTGCATGCTGCCACGGCCAGTATTGGTGTAGCCATTGCAGATTTCTTTCCGCGCGTCACACTATCTGGCAGTTTGGATGTGCAGGCCCTTCAGTTTAGTGGTTTGGGTTCATGGGCATCACGTCAGTATGGTTTTGGCCCTACTGCAACACTCCCTTTGTTTGAAGGTGGAAGGCTAACAGGCCAGTTGCATTTGCGTAAGGCGCAGCAGAAAGAAGCAGCAACTATGTTCCAGCGCACGGTTTTAAAGGCGTGGCAGGAAATTGATGATGCCATGGCCGATTTTACGGCGGCTCAGCGGCGGCGTGATGAATTGGCTGAAGCCGTACATGAAAACGAAATTGCAGTGGATACAGCCAAGGCCCAATATGTGCAGGGTTCATCCGACTTTTTAAATGTGCTGACATTGCAGAATGCGCTTTTGTCTTCTCAAAGTGCATTGGCAGATGCCACGGCGCGCGTGGCAGGGTCTGTCACGCACCTTTACCGTGCAGTTGGTGGCGGCTGGGAAGGTATTTACCCAGACAAAACGAAAGCAAAAAAACATGTGTGAGATTGGCGCATGATAACAATCAGACGTGCGGCAACTCTGGGTAACGCACATTCGGATACGCTCATACTGCGCTGTCATTTTGCATTTGCTGATTATCAAGATCCAGCATACACGGATGATGGACGCTTACGTGTGCTTAATCTGGGTAAGCTTGCGCCGGCTCAAAGATATTATCTGGGGCCTGAAGCCAATGTGGATATTCTAACATGGCTCTCCGCAGGAAGTCTGATCAGCAATGCAGATGATTTTGAGCAGGAAGATATTGAGCCCGGAGGGCTGCATCTTTTAAGCACAGGCACAGGGTGCCAAAGGATAGAATGGAGTGCTGGTCTGGCGGGTGCTGCGTTTATTCAGTTCTGGTTTATGGTGGATGTAGAAGGTGTGCCGCCTGCGCAAGAAATTCGTGCAAGTTTTCCCCAATTGGAAGACGGTGGTTTTAGAATTCTTGCATCAGGCTTTCCAGAAGATGACCCGGAGGAAGAAGGTCAGATTACAGATGGTGCCCCTGTTGCTTTAACTGCGCGTGCACGTTTGTTACATGCGGTGATACCCGCGGCGGAGGGGGCTGCTTACAGCACCACGTTAGGGCGTGATCTTTATCTGCTGGTTGTATCAGGCATTGTAAATATAAACGGAAATGTTCTGCATTGTGGTGATGCTGCGGCAATAACGGATCAGCAGGATGTGGTTGTGATTGCGCAGGAAAAAGCAGAGATTCTTTTGGCCGATGTATCGGCTAAGTAAATATCAATGAACTCAAGTATCCGTGTTATGATATTTGAGTTCATTGATGTAACACCATACGCCCCTTGGGTAAGAGATAGGGCGTATGGCTGTGGAAAAACTTATAACAGTTCCAGCACAATATCCGCCGGGCGACAGGCTTTTGCACCTTTGGGTGTGACTACAACAGGACGATTGAGAAGTTTGGGATATTCTGCAATGGCATCAAGAATCTGATCATCGCTGATATCGGGTGCGTCAAGCCCCAGTTCCTTACATAATGCTTCCTTGCTGCGCAAAATGTCGCGTGCGCTCAATTTTCCTTTGGCAAGAATGCTTTCCAATTCCGCACGAGTTGGGGGAGCTTTCAGATAAAGGATAATTTCCGGTTCAATTCCCGCATCTCGAATAAGGCCCAGAACTGTGCGTGAAGTGCCGCAGGAAGGATTGTGGTAGAGAGTAACTGACATAGGTGCATCCTAAAGAGTGAAGCCTCAATTATGATATTTGAGGGTATCATGGCACGCAAATAGAATGGGATGGAGAGAGTATGTCGCCCTTGTTAGGCATAAAAAATTGGCTCGGCCAACGGATAACCAAAAAGTCCGGGTCATGGTCGGATATGCTGGCAGGGCTTTCTTTAGCCTCCATGAACATTCCTCAGGTTCTGGGGTATGCCCGTATTGCTGAAATGCCTGCTGTGTGCGGGCTATATACAGTGTTGTTCCCGTTGGTGGCGTTTGCCCTGTTTGGATCCTCACGCCATCTGGTGGTAGCTGCAGATTCTGCTACGGCTGCCATCTTTTCCAGTGGTCTGTCAGAAATGGTTTCCCCCGGCAGTGCCAGATATATGGAGTTGGTTAGCGCAGTTGCTCTCCTTAATGCAGGATTTCTCTTAGTTGCCCGCTTATTTCGGTTAGGGTTTCTGGCAGATTTTTTGTCTCGCACTGTGCTGGTGGGTTTTTTGGCAGGCGTGGGTGTACAAGTGGGCTTAAGCATGTTGTATGACATGACAGGCTTAGTCTCATCCTCTCACAATACACTGGCTCAGGCGATAGGGTTGTTCCAAGGTTTCGGGCAGATGCAAGGGTTAAGCATGGCCATTGCCAGCTTGAGCTGTGTTGTGTTGTTGGCAGGAGCAAGACAGAAGCCTCATTGGCCAGTAGGCTTGTGTGTTGTGGTTATCAGTATTTTTTGTAGTTGGAAGTTAGACTTACAACATTACGACGTTGCCATTCTGGGCAGCATACGTGGGGGTTTGCCAGCATTTTCCGTACCTCTGCCCGGCTGGCATGATATACTAGCTCTGCTACCCATTTCGGCGTCCTGTGTTTTTGTTATTATTGCGCAAAGTGCTGCAACTTCACGTGCTTTTGCAAACATGTTTCATGAACATGTTGATGAAAATGCAGATATTGTGGGCCTGTGTGCTGCCAATGCTGCGGCTGCCTTAACAGGCACGTTTACGGTAAATGGTAGCCCCACGCAAACAGCTATGGCTGTGCAGGCAGGCGCAAGATCACAAAAAGCACAGCTTGTTTTTGCTGCTGTAACAGCCTGTGTACTTTTGTTTTTTCCTGCACCGTTGCAGTATCTCCCCCGTTGCGTGCTTGGTGCCATTGTGTTTTGTGTGGCCGTGCGAATGATAGATATTCAGGCGCTTAATGGCATTCGCAATGAAAGCCCCGGAGAATTTCGTTTAGCACTGGTAACAGCCACTACGGTTGTAAGTGTAGGGGTGGAACAGGGTATCTTTATTGCTATTGCGCTTTCTTTATTTCGGCACGTTCGGCATAGCTATATGCCGCATACGTTGGTAATGGCACCAGAAGCCACGACTGGAATGTTAGAGGCTGAAGCGGTGGCACCCGGAGAGCAAAGTATGCCGGGTATTATCATTTATCGGTTTTGTGCAGATTTATTTTATGCAAATTGTAATTTGTTTACTGATGATATCATGACGCTGATTTCATCCGCGCCGGACCCGGTAAAATGTGTTGTGGTAGATTGCAGTGCAATTACCGATATTGACTATTCAGCCGCGCAAGTGGTGCGGGATGTTTTGCAAAGGCTGCATGCACGTGGGATTACCGTGTTGTTTGGTCGTGTTGCGCCATTTTTTCTAAAAGATATGGAGCGCCACCATATTATCGCAGTGCTTGGAAAGGATAATATTTACATGCAGCTTCACACAGCGTTGGCGAGTGCTCGTAAGCTGTGTGGTAGCACGCAAGCTTTATAATTTTTGTACACTTTGCCAGATCATGTAAACTGCCACGATAAAAATGATGCAGGCAAAAAGTGTTGTAAGATGACTAGAAGATTTTGCCATGCGGCGGGCTGTGCGGGTGCCAAACAGGCAACCAATGGCCCCACCTAAAATGAAAAGAGCCGCCAACTGCCAATCAATATAGCCGGACAGCATGTAGCTTAAAGCAGTGCTAAACCCAAAAGCGGAAACAGCAACCAGAGACGTGCCAACTGCATTGAGAATAGGCATGCCGGTAGATGCAATAAGGCCGGGCACAATTAGAAAGCCGCCACCAATGCCAAAAAAGCCGGAAAGCAGGCCCGTGCCAAGGCCGTAGCCCATAACTTTGGGGGCATTATGTCTATTACAGCTTGCCCCCGGACAACCAACGTTGTGCCGCCCGCGGAGCATAAGAATACCCACCCCAATCATTAACAGGGCAAAAAACAAAAGGAGCTTTTTGCCATCAACTGTTTTGCCAATAGCGGCCCCAATAAATGCCCCAGCTACCCCACACGATGCAAAGATACCTGCGCAGCGCCATTTGACCGTATGGTTACGTGCATGTTGTGCCAGCCCCACCAATGCGTTGATAGCTACAGCCAATGCACTGGTGCCAATAGCCACATGAGGGTTTTTTACACCTACCAGATACACCATAAGCGGTACTGCCAGAATGGACCCCCCGCCACCAATTAATCCCAAAGTAAAACCGACCAGTACGCCAGACATAAGTTCTAGCAGGAGATGGGGAACAGATAAGGAGAGCATATGGGGTATCCAGAAAGGTCAGTAAATTTTAGAGCTTGTTGATGGGGATCTTGATGTAACTCGTACCGTTATCTTCTGGCTCTGGCATATGCCCCCCACGGATATTGATCTGTACGGAAGGCATAATCAGGTTGGGTAGGGCAAGTGTTGCATCTCGTGATGTGCGCATATTTACAAACTCATCCTCACTTACGCCTTCATGCACATGCACATTATGCGCGCGCTCTGCACCTACAGTGGTTTCCCACGCATAGGTATCACGGTGTGGAGCCTTGTAATCGTGGCAGAGGAAAAGGCGCGTTTCCGCTGGTAAGGTGAGAAGGCGGCGGATAGAGCGATACAGCATCCGGGCATCCCCACCGGGGAAGTCTGCACGGGCAGTGCCATAATCTGGCATGAACAGTGTATCGCCAATAAAGGCTGCATCACCGATAATAAAAGCCATATCTGCGGGGGTATGGCCTGGCACGTGTAATGCTATGGCGTTCAGCTTGCCTAGCTTGAACTGTTCGCCATCTGTAAAAAGATGATCAAACTGAGATCCATCACGCGCAAATCTGGTATCGGCATTAAAGATTTTGCCAAAAACTTCCTGCACCTGCACAATGTTGGCACCAATACCCAGCTTGCCCCCCAGTTGCTCCTGCAACCATGGTGCGGCGGAAAGATGATCAGCATGCGCATGTGTTTCTAGTTGCCATGCAACCTGCAGTTTTTCAGCGCGTACATAATCGACAATTTTTTGGGCAGAATCGTATTTAATACGGCCGGAAGCCTGATCATAATCCAGCACGCTATCAATAACGGCGGTCGTTAGAGTTTGTGGGTCATGCACCACATGGCTGGCTGTGAAGGTTTTTTCATCAAAAAAGGTTTTTACAACAGGCTGTTGTTCGGGGTGCTGCACAGCCATTAAAATCTGCTGGGTGGCTGTGGCGATAGCTGGATCTGACATAAGGGAAACTCCCAACAGTTTATTATTTTAAGTAAACATGAATATACACTTTAATTAAGAATGAAAGCATCTTGCGTCAAGTGAAAGAATGCGCGTAAACACTGCTGCTATGAATGACCGCATCATAGATACCAGTCAGTTGGAGCCGGGAGTGGCCGCACCCAGAATTGGAGACATGGCTCCAGATTTTATGGCGCGGACAACCCAAGGCATGCTTACGTTAAGTGCTTTGCGTGGGCAGTGGGTGCTGCTGTTTTCGCATCCAGCAGATTTTACACCAGTTTGCACAAGTGAATTTATTGCGTTTGCACAGGCTGCTGCGCAATTTGCAGCTATGAACTGTGCATTGGTAGGCCTTTCCGTAGATAGCCTGCCCGCCCATCTTGCATGGATTGAAGCTATACGAGAGAGGTTTGACGTTCGGATTCCTTTCCCGGTGGTAGAAGATCCATCCATGGCCATTGCACGTGCGTATGGTATGCTGGATGCAACAGCCCGGAATAGCGCAACCGTGCGCAGTGTGTACATGATTGACCCGCAAGGTATTGTGCGGGCCACAACATGCTACCCCATGACTGTTGGCCGATCTGTGGCGGAATTACTACGTTTGCTTGCTGCCCTTCAACGGGTGGATGAGGGGGATGTTCTCACCCCCGAAGGTTGGGCACCCGGAGGGAATGTGGTGCTGCCTACGGCGCAAACTCAAGATGCTGTTATGCAGGCAGGGCCATCGTGGTTCATGTGTTTAAAGCCTGATCAGGGGCGGTAAGCTCATGGTGGAAATGTCTTTAGACGAAGCAAAACAGTTGGTGGAGCAACTCAAGCTGTTTGCTCAGCCGCAGCGCCTCATGATTCTGGATGCACTTTTGCAGCATGGAGCGCTGGCAGTGGGAGAGCTGGAAAGCAGAACCGGGATTGGCCAGCCGACTCTCAGCCAGCAGTTAGGCACGTTAAGGCGTTCTAACCTTATTGTGCCACGCCGCGAATCGCGCACGATTTACTACAGCTTGCAGAGTGAAGATGAAGCCTTGCGGGTAAGGATTTTGATTGGTCTTTTAAAAGGTGACAAAGGCCTGCTATCTGCCACGCACGAGATTGCTGATAAACTCGGAACAAAATCTACCAAAAGGAAAGATCAAATCCTTCGGGAAGAAGGCGCACAGTTTGCCTTTGTGCAGACAACGCAGCCTCAGCGCCGCTTCTAAAGCCGAAAAATTATATGGATTCTCATAAGCACCGTTGCAAATGGGCATGTGGGAACATGATTTTGCGCGCTTACCATGATGCTGAATGGGGTGTGCCCATTAAGGATGCGCGCATCTTATGGGAAATGCTGGTGCTAGAAAGTTTTCAGGCCGGGCTTTCATGGAATACGGTGCTGCAGAAGCGTGAAAATTTTCGGAGGGCTTTCGCTGGGTTTGATCCAGAAAAAGTAGCCCAGTTTACAGAGCAAGACGTGCAAAGGCTGATGCAGGATGCCGGAATTATTCGCGCACGTTTAAAAATAGAAGCGACTGTTAAAAATGCTCATGTCTATTTGCAGATGCAGGCAAAAGGCGAGGATTTTGCAAGTTTTGCGTGGGATGTGGCGCAGCAAAATTCTGTAAAGACGAAACAGCCTCATGCGCTTGCGCAAACGCGCGCTTCACAGGTTCTTTCCAAGGAATTGAAGAAACGCGGCTTTTGCTTTGTTGGCCCGGTTATTGTTTATGCATGGATGCAAGCCGCAGGCATGGTAAACGGACATGAACCAGAATGCTTTCGGTATTACGCCTGCGATTGATTCGATAAGCCACGTAACATGGCTTTTCTCGGGCGTGTTGCAGAAAGCAAAATTATGACTGAGGCTGAGCATGGCAAAAAATGTAATTCAACAACGTGTTGAATGGGCGAGAGAAGGGAAGTTCCCTCAGGTTATTGGGCGCATGCCTTCAGGTTGGCTTATTGTTGCAGATACACAACCAGTACAAGGTTATTGCCAGCTTCTGTCAGACCCGATTGTACCGAGCCTGAATGATCTGCACGGGCAGGAGCGTATACAATATCTGGCAGATTGCGTAACGGTAGGTGATGCCCTGTTAAAGGCAACGAGTGCCGCCAGAATTAATTATGAAACATGGTGTAATCAGGAACCCTCTCTCCATACCCATATTGTGCCGCGTTACTTAACAGAAGCTGACGCCGTAAAAACCAAACCTGTTTGTGTGGGTTATGCGGGTGTTTTTGCACGCACGTTTGATTTGGAACGGGATGCAGCTTTTATGGAAGAAATGCGGAAAATTTTGAATATCCAACCATAGGAAAAGTTGGTTTGCTCAAGGGAGAGGTTATGAGTGCAACAATAACGATATACGGAATTAAATCCTGCGATACGATGCGTAAAGCCATGAAGTGGCTAGAGGCGCATAGTGTGGCGTATAGTTTCCATGATTATAAAAAACAGGGAATAGATACAGCAACACTCAAACAGTGGGCGCAAAATGTTGGGTGGGAAAAGTTGCTGAATAAAGCTGGCACCACGTTTCGTAAATTGCCCGATTCTGAAAAAGAAAATATTGATGAATCACGCGCATTAGCGCTTATGGTTGCTTACCCATCCCTTATAAAAAGGCCTGTTTTAGATCGGGAAGGGGAAATTACGGTTGGCTTTAAGCCCGAAGTTTATGCAGGTTTATTTGCTGTAAATTAAATGGCAGGGTGACTATGGGGCACTTATACGCCCCATAGTCTTTGATCAGCAATTATTCCTGATCGGGAGCCGCTGCAGAGTTCAGCTGGATGTAGCGTTCGATGCCAATCTGCTTGATCAGATCAAACTGACGATCCAGGAAGTCTTCGTGTTCTTCTTCATTTTCAAGGATCTTCAGCAGCAGATCACGGGAAACAAAGTCACGCACGCTTTCGCAATAGGCAATGCCTTCGCGCAGATCACCCAGAGCTTTTTCTTCCAGCTTCAGGTCGCATTCCAGAATTTCCTTCACATCCTGACCAATCAGGATGGTGTTCAGGCGCTGGACGTTAGGCAGCCCACCCAGATAGAGAATGCGTTCAATCAGCCAGTCAGCATGACGCATTTCTTCAATGGATTCTTCGTACTCTTTCTTGCCCAGCAGGGTAACGCCCCAGTGGCGCAGTGTGCGTGCATGCAGGAAGTACTGGTTGATAGCTGTCAGCTCATTTGTAAGCTGGATGTTCAGATGTTCGATAACTTTAGGATCTTTTACCATGATACGATTTCCAGATTTTGGTGGAAGTTTGTGAAGTCTTTTTACGGATGTTTTTGGCATAATGCAAACAGAAAATCGTTAAATATCAACGAGTTTTAATAAGTAATTCTTATTCGCAAGTCTTATTTATGTTTTTTGTTGTCGAAACAGCATCTTAAGCATGTAACAGCATTTATAACATTTCTGTTATTTGATTTGTGAAAGTGTAGGGGACTTATCTAAAGGTAAATGAGCTCGGATTTCTTGCGAATAGTGTGCATCTGGCATCGCTCCGTCCGGCCGCTGAATACGGCTAAGGCGTTTGAGGGTGGGAAAATCATACTGTGTGTTCAGTAGCCCCAGATCATATGCCAAAGAGGCCGTGTAACCGCTTAGCAAGACGCGCCAATCCAACCGATAATGCAGTTGAGCGCCAGCGCGGGAGAGAATTTCTGTTGTGCAGTTATCTGCGAGTGTATTGTACCAGCGCGGGTGAGTATGCAGAAAATGAATTTCTGAAAGGTAGCTTTTAAACAGGCGTTCACGCGTTTGCGGTGCAATAAAGAGCCGATAAAGATAGACGCGTTCTTTGCGGATATCTGTCCGAACACCAATTAAATCCTGTTCATCTGCGGTAACATAAAACATTTCATAATGATGGAAAAAGCCAGCAATTGCCGAATACGGAAAGCGCTTTTGCCTGCGCGTTTCGATAGATATGGCTAGGTGATGTCCGTCTTTGAATCCAAAGGTAAGAAAAACATGTGCAATACTTTCCCCAGCCCAATAGGATGTAATCATATCTACAGATGAAAGGTCATCCAGATTATATGTGGCATCATAATAGTGTGGTGTATAATCTGTTTCTGTTTTGTATTTAAAATTCCGTATGTTTTGAATATGCACAGTCCGACCAGTCAAAACGGCATCTGCTGGCAAGGCATACTCTCCAGCCCAATCACGATGATTGCGCGGTGGATCCGTTAAATACCATATTATAAAAACAGCACATAAAACTGGAATAGTGGTGCGGCTAAGCCGGGCTGGGGCAAAAAAGAACATCCCCAAAATAAGCAACGGAAAAATGATACTCAGGCCTAAACGCAGCATATCTGGTGTTAAGGTGGAATAATAAAATGCAGCCGCAGAATAAAGGCTGAATAAGAAAGCACCAGCAGCTTTTACCCAGAAAACCCACCCATATGTGGAAGAATTATGTTGGAACTTGCTCATGGATGCACCGGGGGTGTTGTTGGCTGATATTCACCGCCAATACGTGTGATATTTTGTTTGCTCATATCCCCTGTTTCTGGAACTCCCGGTGTAAGGTGAGCGAGATGCTCCAGCAAAATACGGCGCACCTCTGCAATAGTGATAGGGTTGGATTGTGTGGAATGGTCAGAATGCCGCACAACCAGTTCAGAATCAGCATAAGGTATGTGCGCACTGCGGTATTTTACCACGCCATCATCTGCAGTTGCTAATGGGCCATCCCCTAGAACGGGAATAATGGAGTGCGTACGTACTTCTGGCACAACCGGTATGGATGCTAGAGAGCGGATAAAGGCACTATGGGGTGTCATGCCATACACACTGCCCATACGCCATGGGCTCATGTTGACACGTATTGAACCAGATTCTCCAATGACAACTTGCTGCATCACTTCAGTGAGGCTGACAGGAAATGTCACCATACGGCCAACAAGGTGCGCTAAAGAAAGTGCCGCCAGATAACTTCCATGTTGTGGTGTAGAGATAAACACAACTTGTTGCACCTCAGGCAACGGTTTTGGAAACAGAGTTTCTTGCAAAAATCTATGAGCTTTTGGGGTAAGGTGTAAACTGTTGAAAGGGTGGTGTGTTAGCCCATTCCAGAGTTTATCTTTAGGGTCTATCACCTGCATTTTTGCCAAAAGCCCGCCTTGGCTATGGCCAATAAGTACCATATGCCCAAGTGCAGGATCTGCTTGCGTACCACCATTGTTTTGAATGGCGGATTCCAAGGCTTCGCGGAGTTGAAAAGCCGAGTATGGGATGGGATTTCCCGTAGCGTAAGAAAAAAACCAAAACTCAAAATGGGCGCGAATTTGAGGATCTTCCAGAAGATCGTTCACCATATCTGCCCATCGCCCAGGGCTGGATGCTGTGCCGTGAACAAGCACAACGGGAATACACCCGTAGCGGTGTGGTTCTATGGCAATAAGCTGAGGTTTGCGGCCATTATCAAAAAAACGACCGTCCAGAAAACCTTTGTATTCGCTAGACCAATCTACAGCATTGCTGAGGCTAAGTGCGCGTGAGGCTGTTTGATCGTACTGTAGAGGTATAGGTGTATTGTTGGCTGTGAGAATATGCCCACGATCATCTAAAGCTGTAAGGGTTAGATGGCCGGTAATATGATCGGAGAGAACTTGTCTGCGTGGGTCGGGTATTTCCATAAACAGGCTGACAGGAATGCGTAGTTTATCCGTAACTGTAAAGGAGGATGGTGCACGACCACTTACATGTGGAATGGCTGCAAGGGGTTCGCCCAGCCCCATGTGGCTATAAATGTTTTTAACGCCTTTTACTGTAAGGCGCGCAGTGGGGCGGAAATCAGTAAGCTCATAGCCATGCCATATACGTTCTGATGGCACAGATAAAAGATCCAGATCGCCAAATGGTAGCACCCAGTGTTGAGAGTTGATATTTGCAGGAGAACCTAAAGCCTCTGTCAGGCTGAGCATATAAATATCACATGCTTGCCGAAAATGTGGATCATATGGGTCTGGATGTTCAGTCGTTTTATCGGCAGGATTGAGATAGGCATATGCATACATGGCAGCCGCCATGAAATCTGTACGGGATTTATGTTTTTTTCCCCGTAAGTAGCTGAGTTCTGCCAACGCAAAAAGTTGGTCATTCAAATCTGGAGTGTAGAATTGGTCTTGCGTGCTTTTGCGCAGGATTTCAATGGCGGCAATTGGGTGTGCCTGCCATATGCCCAGCAAATTTTGGCGTTCCAGCACAATACGGGTGGTGTTACTAAGGATTGTTCCGTTAAGAGCGGTATGGGTGCGATCTTGATAAGCCTCTGTTAGGCTAAGCTGCTGAACAGAAACAGGAGGAGTGCATCCTGTAAGGGCCAGAAAAGCAGCAATGTAGCAGGTCTTGTGATTCAATTTATTGATAAATCTTATAGAAAAAACAGACATCATGCTTTCCGGAAGAACACACTCAAGCGTTAAAATATGCGGCGGAACTTACGATGTTCACGACAATGTGGCAAACAGTAATGAAAGAATGATACTTATCTAAAATCTTGGAAGAAATGATGCCCAATCTACCAGTAGTACGCGTTGTCTTGGTAGGAAGTTTAATACCTGATGATGTACGTAAAGGTTATATACCAGAGCAAAACAAAATAATAAAATTTCCATTTTCTAAAATAATCCAAGAAGATTTTTTAGAAAAACATAATATTTCGCGCATTTTTTGTGCATCTGATATTTTTGTAGTTTCAGATTGTCTTCTTTTAGAACAAAATATTGTTTTGGAGCAGAAGCTAAGGAATAGAAATTATGGAGCTTTGGCAGGGCGGAATTTGAAAAGTTTATCGGTAGAAGAGCAGGAGCAATTTATGAATCCTACGCACTCTCCAGTTGGTGGAGAAAGCATATATGCATTTCATGCTAGGTTAAAAGCATGGCTGGATAGCCTTTTTGATAACGCCAAAAACCAAGAAACATTCTTGATAATAGCTTCTCCTATCATCATACGTGCATTAAGCGCATGTATTATTGCTGATGGCATAAAAAATTCTTTTCATATTCTAAATAAATTAGATGTTTATCCAGAAAGTTGGAGTGTTTTTTCGGGAAGATCTGGGAATTGGCGCATTCTCACACTTTCCGCGCCTTTTTAAGGCATTAAAGTTAAAGTGTTGGAAAGAAGCGTAAAAATTTTGTTTAGTAAGAATAATCATTCACGATGTGGTGACATTTTGTGATCTATTATATAAATATATACTTGCGTAATCGACATAAAAACCCACGTATATCAAAAATAAATACTTAATATCAATAGGTTGTCTTGCTTTTATGGAAGGCAAAATAGGATATTTTCTTGGTTATGAGATATGTTTTTTATATGACAACCACCAGTTTCATATATTGGACATTTGTCTGATTGAGGGTTTTAGCTAAAAGTCGTTTTTTTGAGGCTATTCCGATAGGAGTGATTAAACCATGACATATACAGTCGGCATGTATCTTGCTGAGCGTCTTTCTCAGATTGGATTAAAGCACCACTTTGCCGTAGCCGGAGATTTTAATCTGGTTCTTCTGGATCAGTTACTGGCAAATAAGGAAATGGAACAGGTCTACTGCTGTAATGAGCTGAATTGTGGTTTTAGTGCAGAAGGTTACGCACGTGCTCATGGCGCAGCGGCCGCTGTGGTTACCTTTAGTGTGGGGGCCATTTCTGCTATGAACGCTATTGCTGGCGCATATGCAGAAAACCTGCCTGTTATTTTGATTTCTGGTTCACCTAATAGCAATGATTATGGAACCGGCCATATTCTGCATCATACGCTGGGCACGAACGATTATACCTACCAGTTGGAAATGATGCGGCATGTAACATGCGCGGCAGAAAGCATTACAGATGCAGCATCTGCCCCAGCCAAAATTGATCATGTAATCCGCACAGCCCTGCGTGAACGCAAGCCGGCATATGTTGAAATTGCCTGTAACGTATCTGATGCAGAATGTGTTCGCCCTGGCCCGGTCTCGTCCTTGCTGGCAGAATTGCGGGTAGATGATGTCAGTCTAAAAGCGGCCGTTGAAGCCTCTGTTGCTCTGCTGGAAAAATCTCAGCGTGTTACCATGATTGTAGGTAGCAAAGTGCGCGCGGCACACGCACAGACACAAACAGAACATCTGGCCGATAAGCTAGGCTGTGCTGTTACGATTATGGCGGCAGCAAAAAGCTTTTTCCCAGAAGATCACAAAGGTTTTCGTGGTCTTTATTGGGGGGATGTTTCTTCTCCTGGTGCGCAGGAGCTGGTTGAAAAGTCTGACGCCCTTATTTGTGTGGCCCCCGTCTTTAATGACTATTCCACAGTAGGTTGGACCGCATGGCCCAAGGGTGACAATGTTTTGTTGGCAGAACCTAACCGTATCACTGTGGGCGGCAAGACATACGAAGGCTTCACGTTGCGTGAATTCCTTGAAGAGCTGGCAAAAAAAGCTCCTAGCCGTCCGTTAACGGCGCAGGAAAGTAAAAAACATACGCCTGTTATTGAAGCATCTAAGGCAGATGCGCGTCTGACAAATGATGAAATGACCCGTCAGATCAACGCAATGCTGACATCAGATACTACCTTGGTTGCTGAAACAGGGGATTCTTGGTTCAACGCTACGCGCATGGATTTGCCGCGCGGTGCACGTGTTGAGCTGGAAATGCAGTGGGGGCATATTGGTTGGTCTGTACCCTCTGCTTTCGGGAACGCCATGGGGTCTCAAGAGCGACAGCATATTCTTATGGTAGGTGATGGCTCGTTCCAGCTTACTGCGCAGGAAATGGCGCAGATGGTGCGTTATAAGCTGCCAGTTATTATCTTCCTCGTGAATAATCGTGGCTATGTTATTGAAATTGCCATTCATGATGGCCCTTACAACTACATCAAGAACTGGGATTACGCAGGCTTGATGGAAGTGTTCAATGCGGAAGATGGTCATGGTCTGGGCCTAAAAGCCACCACAGCAGGTGAACTAGCAGAGGCTATCAAAAAAGCTAAGGCAAACCATGAAGGTCCCACCATTATCGAATGCCAGATTGAACGTTCTGATTGCACCAAAACGTTGGTGGAATGGGGCAAAAAGGTTGCAGCAGCTAATTCCAGAAAACCACAGGTATCCTGAAAGTCTGATATTTAAAATCTAGTGTGTTGCAAAATACCTCCTTCCAAATTGTGGAAGGAGGTATTTTTATATTTCTTTATGATTGATCATAACAGCAGATACACCCCAGCACGTCATAAATATGGCAATAATCACGCAACCTAAAATGCCAAAGTTTTCGCTTAAAGTTTCACACCAGTTCCATAAAGCATATTCAGGGCCAAGATGGTTCCGTATAAGTTCAAGTGCTTCAATGGCGCTTATGAGCAAAGCAATGACGATAGAAACGACAGTAAGCAGCATATTATAATAAAATTTGCGAACAGGTTCTACAAAAGCCCAACCATAAGCACGAAGCATTAAAACGCCATCTAGTGTATCTACAAGAGACATGCCCGCAGTAAAGAGCGCAGGAAAGACCAAGATAGAGCAGAGCGTCATGCCATGGGATGCTTGGCTTGCTGATAAGCTGAGTAACCCAACTTCTGTTGCGGTATCAAACCCTAAGCCAAATAGGAAACCCAGTGGGTACATATGCCAAGTTTTATGAATAAGACCGAATAATGGTTTAAGAAAACGAGTGAGTAGTCCCCCTTTATTAAGAAAAATCTGGATATCTTCTTGGTGAGATATGTTCCCAGATTTAGCATAACAAAAATTTTGATAAAGATTATAAAAAATCACGATATTCATGATGGCAACAAATATTAGAAAAACAATGGAAGTCATTGGTCCGATAATTTCACCAAATTTCTGAATAACATGAAGCTTTTGTGTAAAAGTTGTCGCTGTGGCAGCAACTAAGATGGATGCTATAACTACTACACTAGAATGACCTAGGGAAAAGAAAAGCCCTACAGAAAGTGGTTGTTTGCCTTCCTGCATTAATTTGCGAGTTATATTATCAATAGCAGCAATATGATCAGCATCTACGGCATGACGTAGGCCCAAGCTATATGCGACAAACGCCATACTTAATAAGCTGGGAGAATAGCGGAAAGCAATGGAGGCCCAAAGCCAAGTTACGATGTTAAAACCACCTAATGTGGTAAACAACCCTATAGCTTTCCATGTTACATTTTCTACAGTAGCATTGAAGTTATAACAAAGTATTCTTCTCATGTGTAACCTAAGGAGTCTAGGAAGTTTGATGTTTCCTGAAAACAGATTTTCTCAATAATTACAGTATATTTTATAATTTATAACCTTATTTCTTATACGTAAATATGCGTATATCCCATCCTTATTGACGGAAGCATAATACCCTATCTATTTAAAAATAGTTCTTACAGGAATTGGATACAATTAAGTGCCTCTTCTGCAACGTGCTTACGGTCGTTTTGGGTTGGAAGTCCGAAATGGTCGTTCTCAGACCCAGTGTTACGGGTTGGAGCAGGAGGGATGCTGCCGCTTGTTATTTCCTCGTGTTGCAGGCCAACAGATGGAAGTTGTCACGGTAAATATTTCAGGTGGTATAGCGGCAGGAGACCGCATTGAGGGAGATTTGAGGTGTAACCCGCACACAAATCTTCTTGTCACATCTCAAGCGGCTGAACGTATTTATCGAGCGCGTTCGAATGATCCGTCAGCTCGAATAAATGTTTCCTGCCATATCGCGGAAGATGCATGTTTGGAATGGTTGCCGCACGGCACGATTTTTTTTGATGGTAGCCGTTTACAGCGCAAAATGACTGTAGAGATGGCGGATAATGCGCGATTTCTGTTTCTTGAAAGCCGTTTTTTTGGTCGCGTTGCTTCGGGTGAATGTGTTGAGCAACTGCATGTCAGAGATGGTCTCTCCGTTCGGCGGGATGGGCGGCGCATTTTGGAAGATACGCTGAAACTTGAAAGCGATTCTGTAAATGTTCTTTTGAAGGATCCTGCGGTGGCAGCCGGTTATCGTGCCGTTACAACGCTTGTTTTAGTTGCATCCGATGTATCCAGTCGCCTTGAACCATTACGTAATGTGTTAGCAGCAGAAGAATGCAAAGGGTTCGCGGCCTCAGCATGGAATGGCATGCTGATTGTGCGTGGCATAGCGCAGGATAATTGGCAGTTAGAGGTTATATTGCAACGTATTTTACCAATCTTGCGGAATGGACAATCTATGCCAACCACCTGGCGTTCATGAAGTGGAAAAGTAGAGAAAACGTAAACTATGAAATTGACACCCCGAGAAAAAGATAAATTGCTTATTGCCATGGCAGCAATGGTGGCGCGGCGCAGATTGGAGCGTGGGGTGCGTTTAAATTACCCTGAAGCTGTCGCTCTTATAACAGATCATGTAGTGGAAGGTGCGCGGGATGGTCAGAGTGTTTCAGCGCTGATGGCAAGTGGTGGCCGTGTGTTAACGCGTGATCAGGTTATGGCTGGCGTGCCAGAAATGATTCATGACGTGCAAGTGGAAGCAACCTTTCCTGACGGAACAAAATTGGTGACAGTTCATGCCCCGATACGTTGATGCTTTGCCTGCAGATGCCTTGCCAGGGGAAATTCTGGTTGCAGAAGGTGATATTGTTCTGAATGAGGGGCAGCCCCAACGTAAGTTGATGGTTTCCAATACAGGAGATCGTCCCATACAGGTGGGAAGCCATTATCATTTTTATGAAGTAAATCCTGCTCTGTTGTTTGAGCGCGAACAAGCCAAAGGTTGGCGGCTAAACGTGCCTTCGGGCGGTGCCATTCGCTTTGAGCCGGGACAGATACGAGAAGTAACACTGGTTCCATTACGAGGCTTGCGCCAAGTATTTGGCTTTCGAGGGGAAGTGATGGGAGGTATAGATAAATGACGCATCTTTCCCGTTACGAATATACAGGCCAGTTTGGCCCCACTACAGGGGATCGTGTTCGGCTGGCAGATACAGCTTTGCTTGTGGAAGTAGAAAAAGATTTTACAATTTATGGGGAAGAAGTGCGGTTTGGTGGTGGAAAAACTATTCGTGACGGCATGGGGCAATCACAATTGTCTCGCGCACAAGGTGCCGTAGATACGGTTATCACAAACGCGCTAATTGTTGATCATTGGGGTATTGTTAAGGCAGATGTTGCCTTGCGAGATGGACGTATTGCAGCAATTGGTAAGGCAGGAAATCCGGATATTCAGCCGGGCGTAGATATTATTATTGGTCCGGGCACAGAAATAATTGCAGCAGAGGGTAAAATACTGACTGCTGGTGGAATTGATAGTCATATTCACTATATTTGCCCACAACAAATAGAAGAGGCTTTATCTTCTGGCATAACGACTATGCTGGGAGGAGGCACCGGGCCAGCCACAGGTACAGCGGCTACAACATGCACACCGGGGCCTTGGCATCTGGCGCGTATGCTGCAGGCCGCAGATGCGTTTCCGGTTAATCTGGCTTTTGCAGGTAAGGGCAATGCATCACGCCCAGAAGCCTTGGAGGAAATGGTAAGGGCAGGGGCGTGTTGTTTGAAATTGCACGAGGATTGGGGATCAACGCCACCGGCTATTGATTGTTGCTTGAGCGTGGCTGACCGCATGGACGTTCAGGTGATGATCCATACAGACACGCTGAATGAAAGCGGGTTTGTGGAAGATACAATTGCTGCATTTAAAGGGCGCACCATTCATGCTTTTCATACAGAAGGTGCGGGTGGGGGGCATGCACCAGATATTATACGTGTAGCTGGTTTGCCGAATGTTTTACCATCTTCTACCAATCCAACGCGCCCATACACAGTCAACACGCTGGATGAGCATTTGGATATGCTGATGGTATGCCATCATCTTGATCCGCACATTCCAGAAGACATTGCTTTTGCGGAAAGTCGCATTCGGCGTGAGACCATTGCAGCTGAAGATATCTTTCAGGATATGGGCGTGCTTTCCATGATGTCGTCCGACAGTCAGGCCATGGGGCGTGTGGGGGAAGTGCCGTTAAGAACATGGCAAACAGCGCATAAAATGAAGCTACAGCGTGGTGCGCTGCCCGGAGATAGTTTGGCAGATAACAACCGGGTTAAACGTTATATTGCCAAATACACCATAAACCCGGCCATTGCGCATGGTTTGGCGCATGAGGTGGGATCTATCGCTGTTGGAAAATTGGCAGATCTTGTTTTGTGGGAACCTGCTTTTTTTGGTGTAAAGCCAGAAATGGTGATTAAAGGTGGTACGATTGTTTATGCAATGATGGGCGACCCCAACGCTTCTATCCCCACGCCGCAACCCGTTCATGGCCGTATGATGTTTGGCGGATACGGTGGTGCGCTGACACATACAAGTCTTACATTTGTTTCTCAAGCCGCACTGGAAGATGATTTAGGACATAAACTTAAGCTACAACGTAAACTTTCCGCAGTGTCCAATACACGAGAAAGTATCGGTAAACGCAGCATGATTCATAATGATGCCATGCCACATATCGAAGTAGACCCCGAAACATATGAAGTGCGCGCCGATGGTGTGTTACTGACATGCGAGCCTGCAGAAGTTCTTCCTATGGCACAAAGGTATTTTCTGTTCTGATGCAACGCATAATTGAAATTCTTCCAGCAGGAAGTTGGCCAGAAACAGCAGCAACCGAAATTTTTGCAGCCGATTATGAGGGACGCCATCGCCGCCGTATGGTTGTTTGCCTGCAATCTGGAGAAAAAATCCTTCTTGACCTGGAACATGCACGTTTGTTGCGGGCTGGTGATGGTCTGAAACTACAGGATGGACGCATTATTCTGGTAAAATCGCTTCCGGAAGAACTTATGGAAGTCACGGCAACAAATGGCTTACATTTGTTACGTTTGGCATGGCATATAGGAAACCGGCATCTTCCCGCAACTATTGAGGAACACCGTATTCTTATAAGGCATGATCATGTTATTGCAGATATGATTCGTGGCCTTGGTGGCCATGTGCATATGGTCATGGCTGCATTTGATCCCGAAAGTGGTGCGTATGCAGGGCGTATAGGTGCACATCAGCATGAAAACGGACATACCCACCACTCCCATGATTAATGAAGAGGACATGGAAGGTAAGGATTTTTTGCGTCTTCTTTCATGGGTCTCTCCAGCATTTCCAACAGGAAGCTATGCT
This sequence comes from Acetobacter oryzifermentans, assembly GCF_001628715.1. Classification (NCBI taxonomy): domain Bacteria; kingdom Pseudomonadati; phylum Pseudomonadota; class Alphaproteobacteria; order Acetobacterales; family Acetobacteraceae; genus Acetobacter; species Acetobacter oryzifermentans. The sequence goes on along the minus strand of NZ_CP011120.1, from coordinate 2,483,394 downwards.
TATAGTCATGGCTTGGAATGGGTTGTTGAGAATGGCGATGTGCATAATGTTGCATCATTATGCCAATGGATAGAAGCTCTTCTTTATTACGGAAGTTTGCAGAATGATCAGATAATTTTGCAGGCCGCTTGGGATGTCGCATATAATCAGGCACAGTTATATGATATTGCTGAGTTTGCCTGTGCCTGTGCTTCATCGCGTGAGCGTTATGAAGAAACTGTGTATCAAGGAGAGGCGTTTCAAAAAGCCGCTGCAGTCTGGAATGTTGTTCCACAGGATATTATTCCGTCTCATATCCGTTGGCCTTTGCCAGTCGCGCAAGGTGTCGTGTTTCGATATGGTAACGTATCACGCCAGCAAGCAGCTTTGGCGGGTGGGTATGCTGCTATTGCTGCGTTAGTTTCTGCCGCAGTGCGTTTGGTGCCTTTAGGGCAAACAGATGGACTGCGGGCATTGGCTGGTTTGGAAACAACGCTGCAGAAAGCTACTCAGAAAAGCCAGAACCTCACACTCGAAGATATTGGTGGAGCATGCTTTTGCGCAGATCTTGCTGCCATGCACCATGAAACTCAGGTTACAAGGCTATTTAGAACATGACAGACATAAAATATGGCCCGCTACGTGTCGGTATTGGTGGCCCAGTAGGAACGGGTAAAACAGCGTTAATGGATGCATTATGCCGCCGGTTTAGGGATGTATATAATATTGCGGCCATAACAAACGATATTTACACGCGTGAAGATGCTGAGTTTCTGACTAGAGCAGGTTCTTTGCCACCAGAACGTATTATGGGGATAGAAACAGGAGGGTGCCCGCACACAGCAATACGAGAAGATGCAAGTATTAATCTTGCTGGTATTGCTGAATTATCAGAACGCTTTGAAAAGCTTGATCTCATTTTGGTGGAAAGTGGTGGAGACAATCTGGCGGCAACTTTTAGCCCAGAATTGGCTGACTTAACTATTTATGTCATTGATGTTTCTGCTGGAGATAAAATCCCCCGCAAAGGTGGGCCAGGTATTACGCGTAGCGACCTATTGGTCATTAATAAAATTGATCTTGCACCATATGTAGGAGCGGATTTAGGCATTATGGATCGGGATAGTCGCAAGATGCGTGGGCAACGGCCCTTTGTCTTTACAAATATTCGAGCAGGCGAAGGTGTGGAAGATATTGCTCAATTTATTATTGAACGTGGAGCACTCTAGAAAAGAAAATAACATTCTTATTTAAAATACCTATGATTTATCATTTTATGTAAATTTTACATTATAGCTCATAGGTATTGTAATTTCATTACATAAAATATTAAATAAAAATGTATCTCATGTAACCAATATATATATCATTTCGTAGGTTCATATTTGGGTTTTCTGTTTCTAATTCAATCTAGGTAATTTCACCCATATCCCCAAAAAGATTCGATATCGTAATGTAACGACATGGCCATTTGGCAATTATGGCTACAGGGGAGAAGGTCATGGTCGCGTTGCTATCGCGGTTTTCATTAAGTCGTAAAACAAAATTGTTTCAGTGTGGAACAACAACTCTGTCTCTTTGTGCCGTGGTCAGCGCAGCATTGCCGCAGTTATCCCATGCGGCGGCAACCTTTAACTTTGGTAAGGATCAGTTTTTTACCTTGGGTGTTGGTGTGCGTGGACAGTACTTATCTAATGATCCCAACGCTACCCCAGCACATTCTGGAGCCGCCAGTGCTAATGACTTACGTATTTATATGGGTGCGCAGTTTCATAAATATGTGAAAAGCACGCTTAATCTTGAGCGTTTGCGTGATGGCAACTGGAATGTTTTGGACGGTATTCTTCAGGTTGAACCATGGAAGTTCTTTAATGTTTGGATGGGGCGGATGTTGACCCCAAGTGATCGATCCAACCTGGATGGCCCATATTTCCTGAGCACTTATGCTTTTCCCTTTGTGTCACAATATCCAGGGGCATGGTCTGGTCGTGATGATGGTATTACAGTGTGGGGCAAGCTGGTGAAAGACCATTTCCGGTATATGGCAGGTGTGTACCGAGGCCATAACTGGGTACAAGGAGGCTCAAATTATGGTGAGCATCCTTTGTTTGCTGCACGGTTGGAATATAACTTTCTAGATCCAGAGCCATCACCAGCCTATTATACCGCCAGCACTTATTATGGCAAAGCTGATATTCTCGCTATTGGTTTGGCGGGTCAGTACGAAACTGATGGCGTTGGCACAGCGCAGGATAAAGGTGATTACAAGGCATGGAATATTGACGGTCTTTTTGAAAAAAAGATCGGGAAAAATGCAAAGCATGGTGTGTATACGCTAGAAGGTGCTTATTATCAGTATTATACTGGTGGTGTGCAGGATATTGCTTCTGGTTATCGCCAAAGAGCGGCAGAGTACGGGAATGTTGGTGGAATTAGTGATGGCACGGCTTTTCTTGCCAGTACAGCCTACCTTATTCCGTACACATTGGGCTGGGGGCGTTTGCAGCCGCTCGTAAGGTATCAGGAATTCCGCTTCAAAAAAGATTTGTATGGATCAGGGCATCCTAAAACGACACAGTTTGATGCCGGTGCAAACTATGTATTAGATGGTCATAATCTACGGTTTACGTTGGATTATGTTAGGTATCACGAAGCCAAAACAAAAGCCTCAAATGCCTTTCTGTTAGGTATGCAACTTCAATACTAAAATCATATTTTTAGAACTTATCATTTTCTGAAAAATTGGGTGTTTAAGGGATGCCGGGAGATAACAAAATGCAGATCATGATGTGCCGTGGGCTGAAGGGAGCATTCGTAGTGTTCTGTGGTCTTTTTGCCGGGGCAGCATATGCAGAGTCAGATATTCGAAACCTTGATTGCCGACATCTTTTTGCGGAAGAGGTTAGGGTTTCAGACCAGGTATCTGCTCTAAAGAAGAAAAAGGTTGCTGCCGAAAAGAAAGGTAATGATACGGATAATAGCGGATTTTACGTAAAACTAGATCCTATTCCGGGTATTGGTGTGATGAACGGCATGACACTTACGCCAGAAGGTAAGCCTTTAAGGGAAGATATTTCTGATGAACGTATAAATAAGCTGGAATCACAGCTTGCAGATATCAGAAAGGCACAGGAACACAAAGTGTGCCCGGCGATGACGCTGCCAGATGCAGATGATGAACGTTTGTTGGATGAACAGGCACGATAGGCTTCTACATTAAAAAATCTAAGGGTCCTGCTTATTGTTGCTGCAGGATCCTGGATGCAGTTGCGGCCGCAGCAGAACGTGTGCTCAAACCTGTTTTATTATAAATCTGTTCAATATGTTTATCTATGGTTCTGGGGCTTACCAGCAAAATATCTGCAATATCACGGCTTGTTTTGCCGCGAGAAATCCATAGTAGTACTTCTGCTTCCCGAGCGCTTATATTCAGTGCTTCCTGTAAGGTTTTTTCCGGCAAGAGCGTATGAGAAGAAATTCGGAACAAAAGTTCATCTGTAGATGAAACACCCACAAAGGTGATAAGAACTTCATTTTCACCGACCTGCTTCTGGTCAATCACCTGCCCAGGTGGTGGAAGCGTGGAAAAGCGCCTTAGGATGGTAGGTAAATCAAGTTCATCTTTATCTAAAAGATCTGCCGCTTGGGGTGTGCGCCATAATAGATTACCTGCTGAAGTTGCTGCGAACAGAAAGCGACCAGCACTATCCAGTGCAGTTTGAGCGGTTCGAATACGAGCTGCCGCTTCTATATGCACGCTGATACGCGCGAGAGTTTCTTCTAGTCTTAAAGGTTTTGTAACGTAATCAACCGCTCCAGCTTCAAAAGCCCGAAGCACGTGTTCTGTTTCTGTTAAACCCGTCATGAATATTAGTGGGATAGATGAAAGGTGATAGTCCTGATGCAGTGTTTCGCATACTTCCCACCCTGTCATGCCGGGCATAAGAGCATCCACAAGGATAAGATCAGGCACTGTGCGTGCCACAACTTCTAGGGCGGAAGTTCCAGACTGTGCCAAAAGTACAGAATACCCATTATCAGAGAGTGTTTCATCCATTATGCCCAGAACAGATGGGTCATCATCAACGATTAGAATGGTACGACGTTGGGGGGATGAGCTTTTCATGCCTCGTCCTGCTCCAGTTGGATGCGAAGTGCTTCCAGTTGATAGGTGGCAGCCATTTTTGCCAGTGGGGCAATAATATCCCGTAACATAGGTTTTTCTGATTGCAGAGAGGCTAATCTTTCGCGTACCTGTTTCAGGTTGCCTCTATTCAAAGCAGCTAGCAAATAAAGACGTTCTTTTTCTGGTAAATGGTCAGCAGGTTTCTGAAATTCAGTTTGTTTTGTTTGAGTTCTTATCTCAGAATCTGGAAAGATCCATGATAAAAAAAGAACCTTTCCGACTTCCTGAATGAGGATTGAAAGATTAACCGGTTTTCCAATAACAGGACAATCCTCCAAGGAATTCACATGCCGGTTGGCACTTTCTACAAGGTTGCCAGTTAGAAACATGATGGGAATATGGGTTGCAGCAGTTTGTCGAATACGCAACGCAAGTTCGCGCCCATCCATTTCAGGCATAGTCAGGTCAAGTAACAATAAATCTGGGCATGCAAGATCAAGACAGTCCAGACATTCCCGTCCATTTTCAAAATCTCGTACATTGAAGCCGCAGCGCTCAAGGAGTTCCCGCATAATCTGGCGGTGGCTGGAGCTATCATCGACAATACCGATTGTACGTTTTGGCCCTTCATATCCGATGGGAAAAGCCGGCAGGATCGGTGAAAGTTGAATATCTTTATCTGGCAACATAAGGCGTAATTTAAAGCAAGACCCTTTGCCCATTGTGCTGGTAAAGGTCAATTCTCCCCCCATCACTTCTGTTAAAAGTTTAGTGATAGTAAGCCCAAGCCCAGTGCCGGGAATATTGGCTGTTGCGGTTGCCCGTTCAAAAGGATCAAAAATACGTTCTTGATCTTCTATGGCAATTCCGGAACCTGTATCTTCTACAGTAAATTCAGCAATTTGTGCATGCCAGCGGGCAGAAAAAGTAACAGAACCCTGTTGTGTATATTTAATTGCATTTGAAAGCAGGTTGAGCAGAACTTGCCTGAGGCGATGCTCATCGCATGTTACAACAGATGGTAAAAACTGGGGCTTCCAGTAGAATTTTAGCCCTTTTGCCTGTGCTTGTGGGCGCATCATCTGAGCGACAGATTCTAAAAAAGCTGCAAGTGGGATTGTGTCAGAATGTAATTCAATGCGCCCTGCTTCAATCCGCGAAATATCCAGCAGGCCGGAAAGAATACTTGTGATATGATCTCCGCTTTCCCGCATGATACTGAGTGTTTTCTGCCGTTCTGGAGGCATACGTGCGTCATGCTGTAAAAGCTGAATATACCCCATGATTGCATTTAAAGGAGAGCGGATTTCGTGGCTGATACCGCTAATGTAGCGCGTTTTTGCCAAGCTGGCAGCTTCTGCTTTTTCACGTGCATTTTGTAATGCCTGATCCATACGCATACGTGCACGTATTTCGTTCATCAACAGGCGTGTTTGATGCAGTGTTTCCCGTGTTGCCGTTTTACGGCCTTCCTGCGTCATAACTAAAAGCCATGCGCCTATAACGCAGGCCAGAAACACAATGAGCAATGTGCCATCAAACGGCAGCCCGGTTTTGTGTGCAAGAAACCCAAGCACAAAAATAATACAGATAAGAAGGCATACAAATCGCCCACCGGGAGAAACAAGAATGCGCCTAAGTTTAGAAGGTAAGGTACGCAATGGGGCAGTGAGTTGGTATGAAAGGTGAGTTGCAATAGGTTTGCAACGATCATGACATCGCCCGTCAAGCGAGCAACATAGGGAACAAATGGTACCCCCATATGCTGGGCAGGATGTCATGTCTTCGGCTTCAAACTCATGCTCACAGATCACGCAGCGCATAACCGGCTGGGTATTCCATTCTGCGGGCTGTTTGCGTGCCGTGTAAGTGCGTCCATGGGTAAGATAAGCCAGAAGAGGCGTTGTGCCACAGGCAACAAAGAGTGTTAGAAATGGTGCAAAAGCAGCGGCATGCACCCCTAGTAAATCAGACATGGCAAGGGTGCCAATGCCTACTCCTAAAGCCCAAGCGCCAATGCCAACAATGTTGAGATCCGGCAGCAATGAGCGCTTAAATTCTATTTCTGATGGGCAAAGCTTTAAAGGTTTGCAAATGGTCACATCCCCAAGGATAACACCAATCCATGCGCATGCCAGAACGGCATAAAAGATGATACCTGTTTGGATTGTGTTTACCAATCCAGCTTCCATAAGAATCAGGGCAATGGTAATATTAAAAAGAACGTAAAAGACCCGCCCAGGATGAGAATGTGTAAGTCGGGAGAAAAAGTTCGACCAAGCGAGAGATCCTGCATACGCATTTGTAATATTGATTTTGATTTGAGACACAGCCACCAAAGCGATCGTAAGGGCTGTAGCAAGCGCTGGGGGCGTAAAACTGCTCCATGCTAAATGATACATCAAACCAGGTTGTGTGGCCTGCAAAGGTGAAAAACCTGCACGTAAAGCAACCCATCCAAGAAAAGATCCGGCAAGAAGCTTGGCTGCATCCAGAACAATCCAAGCTGGGCCACCTAAAATCAGAGCACTCCACCATTGCCGTTTGTTCTGTGCCGTAAGTGGGGGAAGAAAGCGCAGGAAATCAATCTGTTCTGCACTTTGGCAAATCAGAACGATCATAACAGAAGCTGCACTGCCAATGGCGAGAGTATCAATTCCTGATGTGTGTTGCACCAGCCCAGAAAAATGTGTCCACTCAGCTAACCAAACTGGGTGTTGTATAATAAGTATGGATAACGGTAGAAGATTAAGAATAAACCAGATAGGAAATGTAATAATCTGAAATTTTGCAATAAATGTTATACCTCGTGCAACCAGTGGGATGATAACTACCGCACATGCAAGATAGGCAAGCCATAATGGAATATTGAGAAGAATGTGTAAGGTGCCCGCCAGAATGGCAGCTTCTAAGCCGAAAAATATAAATGTAAAACTGGCATAAATTAACGATGTAACAGTTGATCCAATATAACCAAAGCCTGTTCCGCGCGTTAAAAGATCTACATCTAGGCCAGCTTTTGCAGCCGTTGCACATAACGGTAGAGTGATACAAAAAATAAGAATTGTTACAAATGTAATGGCAATAGCTGTATTGGTGAAGCCAAAAGCAAGTGTAAGTGTACCCCCGATAGCTTCTAGTGCTAGAAACGAGATAGACCCCAAGGCAGTAAAAGCTGCGCGCATGGGGGTGGCAGTTCGGGCGCTTCGGGCTGTAAAGCGCAGTGCATAATCTTCAAAAGTCTGGTCTGCTGCCCAGCGATTATATGCCCTGCGAGTACGCACGATACGCAGGTGGCTGGTATCATGAGGCAAAAGCGGATTCCTGATCTTCTGGATATCTTGTTATAGTATCGTAACATAGAGCCGTATGGGGCTATACGCAATCATGCGTATAGGAAAATACACCATGATGCGCTGACGTAGGGTCTAGCAGCAACTGGAGTGCTTTCTTATGTCCGACATCTTGCCAAAATTTTCCCGTCGTGCGTTTGGGCGCCTAGCCCTGGCATCATCAGTTGCAGCCATAGGCGCAGCATATCGGCCAGGCCAGGCTTTGGCAGCAGCTCCCACCGGGCAACCCATTAAAGTGGGTATTTTGCATTCCCTTTCAGGGACAATGGCTATTAGTGAAACAACACTAAAAGATGTCATGCTCATGCTGATTGCGGAGCAAAACCGCAAAGGTGGTTTGCTGGGGCGTCCTTTGGAGCCAGTGATAGTAGATCCGGCATCAAACTGGCCGCTATTTGCTGAAAAGGCCCGTCAGCTTCTTTCTGTTGATAAAGTAGATGCTGTGTTTGGGTGCTGGACCAGTGTTTCCCGTAAATCTGTGTTGCCGGTGTTTGAAGAACTCAACGGTATTCTGTTCTATCCGGTGCAGTATGAAGGGCAGGAATGTAGCCGTAATATTTTCTACACAGGTGCTGCGCCTAATCAGCAGGCTATACCGGCGGTAGATTATCTGTTGAGCGAAGAGGGCGGTAACGCCAAACGTTTTGCTTTAGTTGGTACAGATTATGTTTATCCTCGGACCACAAACCAGATTCTTGCCAATTACCTGAAGTCCAAAGGCATTAAGGACGAAGATATTATGGTGAATTATACACCATTCGGGCAATCTGATTGGCAGACCATTGTTTCGCAAATTAAGGCGTTTGGAGCGGCTGGCAAAAAAACTGCTGTTGTGTCCACTATTAATGGTGATGCCAACGTTCCTTTTTATAAGGAGCTGGGTAACCAAGGTGTGTCTGCAACAGATATTCCGGTAATGGCATTTAGCGTAGGTGAGGAAGAGCTGGCAGGTATGGACACAACCTCATTGGTTGGGCAACTTGCCGCATGGAACTATTTTGAAAGCATTGATACGCCAGAAAATAAGTTATTCATCAAGCAATGGCATGAATTTACAAAAAATCCAAAACGCACAACAAATGACCCAATGGAAGCCCATTATATTGGCTTTAATATGTGGGTGCAGGCCGTAACCAAAGCAGGCACTACAGATCATGATAAAGTTATAGATACCATGATAGGTATTCGCCAACCTAATCTTACGGGTGGTGTAGCGCAAATGCTACCTAATCATCATCTCACAAAGCCTGTATATATTGGTGAAATTCAGGAAGATGGTCAGTTTAGTGTTGTTTGGAAAACACCCAGCACAATAGCTGGGCAGGCTTGGTCTCCGTGGGTGCCAGAAACTAAAAATCTGATCGGAGACTGGAGCAAGCCAATTTCGTGTGGGAATTATAATACAGCCACTAAAACGTGCATTGGTAAAAAGCATGTGTAGGTTCAGCCAGTTTCTGTGGGCTGGTGTTGTCTGTTTACTGCTTGCATTTTCAGGAGTGCGAGGGGCAGCAGCAGACGAATTTTCAGGTTTGGAAAGTGGCCAGTTTAATACCATAGCTGATACGGTTTCGGCTATGGTGGCTTCTGGTAATCCGCAAGCTGGAGCGGTTATAGATGCCTTGGAAAAACGGCATCTAGTTTATTCTCCTGCAGGTGGGGTTTTTATTCGGGCTGGCACAACCTATGTTGATGCCCGAACCGGTCAGTCTGTACAAAATATACCAGCCGATCTTAAACCTGTGCGGATGAATAATCATGTTCGCCAGGTTTTGGCGAGCGCAACTGCAGAACTGGAATTGCTTTCTCCAGAAGATGCAGTGCGTTTAAAAGCCGCAACTCAAATGTATGCGCAGCATAATCCTGCCATGTTGCCGGTTATTCATCATGCTCTGGAGCGTGAAAAGAACAGTCATGTTCGGTTGAAACTTGAACAGGCAAATGCGGCAACAATGTTGGCACAACCTGTGCAACCGGGGCAGGAGGCCACACGTTTGGCTGCTGTAAAAACGCTTGGTTCAGCAGGAGATCTGGAAGCACGCGGCTTACTTGCTGTTGTGGCTGCATCTGATCATGAAACACCGGAAGTGCGAAAGGCAGCGGCAAAAACTGTTTCCAGCATAGATTTGAAACAGCGTGTATGGAGCGTATTGCAAAATGCCTTTTACGGGCTGAGCTATGGGTCTGTATTGCTTTTGGCTGCAACTGGGCTTGCCATTACATTTGGCGTTATGGGTGTGATCAACATGGCTCATGGTGAGCTGATGATGATTGGCGCCTATACAACATGGCTGGTGCAGCAGGGTATTCGGGCAACCGTTCCGTGGCTAGAGCCTGTTTCCCTTTTAGTGGCAATTCCTGTTGCGTTCTGTGTGTGTGGTTTGCTGGGTATTCTTATCGAACGCGGTTTGATCCGCTTTTTGTATGGCAGACCGCTGGAAACTCTGTTGGCAACATGGGGGCTTTCTCTCATTCTTCAGCAGGCTATTCGGTCTATTTTCGGGCCTACCAATATCGCGGTTATAACACCTGCGTGGCTTTCTGGATCATGGATGCTTGGGAGTGTGGATATTACTTTAAACAGATTGGCAATTTTTGTTTTTGCCTTTTTGGTTCTGGGCGCGCTTATGCTGGTTATGCGCAAAACATCACTTGGCTTGGAAATGCGTGCCGTTACACAAAACCGCCGTATGGCAGCGTTGATGGGGATACGTACACCGCGTGTAGATGCGTTGGCTTTTGGGCTGGGGGCTGGGCTTGCTGGGTTGGCCGGGGTGGCTGTAAGCCAGATTGATAATGTAAGCCCTAATTTGGGGCAGTCTTACATTATTGATAGCTTTATGGTGGTGGTATTTGGTGGTGTTGGTAACCTGTGGGGCACATTAGCTGCGGCCATGACACTTGGTATGGGCGGAAAAATACTGGAACCCACTATTGGGGCTGTATCAGCTAAAATTGCCATTCTTGTTCTGGTTATTCTCTATATTCAGCGGCATCCGAGAGGTATGTTCCCTGTGCGTGGTCGGGGTGTAGAGTCATGAACGCGCTGTCACCTTCAACCACAAAGTCTTTCTCCGGCACCATACGTATGGCTGCAGTGGCATTTGCGGTTACGATTGTGTTGGCGGGTGCAAGTTTACTTCCAGAAGCAAATCCACTCCATGTTTCAGCCTTTGTTGTTTCATTGGCAGGCAAGTATTTGGCGTATGCTATTCTTGCTTTATCTGTTGATCTTGTATGGGGTTTTGCAGGTATTCTTACATTGGGGCATGCAGCATTTTTTGCATTGGGTGGTTATGCCATGGGCATGTACCTCATGCGGGAAATTGGCACCCGTGGCGTTTATGGTAATCCCAATTTGCCAGATTTTATGATCTTTTTATCGTGGAAGTCACTTCCATGGTACTGGTGGGGGAGTGATCATTTTGCATGGGCGATGTTACTGGTACTGATAGTGCCGGGTATTCTGGCTGGTGTATTTGGCTGGTTAGCATTTCGCTCTCGTGTTTCGGGTGTTTATCTTTCCATTATCACGCAGGCTCTAACATATGCTTTGATGTTGGCATTTTTTCAGAATGGTTTAGGTTTTGGCGGCAATAATGGCCTAACAGATTTTAAGGATATTTTAGGAGCGGATTTGCATTCACCTCTTACACGCGCAGTACTTTTAGTGGTTACTGGGGCTGTGTTGGCAGGGTGTTTGCTGCTCTCTCGGTGGCTTGTATCGGGCAGATTTGGTTATCTGCTGGTGGCTGTAAGAGATGCAGAAAACCGCACGCGTTTTTTAGGATACCGTCCAGAACAGGCCAAGCTGCTGATATGGGTTTTTTCGGCCATGGTAGCGGGCATTGGCGGCGCTCTTTATGTAACACAGGTGGGTATTATTAACCCTAGTGAGTTTGCTCCTGCCAATTCTATTGAGTCTGTTATCTGGGTTGCCGTGGGTGGGCGTGGTACATTGTCAGGGTCTGTGCTTGGAGCTGTATTGGTAAATTGCGGTAAAACACTTTTTACCGCATGGTTGCCAGAGTTTTGGCTTTATGGGCTTGGTTTGCTCTTTCTTGTTACCACCCTTTTTCTCCCTCAGGGTCTTATGGGGTTGCGGCATCATCTTGTCAAAAAGCAGCCAGAGGAAGTTACGCCTGAAGTCTCTAACCCGGAAGGAGAAGGTGCGTGAGTGAAACACATTTTCTGGAAATGCGTGATGTTAGCGTAGCTTTTGATGGTTTCCGGGCTATTAATGGATTGAACCTTACGCTGCATCCAGGGGAAATGCGGGCAATTATTGGCCCAAATGGTGCAGGCAAAACGACGATGATGGATATCATCACGGGAAAGACGCGCCCAGATACAGGCACAGTTCGGTTTTGTGGAGGTGACTTGACCAAACTGGATGAACCAGCAATCGCTCGTTTAGGAATTGGCCGCAAATTTCAAAAACCAACAGTGTTCGAAGCGTTAACTGTGCAAGAAAACCTATTGCTTTCTTTAAGTGGTATTCGTGCACCGTTTTCTGTTTTGCTTGCGCGTTTTTCAGGTAAAGAACAGGAGCGCATAGACCAGATTCTGGAAACGACCCGTTTGAAAGATCATGCTGCCCGGCAGGCTGGTGGGATGAGCCACGGGCAGAAGCAGTGGCTGGAAATAGGCATGCTGTTAGGGCAGGAGCCAGACTTGCTTTTGGTGGATGAACCCGTAGCGGGCATGACAGATGCAGAAACCATGGCAACCGCAGAGTTGCTCCGAGAGATCAACCAAACACGTAGTGTGGTCGTTGTAGAACACGACATGGATTTTGTGCGTGCATTAGGGGTGACAGTAACGGTGTTGCATGAAGGATCTGTTCTGGCGGAAGGTAATTTGGAAAATGTCAGTCATGATCCAAGAGTTATTGAGGTTTATCTTGGACGCTAAAATGCTGAACCGTAAATGCAGAAAAGGAGAATGTCCTTATGCTTAGGGTTGAGGATGTGCATCTGCATTATGGGGCTGCCATTGCTTTGCGAGGTATTTCTTTAGAAGCATGCGCAGGCAAGGTTACATGTGTGCTGGGGCGTAACGGGGTTGGTAAAACCAGCCTTATGCGTGCCATTACAGGTATGCATGCTGTCAGTTCAGGTAAGATTGTATGGGAGGGAGAGGATATCACAAGCCTTTCCGCTTATGAACGTGCAAGGCGGGGCATTGCGACAGTGCCGCAGGGGCGCGATATTTTTCCTTTGCTGAGTGTGCGTGAAAATCTTGAAACCGGGTATGGCCTTCTAAAACGGCGAGACAGAAAAATACCAGACGAAGTTTTTGAACTGTTCCCTGTTTTGGAAAAAATGCTTAATCGACGTGGAGGTGACCTCTCGGGCGGGCAGCAACAGCAGTTGGCTATTGCACGTGCCCTTATTATCCGCCCTCGGCTTTTGGTGTTGGATGAACCAACAGAAGGCATTCAACCCAATATTATCAAGGACATTGGCACTATTATCTCTATGTTGAGAGATCGTGGAGACATGGCCATTGTGTTGGTGGAACAATACTTTGATTTTGCATTTAATCTTGCTGATACCGTAGAGGTTATGGATAGAGGTAAAATTATACTTTCTGGGCAAGTTGCAGAAATGGATGCAGAAGAAGTGCGCGCCAACATTGCGATTTGAGGGAGTGGAACTTTAAGAAAATCCTCTGCAAGCATTACGAAAAACGTGGTGTTCTGCACGGGCTTCAAACCCGTTTGCCTTAAGTAGTAAAGGGTTCACTTCGTGGGTAAACCCGTGGAGTAATCAAGATAATTCATTAAATTATTATGAGATTTTACAGGAGGCAGAAAATAGCCCCCTGTAAATTTCTGATTTTTTACAAAAGATAAATGGAATACTTTTCTTACTTATCATCAGCAAAAGTTAAATCACTACGGGCCTTATCAATTACTGCCATTGCTTTACGTAGGAAAGTCACGGTGGCATCAAAATCAATGAGCTTATTTTTATCGAGTTGTATCCAGTTGCTTTCCGAACTGACAAGGGCTGCTGTCATAGAACGTCCATTTCCGCGCCTTACTGGAGGAGTTATTGTTATATCGCTCTCTTTGTTTGCGGCTTTAAGCGTTTTTAACCATCTGTTTCTAACAGACGATCGGGCGGCTGGTAGATGTTTTTCTGTCCAGCAACCTAATTTCATGACAAGAGATTTTTCTTCTATTTGCAAGTAGGTTTGCCAGCCAGACCAAGCCCCGAAATGCCACCAAGCTCCCATAAATCCGCCTTGTGCATTGGCAACATATCCCCAATTAAGATCCGGAAAAACTTCTTGAAGAGAGAGAAAAAAACCTTGCCAAGAATAACGGGACCAGTCGTTAGGATGAAGGTGGAGAAAACTTTGCGTTTCTTTTTCACGAAAATCAAGCAACGATAAAAAATCATTGAATATATTGTTTTCTAACCCATTTTCTTTAATTTTTATTAAAACATTCAAAAAATCCCTTCTCAAAAGAAGGTTGTATCCAGACTTTTTTGCTTTTTTATAATTCGATTGATTTCCTGTTTTGCAAAAAATCGGTAAGATTTTCCGGCTGGGGTAACGGGCTTGGATTGCAGTTTTATAACGATCTAATTGGTTACCATGTTCGGCAGTATCAGTTTTATCTTCGATAAGAAGAATGAGATTTTTGCCAATTTCAGCAACAATATCCGCTGAATCAAGTTGTTTTTTAACAACGATATTTTCACTTGAAATGGGGTTCTCTTTGCTTAATTCAAGCAAGTAATTAACAAATATTTTTCCTGCATTATGCATTTTAAGGTCTTTGCTTGCACATGAGCTATCAGCCCAACTTAACAGCCAGCAAATAAAAGCATCTTGTGATAACTCTGATGTTGCCCAGCGGAATAAATTAGTATTATCAAACATAGGGTATTAATCCTCATAAAGATATTCATTTTGTGTAAATGCAATAAGTAATGCATGTTTACATTTTATGGTGTTCTATCGTTTTTGGTGAACATATGGTAGCAGAATGTTATTTTTTTCCTCTTTGTTTTTTTTACTCTCATAAATGAGCTCATAAAAAAGTGTTTAATGGTTCAATGCGCCAGAAATGGCCGTAGCTTTGTGATGTTGGAATGCTGCTTCTAGTATTTCGCAGAGTTTTTCCCGAAGAGAGTGGGGTTCAACAATTTCGACTGTGTTGTCCAAGTGAAAAAGTGATTTGCTATCTCAAGTGATCCGCTTGCTACAAATTGAATGATGACACTTCCATCAGAGTGCAACGTGGTTGTTTGATTGTGGTGAAAAAGAAAACGGGAAGCATCATAAGCAGCTTAGAGTTTAAAACGGAGAATAATTTTTTGAGGTTTCTCTTGGAAAACCCCGAAAGATTGGGCTGCACAATGTGCTGCAAAAACGGTAGCGATCATAACGATACTTTTCCGTGCTTCGGGTATCCAGACGAATGCTTTGAAGTCAGTGAGCCGGACATGGCTTTTCGCTGGAACAGTTGGAAGCATTCTCCACTGCATGACTAAAGCGGCAATGGCGATGATTGCGGCGGCCACAAATGCACCACACCAGGATGATTATTCGGCTACAAGAGATCCCATTGGAATCTCAAGGATCATGGCTGCCCTGACCCTTGCAAAAACAGCCGCGGCTGCCTTATGCGTCTTTTCCTTGGCACCGAGTTCTACTGCGACAGAAAGGCCCATCGCCCAGAATGCACCAAGACTGATACCGACCAGTGTCCCGCTAAGCAGTATCACTGCAAATGTCGGTGCCATGATGGCAATCAGGCAACCTGCGAGCAGAATAAGGGAGAGCCATAAAACAATCCTGCGACGATCTATGAGCCCTGGAAAAAGCATGACCTCAGGAGCGGAACGTGCTGCCATCATTCCAGGAACTGTCATGGTAAGCCCCGCCGTTCCGGAACTTACAGGAAATGTTGTCGAAATATCAGGCAGGATACCTATAGGAAGAAATTCAGTGGTGACTGACACAAATTATCCCAACGCCAGAGACAGGATGGCCAGTTTCTGGCGACCAGGAGAAAGTTCCCGAGAAATCAAATGCTGCATGACTATAGAGTTTTTTATCAAAATGTTTGTGAGTAAATTTCAGTAATAAACATCTATTAATTCTATATTTCTCATGAAATACTCTATTGTATGAAGCGGTTTGGAAAATCTCGGATTTTTTACGAAAGAAGAAAGATAATCGCCCTCACATCTGGCGCGATGGCGAGTTGTCTGATCGGTGCCGAGGCATACCGCATGCACTTACCTGACAGGAGGTCTTCCATGGCGGATCAGAATTCCCAAACTTTGAGACTTATTTTCCCTCAGTGGCAGGGCGGAGATAATCCTCCCTATTATCTGGGATCAAAACTTCTGGCCTGGCTGGCTCCTCCTTCTGCTGGACCGGTTGAGGAAGTTCCAGTTGACGTTCCGACAGACGTCCCTCTGCCAGTCGAGAATGAAATGCGTGGACGCAGTGTTTTGCTGAAACAAATTGGAGAAGCCCGGACAATCATTGAACGTCATCAACCGAAGTCACTGGCGGTTCTGGGCGGGGACTGTCTTGTCTCACTCGTGCCTTTTTCGTGGCTTTCAGAACGCTATGGCGATAAGCTGGGGGTGCTCTGGATTGATACCCATCCAGACGTTCAGACCCCAAAGCAGTATATGAACGCACATGCACACGTTCTGGGGGCTCTGTTAGGCCATGGCGATCCCGACCTGACAAAGGCAGTGACAAAGCCGGTTCCTGCAAAGAATGTGATGATTGCGGGCATTCATGATCCACTTCCGTTCGAAGCCCAGTTCATTGCGGATCATGGATTGCGGACATGTTCACCTCAGCAGGTGCGTAATGGTGCACAGCCGGTTATGGAATGGCTAAAAGACAGTCAGATTGAAGTGCTTGCTATTCATCTGGATCTTGATGTGCTGGATCCGCATAACTTCCGTTCTCTGCTTTTTGCAAAACCGGGTCGTGGCAAGCATGATTTTGGAGATGTTGCCGAGGGAAAACTCAACATTCCTGATGTTCTGAAACTGATTCAGGAAGTGACGACTGAAAAAGAAGTGGTCGGTATGACAATTGCCGAGCACATGCCATGGGATGCCCTAAACCTGCAGGAAATGCTTAAGCAGCTTCCTCTTATCGGCAGTTAAACCTTCGCGCCAGAAAGCCTGTATTCTTAAGAGCAGGCTTTCTCATTTTAATTTCATTTCCTCGACGAACAGCGACAGAGGCATCGAATGGCGATGGTGTCGGGGGTAGAAGAGATGAAACCCCAGATGCGTCGGACAGAAGGGTTCCAGAACTGATATCAGTTTGCCATTCTGGATGTGTTCTTCTGCAACAATTTTAGGAATGTAGGAGAGTCCAATACCGTCCAGACAGGCATCGCGCGCACCGAACACGTTGTTGCAGATCAATTGACCGACAGGCTGAAACTTCAGGTCTTTTCCTTTCTGTCTGAAACGCCACGGATAAATCTTTCCATGGGTGGGTAGACGAACACCGATACAGTTGTGCTCTTGCAGACGGGCCGGGGTTTTGGGGATGGCATGGTTTTTGAAATAGGTCGGGGACCCAACAACCGCAAATGGGATGTCAGGGGATACAGGCACTGAAATCATCCCCTGTGTCACCAGTTCTCCAAGGCGCACGCCCGCGTCGAAACCTTCATCCACAATATCAATCAGGCGCAAATCCGTTGAGATCTCAAGGGAGATTTCCGGGTAATTCTTTAGAAAATCTGCAATACGAGGTCGAAGAAAGAAGCCCAGAGATTCATCTGTCACGGTGATCCGAAGATTGCCTCTGGGACATTTGCGGAATTCGTCAAGGCTGCTCATTCGGTTCTCGATTTCGTCGAAAAGCGGCTGAATATTTTGCAGCAGATAGTCTCCCGCAGGCGTGGGAACGACACGACGTGTTGTTCTCGTCAGAAGAGTGACGCCTAGTCGTTCCTCCAGAAGACGCATGGTGTGGCTTATTGCAGAGGGCGTGACACCTCTGCGGGCGGCGGCCTTTGTAAAGCTCCGTTCTTGGGCAACTGCCAGAAAAGAAAGTAGTTCGCTAAAATTTTCTCGTGACACTTGCTGACCTGAACTCTGTTTTATCACTTAATCATCAATGATGATCTTAACGATAAATGCTTTTGGAATCATAGTTTAGGCTTTTTTTAAACGCGCTCTGGTTACCTTTGATTATCCTGACAGGTAGCTAGCGTGTTTTGTTTGCGATATCTCCGGGCACGGGTTGGTAGTAGCGATTGAGTGACTTCAGATCGCGATGGCCCGTGAGCTGGGGCAGTACAATCGGGTTCAGATAGCGGGCCAACCGCGATGTGGCTTCATGACGTGAATCATGAAAGGTCAAATCCTGAATTCCGGCTTGCCGGGTCATGCGACCGAACAGGACAGAAAAGATTTTTCTCTCTCCCACCGAAAAGACAATGTCTTTTCGGTCAGGTAATTTTTCCATGGTGGCCCGCTTTTTCGTGAGAACGCGTTGTGCGCCATTGGTCATAGGGCGGATTTCGGGATCAAGTTCTTCTTTGTGTCTGTCACTCTTCACGTGAGCGAGGGAAGGTCTGCCTGTGGAAGTCTATATCCTGCCAGCGCAAACTGAGGGATTCCCCTAAGCGGCAGCCTTGTTCAATCGACCACCTGATGAGCCACACCATATCTGGGTAATGCTTGAAAACCTCGTCTGGTCGAGAAGCAGCTTCGCAGGAGTTCACCATCCTGCGGGCCTGATATTGGTTGGGGCCACGATACCAGACGCCCTTGGGTAACAGCTTTCCTCTCCCAGTTTGGCTGGGGATTGGCTCAAAAATCAACGATTTTCAGATTAACCTGCTGCAAGTCCTTGAAAAACTTGGCGTCCCGTACGGGATTCGAACCCGTGTTGCCGCCGTGAAAGGGCGGTGTCCTAGGCCTCTAGACGAACGGGACAAGAGGCTGTGTTGAGGCGCTTTGTAGAGATATTGCTGAGGGGCGTCAAGGCAGGAAATAGACTTTTACGGAGGTTTTTGAAAAAATCATCATTCCATCATATGCCAGCATATTGCCAAAGGGTCATTCCAGTTCAATTGGCATGCATAAGTACCAATTGAGGATAGCAAGCACATGCAAGCCAAGCATTTTATAAAAGGTCTTATGGTTTTCTGTCTTGGGTTCCCAACAGCCGTATTGGCGCAAAGCATCGCGCATAATATTGCGGCCTGTCAGCTTTCTGATGGTCATCCTGTATTTTGTGGCCTGCCCTTTACAGGGGACGCTGTGCTGCCTTTAACGTCGGAAAACGGCAGATATTATAGATGTTCAGTTACAGTAGGAAATGCCACATTCTGTAAGGCGCCCTATACAGGTAATGCCGTAGTTCAACAGCTCAATGGCCAGTATGCATCTTGCCTGATTGAATTGGGGGAGGTGAAATTTTGTAGTCTTCCCTACACTGGCCGTGCTGTTATTCGTGGTTGGTAGGGGATATTTTAGAGGCCAAGCTCTAACAGTTTTTTCTGCAGAGAAAGAGGCAGGCCTATAGCGTGCGTTGGAGTGCCCTGCAAATCAGTGGGTGCATCTTGGCTTTGCAGATAGCGCCATCCCTGAAATGGCCGTATGGCTCGGGGTTGTACGGGAATAATCGTGGGAGAAAGCAAGATAAGTGTGCCTTGTGTGCCGTCCGCCCGTGTTGTGGTTTGAATATCCATAATGGGCTGTCGGCACAGAATAAGCCCGTTGATGACGCGGTACAGTGAACCACCATCCAGAAGGGCATCTTTTTGTTTGGGAAAAGAGCGTGTGTGCACTACCGGTAAAGGAACATCATAATCTGGATGAGCATAGGTATTGAAGGGCTGTTTCAGCCGTTCAGTCAGATCTTCGAGTGATTCAACACCCACAGCCAGCTTGATCAGATTAAGCATTTTTCCAATGTAGTGCGTCACTTACATCAGACAAGGCTCTATTTTTAAAGCACCAGCGCATGCAGCAGGGCTTCCAGCCGTAATCGGCCTTCTTCTGTGGCGTGTAAATGGGTGGGGGTTTGCACAAGGTAACCTTCTTCCACCGCAGCCGCCAGAATAACCGGGTCTAGGGTTTCAGACAGGTGTAGGCCTGTGCGTGCCTCAAAATGTTTGAGCGCAACGCCTTCCTGTAAACGCAGGCCCATTAAGAGCATTTCTCGTGCACGTTCCTGCGGTACAAGTGGTTCCTGAGATGTCTGGCCAGAACCTGTGCGTTCCACCAGTTCGGCCCATGGTTCAGGCGCACGGTGCCTGCGCGTAGCATACAGTTGGCCATCCAGTGTAATGCGCCCATGCGCGCCGGGGCCAAGGCCCAGATAATCACCGTAATGCCAGTAGGTCAGATTATGGCGGCTTTCACTACCCGGTTTGGCGTAGTTGGAAACTTCGTAAGCATTCAGCCCATGCGCATGGGTGATGGCTGTTGTTGTCTCATAAAGTTCAGCGGCTGTTTCTTCATCAGGCAGGCTGAAGCTGCCCTGCCGATAAAGAGCTTCAAATTTGGTGCCGGGTTCAATGGTCAACTGATAGAGCGAGACATGGTCTGCTACCAGTTGCAGCGCTGTCTCCAGCTCAGTTTTCCATGCGGCCACACTCTGGTTGGGGCGGGCGTAAATCAGGTCAAACGTAATGCGGGGGAACAATGAGCGGGCAAGTTCCAGTGCAGCCAGTGCTTGCGTGGCGGAATGCTGACGGCCCAGAAAATGCAATGCCTCATCATTAAGGGCCTGAATGCCGAGGGAGACACGGTTTATCCCGGCCTGCCTAAAATCTTTCAGCCTTTCAGCTTCTACGCTGGTTGGGTTGGCTTCCAGCGTAATTTCAAGGTTGGGGGCCGCATCAAACAGGGATGTGGCATCATCTATCAAACTTGCGACTGTTTGTGGGGCCATAAGTGAAGGCGTGCCGCCGCCAAAAAAGATGGATGTCAGACGGCGGCGGCCCAAACGGTTTGCCTCGTGTGCAAGTTCTGTACGGAGCGCCTGGGCAAAGCGCGCCTGTGGAATTTCTGCCCGCACGTGTGAGTTAAAGTCACAGTACGGGCACTTGGCCAAACAGAATGGCCAATGAATATAAAGGGCGAGTGCGTCCTGCTCCACAGTATTAGATAGCCACTTTCACGCCCAGTTCTACAACACGATCCGGCGGAATACGGAAGAATTCCATGCTGGAGGTAGAGTTGCGGAGCATGAACAGGAAGATAGACATCCTCCAGCGTGACATACGTGGCACAGAAGACCGGGTAATCAGCTCGCGGGATGTGAAATAGGATGCCTGAAGGGCATCAAAGTCCACACCGTTCGCTTTCAGTTCTTCCAGTGCGCGGGGAATGTTGGGCATTTCCATAAACCCGTAGCGCAGCACAATGCGGTAGATATCTGGGGCCAGTTCCTCCACAGCTACGCGGTGGCCGCGTTCTGCCTCTGGCTGATCAAGGTTCTGCACGGTTACGAAGAGCACGTGGTCATGCAAAATCTTGTTATGCCGCAGATTATGCAGCAGACATGGGGGCACAAAGTCTGGTGTACTGGTCATAAACACAGCCATGCCGGGCACGCGAATAATGCGGGACTGCGGAAGGCGCGCGATAAAGGACCCCATGGGCAGGCTATCCTGCCGCTGGCGCGCAATAATAAGGCTGCGACCCTTTTTCCATGTGGTCATCATCAGCGTTAACACACAGCCAAGTAACACAGGCACCCAACCGCCATCAGGAATTTTAAGGGCGTTGGCGGCAAAGAAGGTGCTGTCCAGCAGCAGGAAGCCACCAAACACAGCGCCTACTTTCCATGCTGGCCAGTCAAAATGGCGCCGGAAAACGACAATGGCCAGA
Organism: Acetobacter oryzifermentans; assembly: GCF_001628715.1. Taxonomy (NCBI): domain Bacteria; kingdom Pseudomonadati; phylum Pseudomonadota; class Alphaproteobacteria; order Acetobacterales; family Acetobacteraceae; genus Acetobacter; species Acetobacter oryzifermentans. The sequence goes on along the minus strand of NZ_CP011120.1, from coordinate 2,462,080 downwards.
ACAGAGGTGCAGATAAATGTACCCGTAACCGCAATACCATAGGCGGACGCCAAGGCATCAGAACTGCGGAAGGCCACCACCAGCAGCACAGCGCCCACAGCCAGAAAGCGGTTGAAGTCTGGCAGATAAATCTGGCCTTCTTCTTCCGCATTGGTGTGGGTAATGCGCAGCCGGGGCATATAGCCAAGCTGGATCAACTGGCGGCAGATGGAAAAGCCGCCGGAAATGCCAGCCTGACTGGCAATAACGGTTGCAAAAGTAGAAAGCACCACCATTGGCCCCTGCATCCAATGTGGGCATAGCAGGAAGAAGGGGTTTGCCAGAGCTTTGGGGTCAGCAATAACCAGAGCAGCCTGACCGAAATAGTTGAGTACCAACATGGGCAGCACAAAAAAGAGCCATGCATAACGGATGGGTGCACGGCCGAAATGGCCCATATCGGCATACAGAGCCTCGGCCCCGGTTACGCACAACACAACAGAACCGAGGGCAAGGAAGGAAAGCTTGCCGTGGTAGAAGATGAACTCCAGCGCATAGGTAGGTGAAAGCGCCGTGAGAATAGCTGGGTGATGTAGAATTTCGATCAGCCCTAGCGCACCTAGTGTGCCAAACCACAGCAGCATGATTGGCCCAAATATGGTGCCAACTTTGCCTGTGCCAATCCACTGTACGCTAAACAGGCTGATAATCACCAATATGGCTACGGGTATCACAAAGTCATGCGCGGCGGGCACGCTCACTTCCACGCCTTCAATGGCGGAAAGCACGGAAATGGCGGGGGTAATAATACCATCACCAAAAAACAGACAGGCGCCTACAATACCAACTAACCCTAATATCCATCGGGTTTTCTGGTTAACCACCACACGTTGGGCAAGGGACATAATAGCAAGGATACCGCCCTCACCATTATGGTCAGCCCGCATGATCAGGATGACGTATTTGACCGTGACAATCAGGATCAGTGTCCAGAAAATCAGGCTGGCAACGCCCAGAATTTCCCACGGAGCAACCTGATGGTGGCCCGAAATAACTTCTACAGTAGAGCGGAAGGCGTAAAGTGGGCTGGTGCCGATATCACCATACACAACGCCCAACACACCCAGCAGAGCGGCAAAGCCAACAGGGGCGGCAGCGTGCTGCGGTTGGTCGGCGTCAAATTCCGTAATGCGCCGCGGTTCCGGCGCTGAAGCCACATGCGGCTGATCTCCTGTAGGAGGAGAACCAGCCGGTTTGTTGGCGGGGTCAGTCATGGTGTTTCTGGCTCCACGTCAGTCTTACAGGGGCACGTTGCCCCGTTCGCCCTGCATAAAGGGCGCAGATAGGTGGAAGCAAGGCATACTGGCTTCCACCCAGAAAATGAAAATCAGGGAGAAGGTGGCCGCGGCCCGAAAATTGCGGTGCCAACACGCACAAGAGTTGCCCCTTCGGCAATGGCTTGTGGGTAATCGGCAGACATCCCCATGGAAATAACAGGGAGCCCATGTTCCTGCGCCATGCTGCGCAGAAGCCTAAAATGCGGCACAGGGTCTTGCATGGCGGGAGGAATGCACATCAGCCCTTGCAACTTTGCCCCAAACTGCTGGCGACAGGTGCGGATAAAGCTATCTGCTTTTTCACGCGGGACACCAAATTTCTGGGGCTCATCGCCTGTGTTGACCTCAATGAGCAGCTCAGGCAGGCGACCTTCTTTATCTGCTGCTTTAGCCAGAGCTTCTGCCAGTTCCGGCCGGTCCAAGCTTTCTATAACATCGGCAATGCGTACTGCATCACGCGCTTTGTTTGTTTGCAGGCCACCAATCAAATGCAGCCGAAGGTCAGGGTAAGCTGCCCGCAGGGTGGGAAACTTGCTGGCAGCTTCCTGCACACGGTTTTCTCCAAACACACGCTGGCCTGCGGCAAGAGCTTCCTGCACGCTGGAAAGCGGATGAAATTTGGAAACGGCAACCAGCGTGACAGAGGCGGGATTCCGGCCTGCTGTGTGTGCTGCTGCGTCAATATTCTGGCGAACGGCAGTAAGCCGGTCCGCTAGAACAGATGAGGGAAGGGTGGATGGTGTTTCCATGAGGCGTCAAAATTCTTGAAGACGCGCACTTGGTCAAGTGCCGCAAACGCCGCATACCTATGTTGGGAGAGGAAGATAACCTTTTCAGGCGCCTAGAAGGTCTTGGCTTAAAGCGCCTGAGGGGTACCTTAGTATAAAACCAAATTTATACTGCAAGAGAATCGACTGTTAGGATAATTTTACCCAAATGGTGTCCATCTTCCATTGCCTGATGCGCCGCCGCAGCTTGTGCCAATGGAAAAGTTTGATGGATAAAAGGGCGTATTGTGCGGTTTGTCAGCAAAGGCCAGACTTTTGCTTTCAGGTCTTGTGCAATGCGGGCTTTGCTGGCGCTATCGCGTGGGCGCAATGTGCTGCCTGTTACAATAAGCCGGTGTGTCATAATCCGCACCAGATTGGCTTGCTCGGCTTTTGCGCCCCCTTGCAGTGCGATAATGATCAGCTTTCCATCAAAGGCGAGGCTTTTGAGATTTCGCTCAAAATAAGGGCCACCCACCATATCAAGAATAACGTTTACGCCCTCGCCTTTGGTGAGCTCAGCAATGCGTTCGGCAAAATCTTCCGCTTTATAGTTAATGGCCTGTGCGCCCAGTTGTTCGCATAGAGCACATTTTTCATCTGTTCCGGCTGTTGCAAAGGGCGTGCCGCCAAAAGCCTTAACAAGCTGTATAGCCGTTGTGCCAATGCCGCTGCTACCACCATGAATCAATACCCGTGCATCTTTGGGCAGCATGGTGGGCATAAAAAGGTTGGACCACACGGTAAAAAAAGTTTCCGGTAGGGCGGCGGCTTCTATGGCATTAAAGCCTTCTGGCCAAGGTAGACACTGCCCGGCAGGCACAAGACAATATTCTGCATATCCGCCCCCATTGGCCAACGCGCATACGCGGCTTCCTATGGCAGGCATTGTGCCACCATCTTGCGGCAGGCCGTGTGCGACAACTTCCCCGGCTATTTCCAACCCTAATCTTGGACAGGCTCCGGGCGGAGGTGGATAAAGCCCTTTGCGCTGCATGATATCCGGCCGGTTTACGCCAGCAGCCATCACGCGCACCAGCACTTCTCCTCGGCCAGGTTGCGGAACCTGAATGGTTTCCAGGTGCAGGACATCGGGTGCGCCTGCCTGCGTAAAGCAGATGGCTTTCATGGTGGAAGGCAGAAGGGTAGGAGCAGGCATAGATAATTCCGCCGTCTGTAGTGGTTAACCAAAAGCATTTAACGTGGCTGCATACCGTATGGATAACGTATGCAACTTCACGTCCACGCTATAATTAACAATTTTCTCTGGTTTGTGATGTGCTAGCGCCGGTGTTTTTCTCCGGCAAGCTCTCGGCGGGTGCGTTCCAGTTCTTCTGCATAGCGGCGCAAAACATAGCGTTCACTCAGTATGCCAAGCATATTGTGATCTGTGTCTGTAACAGCCAAGGCAGGCAAGCCTGTGCGTTCAAATGCAGCTAAAGCGCGGGAGAGATTGTCTTCCGGAGCCAGAACCATGCTGTTCGGTGGCAAAAGGTTTTGTACGGGATGGTCGGAAGGCGTTATCATGGATTGGATTTGCGTATATTCCACCAACCCCATGCAGTGGTGCTGCTTATCCAGCACAACGATGTAACGAGGCGCACGGCCCGTAAATGCCGTGCGTGCTTGGGCTACAGACGTTTCAGCGGGTAGGGTATCAACCTGCGTGCGCATCATTTGCCCTACAGTCAGCGTACGCATCCAGCCTACATCCACACCAGAACGAATGTTTTCCCCACGGAGGTGAAAGCGCCAGGTGGTGAAGGAATAGCCAAAAATACGCCGTGTGGTGAGTGAGGATGTAATGGCTGCCAGTGCCACTGCTGCCGTCATGTTGGCGCTGTGCGTTGTTTCCAGTGCCAACAGAATCATGGTGAAGGGCCCCCCAATAATGGTTGTTGCCAGTGCGCACATACCGGCAACGGTGCAAAGTGTAATGGGCAGAGGCAGAAGAGGTGCTGTAAGCCCCGTAAAGGCTGCACCTGTTAGAACCCCCAAATAGAGAGATGCAAAAAAGAGCCCACCACGAAATCCACTTCCAATAGAGATAGTAGAGGCCAAGGCCTTAAGCAGGAGCAGCCCTATGGCCAGCCACAATGCCGGAGGCATCATCAACCCTTCCCGCATGGCCATATGCCCAGAAGACAGCACAGATGGGGAAACGAGGGCCAGTAACCCAACCAGTAACCCCCCTACTGCTGGGCGCAGCCAAAGAGCAGGCAGAATACGACGGAAAAGGGATTCCGTAAGCGTTACGCTTTTCATCAGCCCAACGCCGATAAAGGCTGTGGCAGTGCCAAGCAGTATGAGAAACGGATATGCCAGTGAAGGAATGGTTTGTGGCAGCGTAAGAGAAAGTTCTGGCAGATTGGCTCCTGCAAGATGAACAACAGCCAAAGCACAGAGAGATGCACAGGCCACAGGTGCCAGTAGGGGAAAGGCATAGGAACCAATAACCAGTTCAAATGCGTAAAAAGCTCCTGCCAGTGGGGCATCAAACGCAGCACCAATAGCGCCTGCCGCACCACACCCTACCAACAGGCGTATATCCGCACGGTGCATGCTGAGGTTGCGCCCAATGCGAGAGCCAAACGCGGCTCCAATCTGGCTGAAACCGGCTTCCAGCCCAATAGAAGCACCGCAACCGTTTGAAAGAACAGTTTGCCCTGCAACAATCAGGCTGTCTTTTAGGTTCATGCGGCCACCATGCAAGGCATTGGCTTCAATAGGGTCTACAGGCCGATGGCGCTGGCGGGTAAGGGCAAGGTTCCATAATCCCAGCAACAATCCCCCGCAGGTGGGAACCAGCAGGGCATGCAGGGGTGTAATATGTTGAAGGCCAGAAAGCCGAGAATGACCGGGAGCCAGAATCTGGTGAACCAGAAAGGTTGCTTTGGTCATAAGGCTGACCGCACCGCCAGCCAGCAGACCAATAAAAACCGCCAGAGCAACAAGCCACAGAGAATCCGTGCGCACCAAGGCACGTAAGGTTAGCAAAAGGCGTGCAGGTGTTTTATGAGTGCGCAGGTGGTCTAGCAGTCCTGTCATGAATTGGACATAACAGGACGGCTGACCAACGTCCAACACATCACATAAGTGTCATGCACTTTTATGAAATATGATGCATGCTGGTTATGGAGCAGGTGGTTTTCCAGCCAGAATAAGGTCAGCTTCCTGATCTGTTAAAGGATAATGGAAGAACTTACGGTAAAAGGCCTGTGTGGCCTTGTGCATATTCGTATCTGCAAAAAGATCTGGGTGCAGTTTTTGCGCAACCCATTGAAGTTGAAGTAGCTCCTCCGCGCCGTATCTGTCCCATGCAAATACGCCTCGTGGGTTTATCCATGCCCGCCCGTTTTTGAAAGCAGCCAGAGACCTTAGAGGGGAGGCCGCGTCCGGCATGCCTGCGGAGGCCCCGATAATAATGACATCCGGATTCCACACAGCAATTTGTTCAAAGGAAACAGGGCGATGGTTGCCGCTGACCGTCGCAGCATTGTGCCCGCCAGCAGTTTGTATCCAGGCATCTATCAGTGTGTCTGTACCATCAATCTGCAATGGGTTCAGGCGCGCAATATGCAAAACGCGAGGGCGTTCTGCGGCGGGCAGATTGGCCAACCGGGTGCTTAATTGCTTAAGCGTTGCTTCCATGTCCTCTTTGTAAGACTGAGCAACCCGAGTGGCTTTCGGTGTGTCCAGCGCTTGGGCTGTCATATCCATAGATTTTAGCATCTGTGGCAGAGTTGTATATTCTGCGCACAAAGTGGGCACGCCCATTCTGCGTAGTTCTTCTGCCTTTGCAGATGTTGGCACAAAAGCCAGACCGATATTGAGGGCCAGCAAATTTTCTGCGCTGGCGGTATCAGGCCGCACGCCCGTATGGGCGTTTTTCATGATAGGCGCCACTTTGAACAGCCACGGGCTATCCACTGGATTTTCGGCAGAAACCCGGATACGGTCTGCGGCCCCCAGCATGACGGAAATTTCATTATGGGCAAACCAGAGGTCTGCAATGGCTGGGTGGTCGTCCTTGATCTCAACGGTATGGCCACTCATATCCGTAACGCTGCGTGCTATGGCGGAGGAAGCAACAAAAGAGCCTAATCCCGCAATCAGCAGGGAGGAACAACAAAGGCGTGTCAGCAATGAAGGCATGGAGCGTATCCTGTTTTTATATACGATAGGATACAGATAGATGCGCCACAAGCACCATGTTAGTGTGGATATGGTGAACTCTTGGAGGAAAATTATCGTGCGTAAGCACAAGGTTATGCTGGGGGACAAGCTGCTTTATCAGGCATCTCAACTTTCACATGCGCAACGCTTTGCAAAAGCACGGCAGGCTGAAGGTGTACCGTGTCACGTTGTGCCAGATGAAACGCCCAAGCGCCCCCGTAAGGTTAGAATAAATAGTCTAACCGGCAAACCCTACCGTAAGGTGACATCGGAAAAAGCAGGGCGGTAGCGGCCTAGCTTCATGCAAAAATTAGACAAGCACTGAACGATTGTTGCGCCATGCTTCTTCCAATGCATCTGCTGGATCAGCATAAGGTGCGCTCCAGCTTCCTTCTTTATCCGGGGCATGTGTAAGGGCACGCCATGTGGCCTCACCAGTCTGACGCTCCAACGCAATGTGCCAACCCGGTGGAATACGTGCCAGCAGGCGTTCCATTTTTTGCCCGGATGTAAGGGGTTTGGCGTAATTGTGTCCCACTAGCTTCTCCCGTAGCGTTTACATGTTTAAGGGAAGAGTTCTCAAGCGTGTCAGAATTTCTGCGATAATTTCTGCTGGTTCTGGGAGCACGGAAAAAGTAAGCGCTTTCTCATCCGCTTGTGGCGGTTCCAGCGTTTCCAACTGGCTAGGCAATAAAGAGGCAGGCATAAAGTGGTCGGCCCGGGTTTTTAACCTTTGTGCCAGCACAGATGTATCTGCGCTTAAATAGATAAATATAGGCTGTACGCCATCTTGCTGAAGTCGATCACGATAAACGCGGCGGAGGGCGGAACAGGCAAGGATACCGCCCGTTCCGGCTTTTTGTTTTTCTGCCAACCAGGCATGGCAACGGGCCAACCAGCCTTGGCGGTCTTCATCTGTCAGTGGAACGCCGTGGGCCATTTTTTCAATGCTGGAGGCAGAATGCAGGCTATCTGCATCCAGCCAGGGCCACCCCAATTCATTATGCAACCCTTCAGCCACAGTGCTTTTGCCAGACCCGCATACACCCATAATAACCAGTAGGTGTCGGGTAATACCCCGTGCTGCTGGTTGGGCAGGGAGTGTGCTGTCTGTAGGGTGGGCAGAAGCATTCTGTGGCATGGGTGATGTTTTAATCCTGCTGTGGGGTGAGGATGCGTATGCCTTCTGGCCCAGCAGTAATGGTTTGGCGCGCCATATGCAGGAACAACCCGTGTTCAACCACACCAACAATTTCCAGAATGGAGCGGCCCAGCTTTTCAGGTTCCATCATGGGGCCAAACACGCAATCCATGATCAGGTTCTTCTCATCTGTCAGATAGAAAGAGGCATCACGGTTACGGCGTGGTGTAACATGTGCGCCCAGTGCCCCCAGTTGGCGTGCAACATTTTCCCAGCCAAAAGGAATAACTTCTACTGGCAGAGGGCATTTTGCACCCAGATGGTCTACATATTTGGTGGCATCGGCCACCACCACAAACTGCTTGGCGGCAGAGGCCACTATTTTTTCCCATAACAGAGCGCCACCCAAACCTTTGATGAGGTTGAGGGTGCGTGGTTCAATTTCATCCGCCCCGTCTATGGCGATATCAAGTTCTGGCTGTTCCCCAAAAGTGGTGAGGGGGATACCTTCTTCTCTGGCCTGTTTTTCTGTGACACTGGATGTAGGAATGGCGCGGATACGCAGCCCTTCTTCCCGCACACGGCGGCCAAGTTCAGCAACAACAAATTTGGCGGTAGAACCCGTGCCAAGGCCAACGGCCATGCCATCTTGCACAAGAGATGCAGCTTTAATGGCAGCCTGCTGTTTGAAGGCTGCAGCGGGATCGGGCGGTGTTGCGGTCATGCCTGTTTGTATCCTGTTAGTTCTGCGGTGCGGGAGCGGCGGGCTGATCTAAAAACCAGATCAGATTTCCTGCACTGGTAATGGCGCTGGCGGGGCAGGCAGGATCCTGCGCTCTTACGCGGGTAACAGCTTCTTTCTTGTCTGCCCCTTCTACCAGAAAAATAACGTGTCGGCTGGCATGAATAGCCGGGTATGTCAGTGTCAGTCGCGTGTGGGGGGCAACAGGCGGCACGCAAGGGGCAACCCACGCGGTGCGTTCCTGTAACACCGGCTGACCAGGGAAAAGCGAGGCCGTGTGCCCATCCGTGCCTAAGCCCAGTAGGTTTACGTCAAAAAGGGGTTTGCCTGCCTGAAGGGCATCTCCGTGATAGATCTGTTTCAGGGTGGCTTCATAGTCCTTGGCAGCTTGCTCCGCAGTACCTTTATCCGGCATGGGAAAGATGTTTTCTGCGGGCACAGGCACGCGGGAAAACAGCAGGCGGCGGATCATGCCATAATTGCTATCTGCATGATCGTGCGGCACAAACCTGTCATCTCCCAGAAAAAACTGCATGCGCTGCCACGGAAAGCGGCTGACATAGGGTTCTTCTGTCATCAGGCGGTAGAGATGTTGCGGCGTGCTACCTCCACTTAGCGCAATGCGGAAGGGAGCTTCCGGGCGCTGGAGCGTCTGCTTAACAAGCCAGTCAGCCAGATCATGCATCAGGCTGTCTCGTGTTGCAGAAATGTGCAGGGCACCGGTGGCGGTATTCTGTTCTGTCACGATACTGTCTTTCCTGCCGTGTCTGAAAGAGGAGCCACGCGGGGCAATACAAACTGTTCTATAGCCTTGGCCCAGCCATCTTCTGAATTCGGGGCCGTTACAAAATGGGCTGTTTCCGCCACTTCGGGTTTTGACTGCCCCATCGCAATAGAAAGCCCACCGATGGAGAGCATGGGCACATCGTTGTTCATATCCCCAATGCAGGCCACTTCTTCTATGGGTACGTTGTACAAATTGGCCAATTGGCGCAGGGCGTAGCCCTTGTTGGCATCTTTGGGGGTGATATCTAAAAAGCATTGGCAGGAGCGGGCTACACTGGCGCGGCCTTCTAGCAACTGCCCGATTTCCAGCTCCTGACGCATCAAGGCTTCATAATCGGCAGAAGATCCAGTCACCTTGCCAACATCCAGCTGGTAATCATCAAACGATGGCACCGCTGTAGGGGTCATGCGCACGGCTTTTGCTTCGGGTTCTACATATGCGCCGGTTGCATTAGTTACCAACCACTCATGCCCACGGAAGAGCCAGGCATCAATGTCATGCACCTTCAGCATATCCAAGGTTTCCTGAACAGCTTCGGGGTCTAGTGAGAGGCGAGAGCGGATTGTGCGGTCTGCATTAAAAATGGTGCCACCATTCAGCGCGCCATAAGGCGTGTGCAGGCCCAGCACATCAAAATACATTTCCATCCCACCCGGAGGGCGGCTGCTAACAAGACAAACAGGCACACCGGCCTGCTGAAGAGCCTGGATAGCGGCAATACTATGCCGGGTAACCTGTTTTTCCGGCGTAAGCAGCGTGCCATCCATGTCAGACACAACAAGGCGGATGCGGGAAGCAGGCGGACGGCCCGGGTTGAGTCCGTTCTGTCCGTTATCTGTCATACTTCCCGACTCCTGCACTGCGTTTAAAATGTTATGTTAGTTCTTGTTTTCTACGTGGCCACCAAAGCCAAAACGCATGGCAGATAGCACTTTTTCTGCAAATGTATTGCCACTGCGTGAACGGAAGCGCGTGAACAGTGCGGCTGTCATAACCGGCACGGGCACAGATTCTTCAATAGCGGCTTCGATTGTCCAGCGGCCTTCACCCGAATCACTCACTTCACCGCTGAATTCAGAAAGTTCACCATTTTTGGCCAGAGCCTGAGCCGTAAGGTCTAGCAACCAAGAAGATACCACGCTGCCACGGCGCCAGACTTCGGCAATATCTGCCATGTTGAGAGAGAAACGTTCATCTTCTGCTAAAAGTGGTGAGTCCTTGCGGTACATCACGTCAAAGCCTTCGGCAAAGGCCTGCATCATGCCGTATTCAATACCGTTATGAACCATTTTAACAAAATGGCCTGATCCGGCAGGGCCACAGTAAAGGTAGCCTTGTTCCGCACGGGGGTCGAGGTCTGCGTGATCACGGCCTGGCGTGCGAGGGATATCTCCAATGCCCGGTGCCAGAGAGGCCAGAATAGGATCAATATGATCGGCGGCTTCACGCGGGCCGCCATACATCATGCAGTAGCCACGGTCTAAGCCCCACACACCGCCAGATGTGCCGACATCAATGTAATCAATGCCCTTCTCAGCCAGCATTTTGGCGCGGCGGATATCATCTTTGTAATAGGTGTTGCCACCATCAATAACGATATCGCCTTTTTGCATCAGGCCAGCCAAAGCCATTACGGTTTCTTCCGTAATGGCGCCAGCCGGAAGCATGGACCACACAATTCTTTTGGGTCCGTTCAGCTTTTCCACCACATCGGCAAGGTTGCTGGCGGCAATAGCACGACCGGCTTCTGCGCGGGCAACGGTTTTTTCCACCATTGCGGTATCGCGGTCATAAACAACAACGTCGTGCCCGTGCCGTGTCAGGCGGACGGCAATGTTGCCGCCCATTCTGCCCAGTCCAACAATGCCAATCTGCATAATGTTCTCCTGTCTGATATTTTACAGGGCGTCATGCAGGGCGGAAGCAAGCGCTGCAAGGCCTTCTTTTAGATTTCCTTTAATATGCACGCGCAGGGCACGGCGTTTGCGTTCGGCTAGCACGTCAAAATCTCCACGTGCCTGAGCGGCTTTGACAACACCAAAGGAATAACCTGTGCCCGGCACGGGGAGGTCTCGCGCATCATCCGCAGTAATTTGCAGGAAAACACCCGTGTTGGGTCCACCTTTGTAAGCCTGACCGGTGGAGTGTAGAAAGCGCGGGCCAAATTCTGCTGCCGTGGCAATGGTTTTGGCATCTCGCACATGCAAGCGCACATGCTGGATCCATTCCAGTGTTTCACGGTTGCGTTCAATGTAAGCCAGAAGTCCCACGTAATCTCCGGTTTTTACGCGGTCAAAGTGTGCTTTCAGGATAGCTGTTGCTGTATCTCCCTTAAGGGCGTTCGCATTTGCTTGATCTGCAAAAAACACCAGCGGGCCGTGCTGTGCAAAAGGTTCTTCTGCGGGCAGTTTGCCGGTTTTTTCGTACGCTTCCATCAGCTTGCGTGTTTCAATCTTGGTGGATTCAACATCTGGCTGATCAAACGGATCAATGTTCAGGAATGCACCTGCAACAGCGGTTGCAATCTCCCAACGGAAGAACTCCTGCGCGATCTGGCGTCTGTTATGGAAGTTGATGGTAATGACAGGCTGCCCGGCATCAATCAGGGTTGAAATGGCTTCGTCCTGCTCATGCCGATGTTCGGTGGCGAGGCGCAGATAAACAAACAGCCTGTCTGTGCCGTAGCGCTTGGGCCCCCCCAGTGTTTCATCGTCAATGGGGATGATGCCCTTGCCATGTTTGCCGGTGGATTCAGCAATAAGCTGTTCCATCCACGCGCCAAAATCCATGATTTGTGGCGTGGCGATAATCGTCAGCTTATCGCGGCCAAACCGTGTGGCGGCAACGCCCATAATGGTGCCAAGCAAAACGCCGGGGTTGGACACGGGTGGCACGCTGCCATCGCACATGCGTACACCCCGCAGTGCATCTTCAAGGAACAAGCGTAGAGGTACACCGGCTGCCGCAGCAGGCACCATGCCAAAATTAGAAAGAACAGAGTAACGACCACCAATCTGTGGGTCACCGGCAAAAATCTTCCAGAATCCCTCGGCCTTGGCAAAGGCTTCCAGCTTAGAGCCCGGGTCTGTAATGGCTACAAAATGTGAACCCGCTTTTTCTTTCAGTGCCCGTTTGGCCAGATCCTGAAAATAGGCCAGCATGATATTGGGCTCCAGCGTGCTGCCGGATTTGGAGGCCACAATAAACAGCGTGTGGTGCGGATCTATCTTCTTTTCAAAAGCGGCAACCTGCTGCGGGTCCGTGCTGTCCAGCACGTAAAGGTGGCCAAAGCCTTCGTGCTTGCCAAAGGTCATGGCCAGCACTTCTGGCCCAAGGCTGGACCCCCCCATGCCCATCAGCAGAACCTGATGGAAACCGCGGGCCTTCACTTCAGCCTGAAAAGCTTCCAGATCCCCAATATGGTGCAGGCGGTCGTCTACCGTATTCAGCCAGTTTAGCCATTTGGCTTCTGGCCCATTGGTCCATACCGCGGCATCTTTGGCCCAGATGTGGCGGATAGAGCCAGATTTGCGCCAGGCGGTGAGGCCTTTGTTAACTGCTTCCTGAAAATCGGCTGGCAGGCTTGTTTTCAGGGTGGTGAGTTTATCGCCCAAAAGGGTGGCCTGTTTGGCAGCAACAGAGCCCAGTAGCCCATCAAAGGCATCTGCAAAGGATAGCACGCCTTCATCTACAAGGGTTTTGGTAATTCCTTCCAGATCCAGACCAAGGCGCTGGGTATCTTCCATCACCTGTCGGGCATCGGCGATATCTGTACCAAGTGTTTCAGCCACAGTGCCGTGGTCACGGAAGGCATCCATAGTCGCAGGCGGCAGAGTGTTAACGGTTTGCGGGCCGATCAGGCTATCAACATACAGCACATCGCTATAGGCTTTATCTTTGGTGCCGGTAGAGGCCCACAGAAGGCGCTGAGTTTGCGCACCTGCATCTTCCAGCGCTTTCCAGCGCGGCGTTTGCATAATTTCCTGCCAGTAAACATAGGCCATCTTGGCATTCGCAATGGCAACTTTGCCGCGTAGAGCTTTCAGGGCTGCGGCATCTTTATCCCCAGCAGCAACGCGCCGATCAATTTCTGCATCAATCTTGCTGTCAATCCGGCTGACAAAGAAGGAGGCAACGGAGGCAACGTGGGAGAGATCTCCGCCCTTGGCTTTCCGGTCTTCCAGACCACTCAACCACGCATCAACAACATCTTTGTAAGCATTCAGAGAGAAAATAAGCGTGACGTTAACGTTAATGCCTGCGGCAATGCTGGCTCGGATAGCCGGAATGCTTTCAGGCGTTGCGGGAATTTTGACCATCAGGTTGGGCTCAGCCACATCCGCCCACAAGCGGGCGGCTTCATGTGTTGTGCCTGCCAGATCTCGTGCCAGATACGGAGAAACCTCTAGGCTTACAAAGCCATCCTTGCCACGAGCCTGCTCATACACCGGGGCCAGAACACGGGCGGCTGCCTTAATGTCTGTAACGGCCAGTTTTTCGTAGAGCGCTCCGGGGGAAACAATTTCATGCGCCAGAATGTCACGCATCTGGGCATCATATTCCGTGCCTTCTCCCATCGCTTTTTGGAAGATGGCAGGATTGGAGGTGACACCACGAATGTCATCATCCTGCACAAGGCGCGCCAGTGAACCATCCTCCACAAAGGAGCGACGGATGAAGTCCAGCCAGGGGGACTGATGGGCTTTTGCGAGTGCCCGTAATGGATTGGCGCTTGGCGTGGCGGAGGATGTCATTGGTGGTTATCCTTTCTCCATCCTGCCCGATTAAAAACCGGGCAGGCCGATGTAATATAACGCGCGGTGAAATATCTGGTTTGTTCAGCCTGCCTGCCGTTTGGCTGCTGCCAATACGGCTTCTGGCGTAAAACCAAATTTTTCAAGCAGTTTGCCCGCTGGAGCTGAGGCACCAAAGCCGCGCATGGCAATGATTTCACCCGTTGGCCCAGCATAGCGATCCCACCCGATGGGTGAGCCTGCTTCTATAACCACACGTCCTGTTACAGCGGCGGGTAGCACGCTCTCACGGTAAGATTGTGGCTGGGCTTCAAAAAGTTCCCAACTGGGCATGGAAACAACCCGGGCCGGAATACCTTCTGCGCTCAGGGCTTCATACGCGCCGACAGCCAAAGAAACTTCGCTGCCCGATGCAATTAGGATGACCTTTGGTGTCTGCTCACTGCTTGCAAGAACGTACGCACCTTTGCTGAGGCCAGAAGCCGGTGCATAGCGGGTGCGATCAAGCGTGGGTAGGTTCTGGCGGCTCAGGGCAAGGGCGCTGGGGCCGGTGCGGTGCTGGATCAGAAAACGCCATGCTTCTGCCACTTCGTTGGCATCAGCTGGGCGCAGCGTTATCAGGCCCGGCGTAGCGCGCAATTGCACAAGCTGTTCGATAGGCTGATGTGTTGGGCCATCTTCACCCACACCAATGGAGTCATGGGTGAAGATATAGGTAACAGGCACGCCCATAATGGAGGAAAGGCGGATAGGGGCCTTCATGTAATCCGAGAAAATCAGAAAGCCAGCCGCATAAGGGCGCAGGCCATACAGGGCCATACCATTTGCAATGGCCCCCATGGCATGTTCTCGCACCCCAAAGTGGAAATTGCGCCCAGCATAGCTTCCGCCCCATTGTGCGGGCTGAAAGCTTTTTTCGCCTTTTAGTAGCGTTTTGGTGGAAGGCGCCAGATCGGCAGAACCACCCAGCAGCCAAGGCAACCGGCCTGCTACAGCGTTTAACACCGCGCCAGAGCTGGAGCGGGAGGCCTCACCTTTGGCGCTGGCTTCGTACACTGGAATATCTGCATCCCAGCCTTCTGGTAGCGTGCCATTGAAAATGGCATCTAGCTCTGCGGCCAGGGTTGGGTGTGAGGAATGGTAATTGGCAAACAGTTTGTTCCATGCGGCGCTGGCAGCGGCCCCACGGGCACCCAAGCCATCCTGCATATGTTGTAGCGCTACTTCTGGCACAAAGAAGCTGCTATCTTCTGGCCAGTCGAAAAACTTTTTGGTTTCACGCACTTCCTCTGCGCCCAAAGGTTCCCCATGAGCGGAGGCCATACCAGCTTTATTGGGCGCACCCCATGCGATAACCGAATGTGCGATAATAATGCTTGGGCGGCTGGTTTCAGCCTTGGCTTTGGCAATTAGTTGGGTGAAAGCTGTGGTATCGTTCGCATCCTTCAGTTCCAGAACCTGCCAGCCATAGGCCGCAAAGCGTTCTGCCACATTTTCTGTAAACGCAATGTTGGTGCCGCCTTCAATAGAAATACGGTTGGAATCGTAAATCCAGATAAGGTTGCCAAGCTGGAGATGACCAGCGAGGGAAGCCGCTTCACTGCTTACGCCTTCCATCATGTCACCATCACCACACAGGGTGTAAATATGGTGGTTAAACAGGTCAAAGCCCGGTTTATTGAAGCGTGCGGCCAGCCACTTTTCTGCTATGGCCATGCCAACAGAGTTCCCACAGCCAGCGCCTAGCGGCCCGGTTGTGGTTTCCACGCCGGTTGTATGTCCGTGTTCCGGGTGGCCCGGTGTTTTGGAGCCAAGCTGGCGGAACTGCTCTAAATCAGCCGTTGTAAGAGCAGGAGCATTGGTGATCTTGCCGTTTGTAACCTGCCGGATGCCAGATAGATGGATCATAGAGTACAGCAGAGCAGAGGCATGCCCGATGGACAGTACAAACCGATCCCGATTAGGCCACAGCGGGTTGGTTGGATCATAGTTTAAAAGGTTTTGCCATAGAGTATAGGTCAGCGGCGCCATGGACATGGCCGCTCCCGGATGGCCAGAATTGGCCTTCTGCACAGTGTCCATGACAAGTGCGCGAATGGTGTTGATGCACAGCGTATCAAGGCTGGATGCGCCACTGCCCTGCGTTTGTGCAGGTGCGCGAACAGGGGTGGGAAGAGAAACGCGCATGCAGACCTATCCTCCAGACTGGGCCGTAATTACGAATTATGGCCGGAAAGTTATGAGCACCCTAAGCGGTGTGCCTTATAAGAGTTCCGCACAATTCCACGGTTAGGCGTTTTTCGGCAAGAGATGATGACGTGCAGGCAGCTTTTTATGTTGAACAGGTCTGCTGTCATAACTCTGTGATTTTGGGCCTGAAATGCTCTTTTTGCCAAGGTAGGGAGCAGGCGTGCCACTTGTGCGTTTGTGGTATGGACAAAGGGGCTGATATGGTTCTTTTTCTAAATAACGCGGCAGCGTAAGATAACCGTTGTTGCAAAACCATTCTTTTCCGGAGGTCAGTCATGACAGAAGTTTCTTCCCGGACTCCGTCCGAGCAGGGAACAGCCACCCCGGCAACCGGTGGTAGCGCACAGGGCTTTACGCGTGAGCAGATTGAAGCACTTTTTCTAAACGCTGCGCGGGAAGGGGATGCAGATATGCTGGCCCGCTTTTTGCAGGCCGGTATGGATCCGAATCTGCGGGCTGAAAAAGGATATACGCCGCTTATTCTGGCTTCTTACAATGGGCATAAGGATGCCGTAAGCGTACTTTTAGCGCATGGTGCAAAGCCTGATTTGCAGGATGAAAAAGGAGCCACGGCGCTGGCAGGTGTGGCGTTTAAAGGCGATATGCCTATTGCTAACATGTTGCTGAAAGCTGGGGCTGCGGTGGATATTCCCAATGCTGTTGGGCGCACGCCACTGATCTTTGCCGTGATGTTTGGGCGGGATGATATGGCTCTGCTGTTGCTGAAAGCTGGGGCCAACCCGACATTGCGTGATGGCGAAGGCTTAAACGCTATTGATCTGGCCCACAGGCAAGGCAAACCCGCTCTTGAAGAAGCACTGAAAGCAGTGGCTGCCAGCCTTTCCTGAATAAAGGGATTGGCAGATTATTTTGGTTTTACACCTTCAGATAAGAAGGGATAAGGCGGCCTGAACATCAGGCTGCTTTTGTTTTTTTGGATATAGGTAGCATGAGTCGTTTCTGGAGCCCGCTTGTTCATAAGCTGACACCGTATGTTCCCGGTGAGCAGCCCAAAATGACCGATCTGATCAAGTTGAATACCAACGAATCGCCTTATGGTCCGTCTCCGCGCGTGTTGGAGGCCATTCAGGCAGCGGATAATGATACGTTGCGCCTGTATCCAGATCCTGAAGCTTTGGCTTTGCGCACAGCTTTAGGTGCCCGTGTTGGGTTGGGGCCGGAATATGTGTTTGTTGGCAATGGTTCGGACGAGGTTCTGGCACATGCTTTTCAGGCATTCTTTGCGCATGGCGCACCGTTGTTGTTTCCAGATGTAACCTACAGTTTTTACCATGTGTATTGCGGCCTTTATTCCCTACCTTTCCGTACGGTTCCACTTACGGATGATATGCAGGTAAATATTGCAGATTATGCAGGCCCATGCAGTGGTGTGGTGGTTGCCAACCCCAACGCACCAACGGGAATTGCCCTTAGTCTGGCGGAGGTGCGTAAACTTCTGGAGCTTCAGCCAGACCGTGTTGTGCTGATTGATGAAGCCTATGTGGATTTTGGCGCTGAAAGTGCTGTTTCCTTAATTAAGGAATACCCCAACCTCTTGGTGGTACAGACTTTTTCTAAATCCCGTGCACTTGCTGGCTTGCGGGTTGGTTTTGCGTTTGGGCAGCCTGAACTTATTGAAGGGCTGGTGCGGATTAAGGATAGTTTTAATTCCTATCCGCTGGATCGTCTGGCGCAGGTGGGTGCAACGGCCGCGGTGGAAGATGAGGCATGGTTTGCTTCCAGCGTGCAGAAGGTGATTGCCAGCAGAACGGCGTTGGCAAATGGGCTGCAAAAACTCGGCTTTGATGTCTTGCCGTCCAAAGCCAATTTTGTTTACACTCGACATCCGAACCGGAACGCAGCAGAACTGGCCATCCAACTCAGAGAGCGTGCCATTATTGTTAGGCACTTAAGGGGTGAGCGCACCGCTGCGTGGTTGCGCATTACGGTCGGCACAGATCAGCAGTGTGAAAGCTTGCTTTCAACGCTGCGGGATATTCTGTGCAGCAATTCGCTATAATCAGACCTTAAAAGTCTGCTTTCTTTGCGCGTATAGGGGGCTTGCCTGCCGTTTTTTGTGGTGGGTGACCGGCTATGTGCGTTTGGCGCAGGTTTCAATAGGTCACTTCTGCACTGTGCAGGCAGCGCGGCCATAATGCTGGCCGTGCCTTCTTTTGTTGTAATGAGGTTCAGCTCATGCGTGCTTATCGTGGCCAGATGTCTGACAACCAGCCTATTCGTCGTTCTCTGCCAGAAAAACAGAAGCAGCTGCGCGATCTGAAGGAAACGCTGGGGGCAATGAAGGCTCATACCTCTCCGGCGCTTAAGGAAAGCATACGTAAGCGTATTGCTCAGCTAGAAGCCGAGCTGACAGCGGCACCTGTTCTTAAAGCTGCACGCAAGCAGCAAGATGGTGCGCGCTCTGCTCGCCCTGCAAGGGATAGTTCTGGCCGTCGTTCCGGCGGTTTGCGGGTGCGATCATAAATTTAAGTGTTGGCAAAAGGTGGTTTGCCTGCCTTTTGCCAATGTTTGGCCCATGCTATGCAACCTGACTGGCGCTGGCGCCAAAAACAGGTTTTATTACGCAGCCCGCTTAGGGATATGCCCGTAAGAAAGCAGGGAGACCAGTGATGCCCAACCTACCATCAGCCGGAGCCCTGCCTGATCTTCTTTCTGAAGGCGGTACCCTGCTGCGTGATGGCTTGGTGTGGGCCATTTTCTGCCGTCCGGGTAAGGAGCCGGTGGAACTGGGGCGGGATGTTGTAACGCAACGCCTAACAACTGGAAGCTTCCCCCCAGAACTCATGAAAGAGGATGGGTGGGCTTGGTTCCATTTTGATATTGTCCATACTCTTTCTCGCGCACAGATTGAAAGCATACCTTCGTTACCAGAAGAGGTACGTCAGGTTCTGACCAATCTGGAGCGCAGCACGCGGCTGGAAAGTGAGGGCGATATTGTTTTTGGTGCCCTGCCAGCGTTTGATGACACATCCACTGATGATGAAAGAAATGTTAGCACGTGGCGGTTTGCTCTGGAACCAGACCTGCTGCTCACCACGCGCAGGCATCCTATTCCTGCATTAGGGGTGGTGTATCACGAGTTACAGCGTGGGCTTGTTCCCCGTTCTCCTGCCAAGGTGGTAGATCGGGCGTTGCTGGAATTTGCAGATACATTGCGGCGTGATTTCGCACGGTTGGATGATCAGTTGGATCGTGCAGAAGATGTGCTGCTGATGCTGGATCGAGATACAGATCTGGGCCGCATGAGTGGCTTGCTGGGTGTTGCCCGGCGTCGCTCTACAGAATTGCGACGTGTTCTGGCACCGGTAGATCGTATTTTTCGTGATGAGGAACTGGAACTGCCTGAATGGGCTGAGGATGATTTGCGAGATCGCTCCCAACGCCAGGTTCATGCAGCGCTGGACGACCTTTTGGCCTTGCAGGACAGGGCGCGCTCTTTGCAGGATGAACTTACATCTAATCAGGCGGAAGAAACCAACCGTCGTCTGTATATCGTTTCTGTTGGTACAACATTGATGCTGCCAGCCACGTTTGTAACCGGGTTTTTCGGCATGAACACTGGCGGTATGTTTTTGTCCGGCGGTGCGTGGGATACGGTTATTGCCGGTATTCTGTGCTTTGGTATCATGCTTGGCACATGGTTTGTGCTGAAGCTGACAAAACTGCTTTAAGCTTTTATCCGTGCCGTGGGGCTAGCAGAATAACGCCAGCACCCAGTAAGCAGATTAACGCGCCGGTCATTTCCCATTTATCCGGTGTCCGGCCTTCTACACAGCGCATCCATATAAGTGATGCCGTAATATAAACACCACCATAAGCAGCATAGGCCCGGCTTGCGCTTTCTTCATCTATACGCGTGAGCAGAAAGGCAAATATGCAGAGGCTGATCAGTCCGGGGACAGTCAGCCAACCTGAGCGGCCTTCCTTTATCCAGAGCCAGACGGCAAAGCAGCCTGCAATTTCGGCAAAACCGGCAAGAAGATAGATACCGAAAGAACGCAGCAGAAAAACAAGTGCATTCATGATTCAGGAATGGTCTTTCTGGGTGCTTTGTTCAGACTCTGCACGGTATGCGTCCATGACAGATTTTACCGAGCCATCCATCCGTATCTGCCCATGTTCCATCCAGATAAGCCGGGTGCACCATTTTTCCAGCACACCCAGCGCATGTGAAGTAATGACCAGAATATCCGTAGAATCCACTACAGAGGCCAAGCGCTTTTCTGCACGTTCCTGAAAGTGGAAATCTCCAGCCATAAACCATTCATCCATCAGCAGGATTTGTGGGGTAATGGAAGTTGCAAGGCCAAAACCCAGCCGAATGGTCATACCAGTGGAATAAAGTCTTACGGGTAAATCCAAAAAGTCATCTAGCTGAGCAAAAGCTTCTACGTCTTTTTCAAGTTGGCTGATCTGTGCGGAATGAAAGCCTTTCTGGTGGCCAAATAGGCTGATGTTTTCCCGCCCCGTTAACTGTGGGTTCATGCCAGAAAGCAGATCCAGCAACGGGGCCACTTTGCCATGAATATGCACGTTTGGCGCTTCCGGCATGTAGATGCCCGCCATAACACGCAGCAGAGTGGATTTACCTGCACCGTTATGCCCAATAAGCCCCACGCGTTCCCCAGCCTTGATACTGAGAGAAACATCTCTGAGTGCTTCTACATAAACTGTGCCTGTTTCACCTTGCCCAAGGGTAACAGCACCCCCAGTTTGAAGCCCGCGCGCACTGGCCAGCAGAGACTTACCACGCTTAAGGAGCATTTTTTTAAGTGAACGCGCCCCTCCATGGAAAATAGGAAAGCTAAGCGAAAGATCTTTAATGCTGATGGAGGCTGATTCAGTGGTGGTTTTTGCTCTCGCAAGCGTAGAAGAATCTGTCATATCCAGAACGCCAGTCTGCTACGGGAGCGGGAGAAGGTGAATAAGGCCAGAATCCATAAAGTGAGGCTGAAACCTCCGGCAATCATCCATAATGTGAGTTCCGGAGCCTGCCCCAGAAACGGGCGGCGGACAATTTCTAGCAGTGCATAAAATGGATTGAAATACAGCCAGAATGTTGTGTTTCCGAGCTGTTTGGGCTCCCAAATAACAGGGGTAATGTAAAACATAATCTGGAGAATACTGCCTACAATAGGCGGAATATCTCTAAAACGGGCGCAAGCACTGCCCAATAACAGGCAGAGTGCTACGTTGTTGGCTAACCACACTGCAATGGCCGGTATGGCCAAAAGCATGGTAAGGCCCGGCCATACGCCCAACACCAAAAATACCACAATAGGCACAATGATGTTGTAACCAAACATAATCCCACACCGAACCATGGTGCGGAACGCCTGCACGGAATACGGCATGTTAACCGAACGCAGGGTTTCTGCTGCCCGCGTAAAGGTAGAACAGCTTTCTTGAATAAGAGAGGAAAGCCCTGCCTGCCATAGAATAAGCGAAATTGCCAGATATGGGAGGTAATCGTGCAGAACCAGATGGAAGAGCTGAGAATAGATCAGCCCCATGGAGCCAACCATGACACCGGTAGTAAGTGTAAGCCAGAAGGGGCCAATGCGTGATCCGTTGAATTGCAGCCGGATATCTAGCCAGCCCAACGAAAGGGCCAGTCGCCACAGGCGTAGCCCGCCCGCAATATCATTGCAGGCAGAAACAAGGCGGGAGCGCGAAGGTTGGCTAGGGTGTGTGGGTAACCCAGATCCAGAAAACTGCGCGGAAGAACCAGATGTGGCCGTCATGCTTTATGGCCTATCCGATCAATTCGGTCTCTGCAACAGGCAGTATAATGGGCAAAGAACAACAGCAGCGATTTCTTGCATGAGAAACCTCCGAGGTATAAATACCAGCATGAGTTTTATGCCAGATCGTCAGGAAAGCTTCCCGACAAGCCGGTGCCTTGCCTTCCATGAATGGGATGACCAGACAGCATGACATCCAAACAGGTCAGCCAGCATAAGCGGTGTTCTGTGGCATGGCGAGGCAAAAGATTGGCCCGCGCTACTAAAGGTTCAGTTATTCTGGGGCTTTTGGCGTTACTTTCTGCCTGTGCAAATCAGCCCAGTGGGGATGATATTACCATGCCTGTGGCGGAAGAAGCCGCACGGTATCGGGCGCATGCGCGTTCCTATTACGCACCACCTGGCACAGCGCAAGATCCTTGGGGGCCGTATATTCAGGAAGCATCAAAGCGGTTTGATGTGCCGGATGCATGGATACGCGCGGTTATTCAGCAAGAATCGGGCGGCAGGCTTTTTCATAATGGGCAGCTTGTCACATCCGGGCCGGGGGCTATGGGGCTGATGCAGCTCATGCCTCCCACATATGATGAAATGCGCCAAGCCTATAGTTTGGGTGATGATGCGTTTGACCCGCATGATAATATTATGGCGGGCACGGGCTATATTCGCCAGTTATATGATGTGTATGGTTCTCCGGGTTTTTTGGCGGCTTACAATGCAGGCCCCGGAAGGCTTGAAGATTTTCTGACGCGCAACCGTACGCTCCCGCGTGAAACCCGGAATTATGTAGCCTCTATCGGGCGCAGGATTGTCGGGATTTCTCCGACCAATCGCTCTCAGGCAGATTTGTTGGTTGCCAGCCATGATAGCATGGCCCAGTCCTACCAGCCTATTCAATCTGTAGGGGAAGTGAACTCCGTTAAATCTGCTTGGGCGCAGCGGAGCGGCAATAGTGGTGCACAACCGGTGCAACTGGCTGAAGTGGTGGGGAATGATGGAGATGCCGCAACCACATCCTATACACCAGAATGGCAGCCTGTTGCCCGTAAAGGCCGCATTAGTGGGCTGACAGAAAGCCCGGCAGATGTGCGTGCAGCTTGGGCGCAGCGGTTAGGATCTTCCGAAACAGCGGCCTCAACTGCGCCAGTGCAGGTGGCAGATGCGTCTGATCCTATTCCTAACCCGCCCGAACAACTTACAGCACCTTCCCGCCTTGTGTTGGGGAGCACGTCTCAACGGCGCATACAGATGTTTTCTACTGCACACGCAGAACCTGCGCCATTACTGACACATCGTACACGTGGCGATGAGTCCAAAACATGGGCTATTCAGGTGGGTGCGTTTGGCACGCAATCCATGGCGCAAAATGCAACCGGGCAAGCGCGCAACCGGGCAGCCCTTTCTGGCGCACGTGCGCAAATAGCGAGTGTTCAGGCCAAAACGGGCAAATTGTATCGAGCTAGGCTGACCAATCTTTCGCACGAAGAAGCATTGGATGCTTGCCGCAAGCTAAGTGGCTGCGTGGTGATTTCCCCCGGTTCGCGTTCCTGATTTTTGTGCCTATTAAGTGATATAGGCACAAAAATATATCCATTTTTCTTATGGTAGAGCCGGGGCCACAGGTTGGTTTTGCCGTGTCGGGCCACTTGTATTGCCGTTTGTGGTAATAGCCGCTTGAGCTGCCTGTGCCTGTGCCTGTGCCTGTGCCTGTGCCTGTGCCTGTGCCTGTGCCTGTGCCTGTGCCTGTGCTGGCTGGGGTGCACCGGGCGCACCTAATGGTGCATTATCTCGCCCAGAATAGCGACCGATAATTTGTTTAACGGCTGCGGCAGCTTCTTGCGCAGCAGCAACGGCAACATCCCCCCAATAATTATCTAGGGAGTGTGCATCAATATCATGGAGCTGTGTTGCCGCACCGGCTTCCTTGCCTTCCTTGTCCACAACGCTCCAGACAATTTCGATATGCTGTTGCGGATGCCCCAGCGTGCCTACCGGGCCGGGCGTCAGTTTAACGGTGGAATGAACCGTGAAATCAGCATTTTCTTTTGAGTTCTGGATTGTATCTTCACTGTCTCGGAAAGAGGCTGTGAAGGCACGGGCCAAAGACACATCGCCGTCGCCCGGTGCGCCGGTTACACCTGTAAAATAAACCCGTGCAGCACGATGCTTGAGACTGTGTGGGTCTTTTTCCATATCATCCGCCTGAATACCCGTTAGCACAGATGAAATACGTGGTGCGGCATCCTGCGCAACCAGTGTAAAGAAAGGTGCATCTCCGGCAGACCACTGGGCCGCGGGTACAGCTTGCCCTTCCTGCGTAGCGCGAATTTGGTTTTTAGGCGTCATGATTGTGTAAATTGGTACAACCTGATCGCCTCGCAGTTCTGCTCGCATTTTCAGCCACCAGTCTCCAGGCCTTGTGGGTTGGGCAATGGCTGGAATGGTTTGCTGTAGAAGTTCCGATGCAACATCTTTGGCCCATATCTGGGCAGAGGCATCAGACAGCAAAGAATCTGTAGGTGTGGGAATATCTAACCGGGAGGGCGGTGCATTGGCTGCAAGTTTTGATCCAGCTTTGCCGGGGTTGGAAAACGGATGCGGCACATCCAAACACCCTGCCAAGAGCAGTAGAGAGGAAAGCGGCAAGGCAGCATGGCGTAAAAGGCGGTTCATCCGTTCTGAAGTCCCGTAGCAATCGCTGAAATCTGGTGTCCAATCTGTCCACCACCAGCCAGAGTGCGGCGGCGATGGCTAAAAAAGCGTTTTTCGTCAGAGAGTGTATCAACGCCTAATGCGGCAGCATTACGCACTCCGGCTTGTTGCAGCCGAAAAACGCACCATCCCGCCAGATCAAACTGATAATGGCCAGCGCGTGTGCCCGGAGCAAAAAAGCGAGCCGCCTGTTTATCTGCCGTAGTGATGGCCGTATGCATATCTTCGGCTGTTTCGTAGCTTTCCTGAGCAATGCAGGGCCCAACAACAGCGCTAATACTTTCCATGTTAGCGCCAAGGGCCTTCATGGCTTCCAGTGTGGATTCCAAAATCCCAGCCAAAGCACCGCGCCAGCCTGCATGGGCGGCGCCAACAATGGTGCCTTCTGCATTGGCAAACAAAACGGGTGCGCAATCTGCGGTAATAACGCCAATGGCAATATCTGGCTGATTGGTTACAAGCGCATCAGCCGGTGCGCCTGTGCCGGGTGGCCAAGGGGCTGTGGCGGTTATCACAGCGCGGCCATGCACTTGTGTGACACCTAGCAAATGGCTTGCCTGCACACCCAGATGCGTTGCAACCCGTCTGCGATTTTCAGCCAGATTCTGTGGGGTGTCGCCAGATTTTGTAGAGCAGTTGAGGCTGGCGTAAGGGCCGGTGGAAACACCGCCTTCCCGCGTGAAAAATCCGTGGCGCGTATGCCCAAGTAAAGGGCTGGTGAGAGGTGAGAGCGTTGTAGTCATACGTCCGCTCCTTTCATGAAGCCGGGAGGTGAGGGCAAGCTGGGAGAGGCAAGAGCCATAACACGGAACAAATGCCCCATTTTCTCTGGGGCGGCCAGCCGATGTGCGGCGCTGCGCAGGATGGCGGCATCTTCTGCTGTTGCGCGCGTGGCCAGTTGTTCGGTGCGCTCCATAAGGCCTAATGCACGCAAAAATGCACCTTGCGTTTCTGCACCATAAACACAGGCCCCAGCCTGTTGGGCCGTAGCGCCAAAGGCCGTGAAATCAACATGCGCTGTCAGATCAGCTTCTCCGGCAGCTTCCAACGGATGTGTTGGGCGTGCATGGCGTAGTGCCTGAAGAGAATCTCCCGTTAGGGTGGAATGATGGCCGTAATCAACAAACAGCGCCACACCCGGTTGAGTTGCGAAACGTTGCCCTAGGTGGCGTGCAACCTCCAGCGCGGGTTCGCAAAGTTCTACAATGGTGTTTGCTTCCAGTTTTCTGTCGTCTGGCAATGTTGGTGCGGCACATGGAACAAGATGAAATGTCTGATCCATTACGTAGCGTTCGTGCCAGCCAGAAGGCGTTTGCATAAACTGGCGAATGGGTAGGGCATCCAGAAATTCATTTCCCAGCAGGATAAGCGGGCCAGAGGGAAGGTCTTCTATCCGGTTATGCCATGTGGGCACCATGTAAGGTGCAAGGGCTTGCTTTTGCGCCTGCCGCATAAGGGGAGAGATTTCTATCAGATGCACATCAAGCGCACGCGCAAAATCTGGTGCACAGCGTGTAATTAGCCGTAGCGCGTCTGCCATAAGTGTGCCACGCCCCGGCCCGGCTTCTGCAAGGATAACGTGTGCAGGGCAACCCATACTCTGCCAGACCGTAGCGGCCCAAGCCCCTAGAAGTTCGCCAAAAACCTGAGAGATTTCGGGTGCGGTAATAAAGTCTGAAAGCAAAGGCGTGGTAGCATAATAGCGGGCATTGGCACGCGCCATAAATACATCCAGCCTTTCAGCTTGTGGAGGCAAAGAGGAAGGCATGCGCGTAATTATGGCTTGGCTTCTGCTTCTGGGGGAATGCCTTCGTAAACCGGGTGGCGGTTGGCATACACCATAAGCGCAATGCCTGCTGCCAGCATGGGGCAGCACAGCAGTTGCCCCATGGTAATGCCGCCGGGCAGAAACCCAAGGAATGAATCCGGTTCCCGGAAAAACTCGCAAAAACTGCGTGCGCAGGCATAACCAGCCAAAAACAGACCTGCAAGAAAACCGGGGCGTTCACGGATAGAGAGCTTGCGAGATGCTGCAAACATAACCAGAAAAAGCAGCAGCCCTTCTGTCAGTGCCTCATAAAGTTGTGAGGGATGCCGCGGGATTGGCCCGCCATCGGGAAAGATCATGGCCCACGGCAGAGAGGCTGGAGCTTCTCGTCCCCATAATTCCCCATTGATAAAGTTGGCTATGCGGCCCAGCCCTAAGCCAATAGGCACGGCAATGGTAACGCGGTCTGCAAAGGCCAGAAAGTTCAACTTATGGCGCCATGTAAACAGCATCATGGCGATAATGACGCCAAGCGCGCCGCCATGGAAGGACATACCCCCATGCCATACTTCCAGCATGGCCAGAGGGTGCGTGATGTAATAGCCGGGTTGGTAAAACAGCACGTATCCCAGCCGCCCACCCATTAGAATACCAAGGGTTACCCAAGCCAGAAAGTCATCCGCCAGTTCTGGCGTGCCAGCACGCGGAGGAAGATTAACCAAGCGCCGCAGCAGCGTAATACCCAGCACAATGCCGATGATATAGGAGAGCGCATACCACCGTATGGCAAATGGCCCGACATGCACCAGCACCGGGTTAAACTGAGGAAACATCAGAACAGGAAGCATGATGGGTGATCCGGTATGGCTGGGTCAGAGATAGGGATTATCCGTGGCAAGATAATCTTGCACGTAGCGTTTAACGCCCTCTTCCAGCGATGTGAACTGGCCAGTGTAACCAGCGGCCCGCAGGCGGGAAAGATCTGCTTGTGTGTAGGATTGATACTGCCCACGCAAGCTTTGGGGCATATCAATAAATTCTATCTGGCGCTCGCAGCCAATGGCATCGCACACGGCATGAGCCAGATCCAGATACGTGCGTGCTGTGCCGGTGCCGCAGTTAAACAGGTCTGATACCTCCGGGTTATCATACAGCCAGAGCATAACGTTTACGACATCACCCACCCATATGAAGTCACGGGCCTGCATGCCATCTGCAATGTCTGGCCTATCAGACCGGAACAAACGGGCGGGTTGGCCAGATTTAACTTCATCATACTTCACTTTCACCACAGAGATCATTTTGCCTTTGTGGTATTCGTTCGGCCCGTAAACGTTAAAGAACTTTAGCCCGGCCCATTGTGGCGGGCGCGGTGTGTGCTGATCCAGCGTGGTGGTAACGTGTTGATCAAACACGTGTTTGGACCAGCCGTACAAATTGAGTGGCCGCAGTTGTGAGAGATGCCCCGGATCATCATTAAAAAGTTCGGGTTTATCCGCCGCGCCATATGTGGCGGCGGAAGACGCATAAATAAATCTTGCGCGGTTGCGTGTGCACCAGTCCCATAGTGTTTGCGAGAGTTCGACATTGGTGCGCCACACCAGATCACCATCTGTTGCGGTGGTCTCACTAATAGCGCCCATATGGAAGATGGTGTCTATTTTGGGGGTGGTCGCCAGAAAATTTTCCAGGTTTTCTGGGGCAATCAGGCGTGTTGGTGCATGTTGGGACACATTGCGCCATTTGCCTTCCTGCCCAAGCCAATCAACAATTATGGTTTCCAGCCCTCTGGCGGCCAATGCTGCCTGTAGGCATGAGCCGATAAAACCGGCTCCCCCTGTAATTACTATCATGGTGCGGGAGTATAATGGGCGGCTTCGCACACTCCAAGCTGTCAAATGCCTGATGTGTTCAGAGGTGGTGTTTCATCCCGTAGTCAGAACGCAATATATTGCCTACTATTTACGCGTAATTGCAATTTATCAGGAAAGAGGCCCGTAGCATGAGCGAAGAAATTACAGTTGTTGCTTTTTTAAAGGTAAAGCCGGGCACAGAGGAAAAAGTGGCGCGGGCTATGGTGGCGTGCATCAAGCCATCTCGTGCAGAAAGCACCAACAGCCAGTACGTGCCCAACCGTGATCTGGATGATCCGCAGACATTTGTTTTTGTAGAACGTTGGGCAAGCCGTAAGGCATTGCAGGATCATATGGAAACACCGCATTTTAAAACACTTGCAGCAGAAATTAGCCCGCTGTTGGAAAAGCCAATTCAGCTTCATATTTTGCAGCCTTTGCCCGGTGCCTGAACGCATACGCTGAAATCTGCATAAAAAAACGGCCCCACTTGTATGGGGCCGTTTTTGTTTTGGGTTACCGAGTAAAATAAGGCTGCTATCGCAGCACAAACTGCTGGAAAACAACCACCAGTCCGATACAGAAGGTTAAAAACAGGCTGTGCTTAAAGGTACGCGCCAGCACAGTGCCTTCCTGACCTTTCAAGGATGTTACAGATACGCCGGTAGTGATGTTCTGGGGGGAGATCATTTTGCCCATGACACCGCCGGACGAGTTTGCAGAAGCAAACAGCACCGGGTCCAGCGAAAGCTGATGCGCTGCGGCCACCTGCAAGTTGCCGAAAAGCGCATTGCCAGAGGTATCACTTCCTGTCAGGAACACGGCAATCCAGCCTAGGAAAACAGAAACCAGCGGAAAGACCATGCCAGCGGAGGAAACCGCATACCCTAAAGTATAGGTCATGCCGGAATAGTTCATCAAAAACGCCAGCCCAATTGTGAGTGCAACAGTTACGACAGCCAGCCAACCCTGCTTGAGTGTGGTGCGGGCAGCCGCGCCAAATTGTTGCAACGTGGTGCGGGTGAACAGGGCTGTTAGAATGGTAGCAACCAAAATGGCCGTGCCTGTGCCCAATGGTTCAAACTTCCACACAGCGGCATAAGGCGTTTTGTAAAGAGAGATAAACACCGCATTATCCAGCCCAGGCCAATGAATGGGCAGCGTGCCAATTTTAGCAATATGCAGGGCATCCCACGCAATCACCACAGCAATAACCGTGATCCAAGGAATCCATCCTTGCCAGCGGGGAACAGCAGGAGCCGCGCCAGCTTGCTGACTGTTCAAGCCGCTGAGATCAATAGCGTATTGTGGGTCTGATGCTGGTTTCCAAAAACGCAGGAAACCAATGGTAGCAACAAGCGCTACACTGGAAGAAAGCACGTTGCTGAGGCTGTAAAGCCCGGCACCAGAGATAATCAGTAGGGTCAGGGCAAAGCTGCCACCGGCTACCAGCAGCACAGGCCATGTCTGCCGGACGGAACGCCACCCGCCGTAAAGCGCCATAACGTAAAAGGGAATAAGCAGAGCAAAGGGGGTAAGCTGCCGCCCAATGGTGGCCCCCAGCACATCTGCTGGTAAGCCTGTAATAGAGCCCAGAACGGTAACAGGAATACCCAAGCCACCAAAGGCTACCGGTGCGGAGTTAAAGATCAGCACATAAGTAAGGGCATCCAGTGCCGGAAAACCCAGCATGATCAGTAAGGCGCTGGTAATGGCTACAGGTGTGCCAAATCCAGCCACGCCTTCCAATGCAGCACTAAAGCAGAAGCCCAGCACCACCAGCATGATGCGCCTATCATTGGGAACGTGTTGGATAATCCAGTCTCGGAAGGCATCAAACCGCCCATTTTGCACGGCCACATTGAACAGAAAGAGTGCAGAAAGTGCGATCCACATAACTGGCAGAAGAGAAAATACAACGCCGTTGCTGATGCTGGCGACTGCCAGTTTGGCTGGTAGCCCCCAGATGGTGGTGGCAACAAGCAACCCGACAATTAAGCCGCCCAGAGTGGCCTGCCATGCCGGACGGCGTAGAATACCCATAACAAAGAGTGTCACGATAATAGGTGAGGCCGCGAGCAGAAATGACAGCACAAGGCTGTGCCCCGCCGGAACAAGTGGCTGTATGAACATGGCAGTTCCTGAATAGGCGTTATTCCCCTTCTTATGTGGGGGATAAAGCAATCTTAAGCGGGCGGTTGCGGCGCGATGCAAGAAAAAATGTCGTTATAACAATATGTTGTGATGAGGGAACTTTTAGATAAGGCCGCTTAACAGCCATCTTCCATGAAAATGACATATTGGTAATAGATGTGGGGGTGTTCCGTAATCCGTGCTTTTTGTCGCAAGTTTATGGGACAAGCCTTATGGCAGAAGTTCATACGGAAGGGGACAGCGGGTGTCTTTTCGGGTTCAGCAACGGCAAATAGTATATGCTGCGCTCATGCTGGGGTTGGCGGGGTGCGCGACACCTGCCGTCAGACCCGGGGGATATGCCTCCTCTCAGGCGTATTATCAGGCCGCATATGAAAGATCAGAAGCCAACCCAGCTGCCTATAGGCCTGTAGGTTCGGCAGAAGATCCTTGGGGGCCATACATAAAAGAAGCATCGCAGCGTTTTTCCATACCGGAAAGCTGGATACGCGCTGTGATGCAGCAGGAATCGGGCGGGCATCAGTATCTGGATGGTCAGCTTACAACGTCATCTGCTGGCGCAATGGGGCTAATGCAGCTTATGCCCGCTACTTATGCGGATATGCAAAGCCAGTTCAATCTGGGGGGAGATCCGTATAACCCGCATGATAATATCATGGCGGGCGCAGGCTATATCCGCCAGATGTATGATCATTATGGCGCACCAGGATTTTTGGCAGCCTACAATGCAGGCCCGCAGCGCGTGGATGATTACTTAACATCCGGGCGGCCTTTGCCGGATGAAACGGTGAATTATGTTGCATCCATTACGCCACATTTAGGCACAACAACGGCACCAACAGGCAGTTTTGCTCCGTCCTCTGCTCCTGTCATGGTAGCCAGCGTAGGTTCATCTGTGGCAGCTGCTCCTGTGGCAGAGTATGCACGAGCGGATCTTTCGCGCACAGCCGATGGCTGCTTGCGTGATCCTAATGCAGCGTATGATCCCTCAACCCCTTGTTTGATGGATAGAGATACGCCGCATCCTGATCCGCAACCGGTTGAAGAGGCAGCTCCTGTAGAAGTTGCACAGGCCCAACCGGTTAGCATTTCAGATCAGGCGGTAATAGCTACCCCGCTTACGGTAGCGCCTCGTAGTACACCAGTGCAAACTGCGGCTTACAATTTACCTTCAGCACAAAGGCATTATGCTTCTTCCACCTCTGCGCATGTTCTCACACTGCCTTCATCACCTTTGCATGGAAGATCATCCGGCGCGGTACAGGTTGGGGCTTTTGCATCCTATGCCGAGGCCCAGCGCATGCTAGACTCGGTACGCCGTCTGTTAACAGCGCATGCTTTATCTGTGCGCCCTACTGTTACACAGGCTTCTGTGGCGGGGCGGTCTTATTATCGGGCGCAGTTTATTACGGCCCAAAATACTGGCCCGGCAGATGTTTGTCAGGTGCTACGGGCGCGTGCTTTGCCGTGTATTGAGGTGCGTGGAGGGTAGGGAAGGAAAGTCTTTTCCCTTTTGATCCAATTACCTGTAAAGCCACTGCGTCTTCCAGAAAAACAAAGTGGAACAATAAATGGAAAACGCAGCAATGCCTGATAAGGGAACAGAAAGTACTTTTCCCATAAAGGTTGTGGTTGTTGGTGTTCTGGCTGCAACAGCTGGTTTAATGTCCGGTTTGGATATTGGTGTTATTTCCGGAGCGTTAGATTTTCTGGCGCAGGATTTTCATGCCTCTACCCTGGCGCAGGAATGGATTGTCAGCGCCATGATGGCAGGCGCTGCCGTAGGGGCTGTATGTGCTGGGTGGATTACCCGACATACCGGGCGCAAATGGTCTCTGGTTTTTGGGGGCGGTGTTTTTATTGCCGGCTCCTTACTCTGCGCTTTGGCGTGGTCTGTGCCTGTGCTTATAGTCGGGCGTTTGCTTATGGGGCTGGCCATCGGCGTGGCTGCTTTTGCTGCGCCTCTTTATCTTTCAGAGGTATCAGACCAATCCAGCCGTGGCGCCATGATTTCCACCTATCAGCTTATGATTACGATAGGTATTTTTCTGGCGTTTTTAAGCGATACGTTTTTCAGTTACCACGGACAATGGCGGTGGATGTTTGGCGTTATTGCCATCCCCGGTGTTGTTTACGTTATTGGTGTTTTTTTTCTGCCTTATAGCCCGCGTTGGCTGATGATGCGTGGCCGTAGGGACGAAGCGCTGGAAGTGCTAACCAGCCTGCGCGCAACACCGCAGGAAGCACGAGCGGAAATAAAAGCCATTCATAACCAGTTACAGGCACAGCAAAATGGCTGGAGCTTATTGCGAGCAAACAGCAATTTTCGCCGTTCGGTTGGTTTGGGTATGTTGCTGCAAATTATGCAGCAGTTCGCGGGTATTAATGTGGTGATGTATTACGCCCCGCGTATTTTTCAGCTTGCAGGTTTTGTCGGCACTGCACAGATGTGGTGTACCGCCATGATCGGGCTGGTGAATGTGATGGCAACATTCCTGGCTATTAGTTTGGTTGATAAGTGGGGGCGCAGGCCAGTTCTGTATTGTGGCTTTGCCATTATGGTGCTGAGCATGGCGTGCTTATCTCTTCTGCTGCATGGCAGTATGGTGGATCAGGCATCCCGCATGGCATGTGTGTTTATGATTATGGTTTTTATTGTAGCGCATGCCATGTCCGCCGGGCCGATTGTGTGGGTGCTGTGTTCGGAAATTCAGCCGATGCAGGGTAGGGATCTGGGCATTATGCTTTCCACGCTTACAAACTGGATTGCCAACATGATTGTTGGTGCTTCTTTTCTAAGTGTGCTGGCATTGCTGGGTGGTTCTGCCACCTTTGGAATGATTGCCATATTGAATGCCTGCTTTTTAGGGCTGACATATTTGTTTGTGCCAGAAACCAAAGGCATCAGCTTGGAACAAATTGAGCAGAATCTGATGTCTGGCAAAAAACTGCGGAATATCGGGGTTTCTTGAACCAAAGCATAGGAATGGACGCAGACAAAATGCGTCCATTCTAAAAGGGCAAGAGCGCAAATTCGTATGCAAAATCTTGCACAGAAAGAAATTTAGATTTTCTTGGAAAATTCTGGCGCACCCGAAAGGACTCGAACCTCTAACCCCCAGATTCGTAGTCTGGTGCTCTATCCAGTTGAGCTACGGGTGCGCCGTGAGCGGGTATTTAGCCGAGGGCGGTGAGGTCGGCAACCCCTAAAATGTAAAAAAGTGAAATTTTTTTGTCAGTCATTCCCAAGAAAGTTTTTCCAGCTTCGGTCTGCCGGGCGGTGGAGCGTAACATGTGCCCGACATTCTGGTGTTCCGTATGTGCCTTCAAACGTCTCGCCAGCCGGATGGGCTTCAAACACCATGGGGAGCGGCTGGTTTTTGGCATCTTTTAGAATAAGTTGGGCATGATAGTGCTGTTTGTTCTTATCAGGCGTGCCTCGCAGGATAAGCGTGCCCATTTCCGGCACAAAAATCATGCGTTTAGGTTCAATCTGCATAAGTGATGTGCCGTTAACGGGGCAGTTTTCGCCTTGATCCTGCACCAGTGTGCCAATCCATTCCCCATACGGGTCATCTGCGGCAGAGGCAGGTTGTTTGGCTGCTTGTGCCGATGTGCAAAAAAAGCCAATGCCAGCCAAAGTCAGTGCGCCATATTTCATCCAACAGGAAAAACGTGTGTGCTTCATGCAAAAACTCCTGATTTCGTTGGCAATCTGTACCTTGTGTATGGCACAGGCAAGGCAGGTATCAGGCAGGATAGGTGCGCACCTTTCTGGTTTTTAGGGTGACGCCATGACAGCATGGCTTTATATCCGCCTGTAAGAGAGCCCGTGTAGCCCTATATGTGGTTACACATCCTTAGGAAAAGCCAGTTCTGGCACTGAAATCAGAAAGACCTGCAGTTCATGTCTGTTGATGCCACCCCGCCTGTTTCGCCTTCCAAGCTGGATGAATCCTTGCACCATGACCGTATTCTGATTCTGGATTTCGGAAGTCAGGTTACGCAGCTTATTGCCCGCCGCGTGCGCGAAAGTGGTGTGTATTGTGAAATCTGGCCGTTTACGGCAGATGCCGAACGGATTCGTCAGTTTTCACCCCGTGGTATTATTCTTTCTGGTGGTCCTGCCAGTGTGAACAATCCGGATGCTCCGCGCGTGCCAGATGTGGTGTTTGAAATGGCCGTGCCTGTACTGGGTATTTGCTATGGCCAGCAGGCTATGTGCAAACAGCTTGGCGGACAGGTTGAAAGCGGAGACCACCGTGAATTCGGTCGTGCCTTTGTTGATATTGTAGAAGATTGTGCGCTGTTCCGTGGTGCATGGGCACGCGGTGGGCGTGAGCAGGTGTGGATGAGCCACGGTGACCGTGTTGTGGAACTCCCCCCCGGTTTCCGCACAGTTGCTGTAAGCGAAGGTGCACCGTTTGCAGTTATCGCAGATGAAGGACGCCGCTTATATGGTGTGCAGTTCCACCCGGAAGTGGTGCACACACCGCATGGCGCAGCATTGCTTAAGAACTTTACCCATAACGTAGCGGGCTGTTCCGGTACGTGGACGATGGCAGGTTTCCGTGAAATGGAAATTGCCCGGATTCGTGAGCAAGTGGGTGATGGCAAGGTTATCTGTGGTCTTTCTGGCGGCGTGGATTCTTCCGTGGCTGCAGTACTGATCCATGAAGCCATTGGCGATCAGTTGACTTGTATTTTTGTTGATCACGGTATGCTGCGTGCTGGGGAAGCGGATGATGTTATCAAGACATTCCGCGGCCAGTTCAACATTCAGCTTGTGCACCGTGATGCCTCAGACATCTTCCTGAAAGCGCTGGAGGGTGTCACAGATCCAGAAATCAAGCGGAAAACCATCGGCCGCCTGTTTGTGGAAGTGTTTGAAGAAGAAGCAACCAAGCTGGGTGGTGCGCAGTTCCTTGCTCAGGGCACGCTTTATCCGGATGTGATTGAAAGCGTCAGCTTTACGGGTGGTCCTTCTGTTACCATTAAGTCGCACCATAACGTGGGTGGCTTGCCAGACCGTATGAACATGAAGCTGGTTGAACCGCTGCGTGAACTGTTCAAGGATGAAGTGCGCGATCTGGGGCGTGAACTGGATATTCCTGAAATTATTGTCGGGCGTCATCCGTTTCCGGGGCCGGGTCTGGCTATTCGTATTCCAGGCAACATCACGCGGGAAAAATTGGATCTGCTGCGTAAGGTCGATTCCGTGTTTCTGGAAGAAATTCGTGCTGCCGGGTTGTATGATGCCATTTGGCAGGCTTTTGCTGTGTTGTTGCCTGTGCGCACTGTTGGTGTGATGGGCGATGGTCGCACGTATGATCAAGCCTGCGCTCTGCGTGCCGTAACCAGCACAGATGGCATGACAGCAGATGTTTATCCGTTTGACATGGGCTTCCTCACCCGTGTTGCTGGACGCATTGTGAACGAAGTGCGCGGGATCAACCGCGTTACGTATGATATCACATCCAAGCCGCCGGGCACGATTGAGTGGGAATAAGTTTCCCATCGTAAAAAAGGCCGGGTGGCTGTAAAGCCCCCGGCCTTTTTTATTGGTTTCTTGCCAAATATCTTACTTGTTCAACCAAGGTGCGATTGGCAAATTTTTTGCCCGCAAAAATTCAGGGTTGAACAGTTTGGATTCATAACGGGCACCACCATCGCAAAGAATGGTGACAATCCGATGCCCCGGGCCAAGTTTGCGTGCGGTGCGGATTGCAGAAGCCACGTTAATGCCAGAAGATCCACCAACGGAAAGGCCTTCTTCACCTAGCAGGCTATAAATAATGTCCAGGGCTTCCGGGTCTGGAATCCGCTCGGCATCATTAATAGGTGCGCCTTCCAGATTGCCCGTTACACGGGACTGGCCAATGCCTTCTGTAATGGAAGAACCAGAAACAGATAGGTCATTGCTTTTCACCCAGCCATACAGGCCAGAACCTTCTGGGTCTGCCAGCACAATACGGGGGGCAGCTACGCCATCGCGTTTGGCTGCATCGTGCAGGCCCAAGGCTACGCCAGCCAGCGTGCCGCCTGTGCCGCAAGCGCAGGTAAAGGCATCTACCTTGCCGCCCATCTGCTGCCAGATTTCTGGTGCGGTAGTGGCGCGGTGGCCTTCACGGTTGGCAATGTTGTCAAACTGGTTGGCCCACACCCATCCGTTTTCTTCGGAAAGACGGCGTGAAACGTGTACATAATTGCCCGGATCACGGTAAGGCTTGGCAGGTACAAGGCGAAGGTCTGCCCCAATCATACGTAGGAAGCCGATTTTTTCCTGACTCTGAGTTTCGGGCATGACAATAACGCATTTATACCCGCGCGCATTGGCAACCAGTGTGAGGCCGATACCTGTGTTGCCTGCCGTACCTTCAACAATGGTGCCTCCGGGCTTTAGCACGCCACGGCGTTCTGCATCTTCAATAATAGCCAGCGCTGCACGATCCTTGACGGAACCGCCCGGATTCATGAATTCGGCCTTGCCGTAAATATCACACCCCGTGGCTTCAGACGCTTTGCGCAGGCGTACTAGTGGGGTTCCGCCCACAGCACCCGGCATGTCGGCAGAAAGTATGGTCCAGCCGGGATGAGGGGTGGAAACGGCATTTTCAGTCATTTGGTTACACCTTATGCTGTCACGTTATAATGCGTTGATCAGACTATCATGCCCCACCTGAAAATTCTGCCCCAAGGGCAAACAGATGGAACATGGTAGCTTGTGCAGTTTTTTATTGGCCAGCTGTTGGTTCCTGTTCAGCATCGTACAGCACTTCCAGCACCGCCGCCCACGGATAGCGCGAATCATAGCTCTGACCATCGGGGGAGGTGAGGCGCCCTTGGGTGTCTGTTGGTACATGTGTCAGGGCCACGGCATCATCAATATTGCCGCCGATAATGCTGATCTGCCGACCAAAAGGCTGCCCATTCTGGCCAACTGCTACAACAAAGCCGCAATGGGCAGGAAACCCGTAAGATGTTGGTAGGCTGGAAAATCGGATAGTGTCTTTGCTACGGCCACGTGCAACGCAGATCAGATCACCGGGTTTTGGGGTGTAATTTGCAGGGTCTTGCGCCCGCAAAATGGGAGATTGCCCAGAAGCTGCTGCGTTGATGTAAGTAGAATGATTGGGAGAATAGGGGAAACGGCTGTTGGCCCCGGCTACGCGCATAACGTAGGAAATAAAAGCAGCGGACCACGCATAAGATCCATCATGCACAAAGTCGGTTAGTCGGCCGTTGGCATCGTGTTTACCGGTCCATGATGTTTCGGTCATGTCCGGGTCCATACCAATCCACCAGTATTCTCCTACGCGTTCCCATAGGCCGGGGGCGCGTTCTGGCTTAACAGAGGCCACTTGTGGTTCTGGGCGCTGTTCCGGGTCATCATCATTCACCGGGCTTCCAAACAGGCGCCATTCACGCATGGCAATTCCAACAACATCCTGCCGGTTAAAGGGCTCAAAATTGCGGGTGGCAAAATCCGGCACATGGCCACCATAGCCGTAGCCACCACTGGCTGTGTTCCAAGCGTTGGTGCTGGAAGCAGCGCTTGGGGTGGGGCGTGCACCTGGCTGTGGTTGCTGAGTGGCACATGCTGCCAGACACAAAGGGGCCAGCAGGGCAACGGTAAGCTTGCGTGACAATCTCGTCTCCATACCAGAACAACTCTCCGGCAGATCCGGAGCGCGAGACAACCATTGGTCGGAAGTCTGAATGATATAGCAATAAGCGCCTGTTGTTCTGGGTGGAAGAGGGTTTGTGTTTTTGTGCGGCGTCTGTTTCTTTTTTGCGCCTGTGTTATCAGGCGTCAGGCACGGTTACATCTGCCATGCGGGCATTGACGCACTGGATGGCGTCTGCCGGTTTAAGTGCCACCACCAAACCTCTGCCGCCGCCATTAATATAAAGTGTATCCAGTTTGAGAACACTTTCGTCCAATACAACCGGTACTTGCGTGCGTGCGCCAAAGGGGCTGATGCCACCTACCTTAAACCCAGTTAGGGCTTCGGCTTTTTCTGCACCCAGCATACGCGCGTTGCGTCCCCCAAACAGGGTGGCTACTTTTTTCAGATCCATTTTTTTATGAACAGGAATGGCCACGCAAACAATCTGCTTTTTATCAATTTCAACCATGAGGGTTTTAAAAACCTTGTTTTGGTCGATACCAATACCAGCAGCGGCATGTAGGCCAATTTTTCCGGGGTCTGATACATAATCATAATCATGCAGGGTAAAGGCAACGCCATGAGCAGTCAGAAACTGCGTTGTTGGTGTTTCAATGGTTTCTGACATGGTAGCCCTTTCTGGAAAATCCATGAAGCATTGTGCCTTTTGCAAGGCATGCACATGGTTCCGCTTATTCAATAGTTACTCTTAGCGTCAAGTCATGGAGGCTGCATACCGCCATGCAACATAGCGGTATGCAGAATGGTCTTTATGTATGGTTGGGGAACAGGCCGAGGAGACCGCTTTCTGTAGCAGGGCAGCAGCCTTTTTCTGTAATCAGCCCAGTTACAAGTCTGGAGGGTGTGACATCAAAGGCGGGGTTAGCTGCAGGGCTATGATCTGGAGTGATTTGCACGGAACCTATTTTTCCGTCTGTCATACGCCCCTGCACGTGCGTAACTTCGGATGCTGCACGTTCTTCAATAGGAATATCACGGATACCATCGGCAATACGCCAATCTATGGTTGTAGAAGGTAATGCAACCCAGAATGGTATTTTATTGTCCTGCGCGGCTAGAGCTTTCAGATAAGTGCCTATTTTGTTCGCAACATCTCCATTGCGTGTTACGCGGTCTGTTCCAACAATAACAATATCAACTTGGCCATGCTGCATCATATGGCCTCCTGCATTATCTGTAATAACAGTATGCGGAACACCGTGGCTGCCGAGTTCCCATGCAGTAAGGGCTGCGCCCTGGTTGCGTGGGCGTGTTTCATCTACCCACACATGCACGTTCAGGCCCAGATCATGCGCCATGTAAAGAGGGGCCAAGGCTGTGCCCCAATCCACTGTGGCAATCCATCCAGCATTGCAGTGGGTTAAAATGTTCAGGCGCTGACCTTTTTCTTTTTTGGCGGCAAGATCCTGCAAAAGTTTAAGGCCATGCTTGCCAATAGCTTCATTTTGGGCCGCATCTTCATTGCAAATACGCAGGGCTTCTGCATAAGCAGCGGATACCCGGTTTTCTGGTGGGATAGGCCGGAGAGTATTTAGCATTCTTTCAAGCGCCCAACGCAAATTTATGGCGGTAGGGCGTGTTGCTGCAAGCATGGTTGCGTTTTGTTCAAGACTGGTATCGCTGCTGTCTGTGCGTAATGCCAATGCTAGGCCATATGCGGCAACAGCACCAATAAGCGGAGCACCACGTACCTGCATACTGGTAATGGCATGGGCTACATCCTGAACAGTTGTAAGCCGCAGGATATCCAGTGAAAAGGGAAGGCGTGTCTGATCGAAAATATGAATAGACCACAGGTCTTTTTCATCAACCCATACACTGCGGAAAGAGGTGCCATTGATTTTCATGAAGCATGTTCCGTGAGAAGGAGAGGTCTGCGTTTAGGATATAAGGATGATTACCTGTTTTGGGCAACAGGGTACAAGCACATGAAATTTTTGAGAACGTATTTAGAACATCTTTAAGGTAAATAGATCAGAAGAATGAAATATATCTTTAAATCTGAAAGTATTTTTTTGCATTTTCTATAGCATTTGTTATGTAGAATGAAAATCTAAGGCTATACCTGTTCTTGTAGGTATGTGCTTCAGTTAAAGAAGTTTTGAAGTTTAAAAATTTTGTTTATATATCTCCTTATTTTTAAAGGAGGTTGAGAGGGAGTTAAAATGAGTGAGACAAGAACCCGCCGAAAACCTGCTGCGGGTAAAACGGTTTCTAAGCGTAAAGTTGCCGCCGCAACCCCCAAAAAGCGCACATCTCGCGCAAAAGTTGTCGAAGTAGAAGAACTTTTTGATTTTGAAGCAGAGCCAGAAGCTCCTAAGCCACGCCGTTCTTATGTGCGTAAAGCTGCTGCCCGTAAGCCTGCTGAAGAAAAAACAGTAGCGCCTAAAACAACGGCACGTAAAAAAACAGTAGCAGCTAAGGCTGAAAGCAAGGTTGCCCCCAAGCCAACGCGGCGCACTAAAGCCAAAGCGGAAGACGTTGTGGAAAAGCCGGTGCGTGCAACCAAAGCAACACGTGCTGCTAAAGCTCCGGTCACTGCATCAACGCGTAAAACTGCAAAGTCAGCTACTAAGGTTGAGGCAGCCAAACCTGTGCGTGCTACACGTACCCCAAAAGCAACAGCAGCCAGCAAGGTTGCAAAACCAGCAGTTCCAGCAACCCGTAAGCGGACTGTGCGTGTTGTAGAACCCGCAGCTAAAAAGAAGCTTTCTGCCGTGGAAAAGCTGCGTATTGTGCAGGAAGAACGTCGCCGTAAACGGTATGAACGTTTGGCAGCAGCAGAGGCTGAAAAAACTTCGGCAAAGGCACCCGCAACACGGAAGACAAAGGCTAAAACAACCCGTCGCACCCGGGCATCCTAAATATAACGGTATTTTATCTGGTTTAGAGATTTATCAGTAAAATAATGTTGTTTTAAAAAGAGCCCATTCCGGTAAAAACGGGGTGGGCTTTTTTTAATTAAATATTCTGGATCTATCTGTGAATATATGCAGATGGCATGCGAAAATAGAGTTCCCTTTTTAGCTAATCGTACGATTAAAGTTGCCGCTTAGCAGATAGCAGTTGCTTGCAAATTCTGCCGTATGGTCAAGATCAGGTTCAAGTGCATCTTCTACCATAACACGGCGCAACCGTAGGATAACGGCTTTTTCGGAAGCATTGCCGTGTAGATATTCCGATATCTTTGCCAACCACGCACTAATGCCGTTCTGCTCTGTTAGCATAAGAGGGTGCCGCTTATTTAGGGGAAGCCCGTTTTGTAACAACAGAGATGCTACGGGGGCATCAGTAATATGATACAGAAAATTGCCTGCTTCCTTGGCGTGCGTGGCTGCCAAGGAAGGTATGCGTGTCAGACGGATCTCATCTGGCAAAAAATGTGTGCGTAAGGGTGGAAGAAGCGGAAGTGAGAATAAGTCCGTTTGCGTTTCTTTCGCGTCGGTTCGGTGCTTCTGTTGAACATGATGTGGTTTTGAGTTGGTTGTACGTTGTCTTTCTTTCGCAAAAGGCAGAGGCAGCCCCGGTAGTGTATTCTGTAATGAAAACAGGTGATGATTACCCATTATGCACCTTGATGAGGGATCTCTTTTGTGGGCCGTTTTGATGCACACTCTGCACATAGCCCTTCCACTTCAACCGAGGTGCTCTGAATTACAAAGTCTTCGTTTTTACAAATGTGTTTCAGGGTTTCCAGAACAGTTGTATCTGCTATTTCTGTTACGGCTTTGCAGTTGCGGCAGATGAGAAACTGGGCCGTATGTAAGCAGGCTTCCGAGTGCTCATGCGTATGAGAACAATGGCGCAGATTGGTGCAGGGAATAAAAGCAGACAAGCGTTCAATACGGTGGATCAGGCCGTGTTCAAGTAGAAAATCGAGTGCCCGATATACTGTAGGAGGGGCGGGGCGCCGTTCTGCTGTTTTAAGTTCTTCCAGCAGATCATATGCCCCAACTGGACGCGCATGCATAAGAATAAGCCCGAGTACATCACGGCGCTGGGCCGTCATTCGCGCACCTTGTTGGGTGCATAGAGCAGTAGCTTTATCGAGTTGATGCTCAATATGCGCAGGAAAGGCATGAGCTGAGGTTGCTGTGGAAGAAGACGTAGGGTGGGGCATGTTCATCATCCGTTCTCTGTATTTCTTAGCGTAACTGATCCGAGAGGTGAAGACCAAATTTGCGCGGGTGAGGAGGTGACGTGCAGCTGATAAAATGTAATAATATTACATTGCATTCAAGCATGGTAGGATAACGCGTATGGAATTGATGAAAACAAAAGGCACTTCACGCCGGATGTTGTTGGGCATGGTGGCTGTGCTTGGTTTTGCAAACATGGGCACAGGTAGTGCGGTCGCGCGCCCTTTGTCTGTTGTGGCGGCAGAAAATACATGGGGGGACTTGGCTGCGCAGATTGCTGAGCCAGACATGCACGTGACATCTATACTTGTATCACCTGCTGTTGATCCGCATTTATATGCTCCTACACCGGATGATGCGCGGCGTGTGGCGGATGCTACGTTGGTTGTAGCCAATGGTGCGGGATACGATGCATGGATGGATCATTTGGTGCAGGCTTCTGCTTTACCGCAGGCGCGGTATGTGCGTGCAGATACATGGTCTGGGTGGCACGAGGGCGGGAATGCCCATTTATGGTACGATTTGAACGCTGTGGCAGATTTTGCTCAAAGATTTGGAAAAGCGTGCGAGCAAGCAGATCCAGCACACGCAAAAGCATATGCTGAGCGGGCTCGGAAGTTGGGGGCTGATATTGCCAGCGTACAGGCCCAGGCCGCAGCATTACGCTCGCATGTGCAAGGTATGGCTGTGGCCGCAACAGAACCTCTATTTACCCCGCTGGCCAGTTACCTTGGTTTGGACATGAAGGAAAATGCCTTTCAGATTGCAATCATGAATGATGTTGAACCTCCACCTGTTGCTGTTGCTGCATTTGAGCAAGATCTTGCTCAAAAAAAACTACGGCTACTTGCCTATAATGTGCAGGTGGAAGAACCAGCCAGCAAACGTTTGATAGATCTGGCCCATAAAGCAGATGTGCCTATTCTGCCGCTAGCGGAAATTATGCCGCAGGATACGCATTGGCAGATATGGATCAGTTCAACTCTTACGCAAATTGCGCATTTGCTTGGTGTTGCGCCGTAATGTCATCTTCTGCTGTGCAAGTGGCTGGCGTAACTTTGTTACGCCAGAAAAAAACAGTGCTGGATAATATCAGTTTTACAATTCCTGCAGGCAGTTTTGTGGCTGTTTTGGGTGGAAATGGGGCTGGAAAGACAACCCTGTTTAGAACTCTTCTGGGGTTGGAAAAACTTTCAGCTGGCCAAATATGGATAGAAGGTCAGCCGGTGCAAAAGGGCCGTATGCCTATAGGGTATATGCCTCAGGTGCGCGCTATGGTGGCTGCACAACTTAGCGGCTGGAGCACAGTTGCCGCTGCGCAGCAGGGCTGGAAATGGGGCCTGCCATTTTACGGCAAACGGGCTAGAGCGGATATTGATGCAGCTTTGGCCGCAGTAGATGCGCAGGATCTAGCGCAGCGACCGGTAGGCTCTCTTTCCGGGGGAGAAAGGCAGCGGCTCATGTTGGCGCAGGCATTGCTGGATAATCCACATATCTTGTTGCTTGATGAGCCTTTGGCCAGCCTAGATCCTGCTCGTATGCGTGAAACAGCAGAACGTATTCATACACTGGCACGAGACAGGAATATAACGGTGCTCATGTCTACCCATGATATCAACCCTCTTATGGGGTTGATGGATCATGTTCTTTACATGGCGCATGGCAAGGCAGTGCTGGGGCGCGTGGAAGATGTGATGACAACCCAAACACTCAGTGCACTTTACGGCGCACCGGTTGAGGTGATTAAGGCGGGAAACAGATTATTTGTTGTGGCAGAAGGTGGTGGGGCATCACTTCAGTCCTGTATGTGCGTGGGGCATAGTGCTTGATGCTTGAGTATGAATTTATGCGCACCGCTTTTCTGGCGGCGTTTTTGGCGGCGCTGGTGTGTGGGCCTGTGGGGTGGTTTCTTGTCTTGCGTGGGCAAAGCTTTGCCAGCCATGCGCTTTCGCACGTAGGATTTGCCGGAGCCGCTGCAGCCCTTCTGTTAGGTCAGCCCGCTTTGCTTGGACTTGGGCTTGGTGCTGTTGGTGGCGGTGTTGCCATAGGGTTGGCGGGAGATAGGCTGGTAGGCCGAGACGTAACAATCGGACTAGTGCTTTCTGTCGCCATGGGTTTTGGGGCGCTGTGCCTGCATTTTCTAACCCATTCTGCCAGTTCAGCCACAGCACTGCTTTTTGGTGATATTCTGGGTATCGGGTCTTCTATGTTAGGCTGGCTGGGTGTTCTTTCCGTAGCTTGTTTGATAGCGCTGGCATTTGTGGCAAGGCCGCTTCTTTTTGCATCGCTTCAGCCAGAGCAGGCAGAGGCGCGGGGTGTGAATATGCGCCTGCTTGATATTCTTTTTCTCATGATTGTTGCTGTAGCTACAGCGCAATGTGCCCAGATCACAGGTGTTTTGCTGGTATTTACGCTTATGATTGCGCCTGCCGCAGCAAGTTTGCGTATGGGTTTTTCACCTTTATTGGGAATGGGCATTGCAACGTTACTTGCGTTGCTGGAAGCTTGGTTGGGTTTGGTGTTGGCTTGGTACACCAATTGCCCTACAGCATTTTGGATTGCAGCGTTAGGTGGCGGTGTATTTATAACCGCCAGTCTGTTTTGCCGCTTGCGGGGCGGCTAAAAAATCTAGCTAGCCCTTGTTACTG
Source organism: Acetobacter oryzifermentans (assembly GCF_001628715.1). Lineage (NCBI taxonomy): Bacteria > Pseudomonadati > Pseudomonadota > Alphaproteobacteria > Acetobacterales > Acetobacteraceae > Acetobacter > Acetobacter oryzifermentans. The sequence continues at coordinate 2,417,417 of NZ_CP011120.1, read as the reverse complement.
CGGCAAGGACCAATCCAGCCAAGACCATAAAGCTACGACTGCTAGCAGCACAACATGCATGATAATCAGGGCTTTGACAGTAATAAACGGGATATAATCATCATCCCCTTTTACTGGATAATCATCATGATAATCCTGTGACATGTTTCAACACCTTGATTGTATGCCTAAAGCCCTTAGGGCTTTAGGGCTGGGGTATGGGGCAGAGCGTGATACATTCTATTAAAATAAACAAGCCCATGTGCGGTTGCATGGGTGCGTAACGCTTGCACAATACCAAACATTACGCTGTGTGTGCCAACTTCTACAATCTGGCTGATCTTGCAGTCAAACGAGGCTACAGCTTCTTCCAGTACAGGTGCGCCTGTTGCCAAGGCGCTCCAATGCCCAGTGGCAAATCGCTCCTGCATGGAGTTGGGGCTGGCAAAAAGGTTGGAGAGATGCTGCTGGGTAGATGCCAGCACGTTTACGCATAATGCGCTCCCTTCATGAAAAGCCTGTCTGGCACGGCTTCCACGGTTCAGGCAGACCAAGAGCGTAGGTGGGGTATCTGTTACGGAACACACTGCGGAGGCTGTAAAACCAACGGGGTTTTCCAGCGTTCCTGTTGTAACAATGTTCACAGCTGCGCCAAGTCGGGCCATGGCATCGCGGTAGGCGCTGGTCTCCGGAGCCAACATCTGCTCTCCTTAAATCAATCAAAGATGGTTCGTACGTGTTTGTGCACGAAATAAAGAGGAAAGCAATGACAGAGCAAATTCTTTCCGCCGTATCTGGCGTAACAATGCAGCAGGAAGGGCATCTGGGACGTATTATTTTAGACCGTCCCAAACGGTTGAATGCCGTTGATATCAGTATGGCCAACGGCGTAAAAGCCGCTTTGGAAATGTGGCGGCATGATCCTTCCGTCCATACCATTCTTCTGGAAAGCAGCAGCCCACGTGCCTTTTGCGCAGGGGGAGACCTACGCGCCATTTATGATCGTCTGAAAGCCCAAGGGGCATTGGCGGCATATGAACTGATGAAGCGCGTATATGATGTGATGCTGTTGTTGGCAGATTACAAAAAACCCATTGTTTCCTTTTTAGATGGCGTAGCTATGGGGGGCGGTATCGGCTTAGGTGGCCATGTGCGGTATCGGGTGGTTACGGAAGCATCTGTGCTGGCTATGCCGGAAACGGCTATTGGTTTGGCCCCCGATGCGGGAGGAAGCTGGTTGTTAGCCCGTGCGCCAGGTTTTTCTGGTTTACGGCGTGCTGTTACCGGTGGGCGTATGAACGGAGCAGAGGCCATAGCCATGGGGTTTGCAGATGTTCTGGTTTCATCGGACTCTCTTACAGATTTAAGAGAAACGTTGAGCGTTGAAAGTGCAGAGCATGTATTCAGCCGCCTTCATTCCCAGCCTGAAAGTCTGGACGTGCAAAATCTGGATTCCTGTTATGATGCGCCAGATATCTTGCAGGTTATTGAAAAATTGAAAGCGGAAGGATCAGAAGAGGCGCAAGAGGATCTTGAAGCTTTATCACGTGCTTGTCCGTTTTCTGTGCAGGTAGCATGGTATGGATGGCACCAGGCACGTGCTGCTTCCTCGTTACATGCCGCTTTTGTGCTGGAGGAAAATATGGTGCGGCATATGGTGGCCCGGCCAGATTTTGTAGAGGGGATTCGGGCACGTTTGATTGATAAAGATAACCAGCCTGTGTGGATGCCGCCAACTTTGGCGGAAGTGAATAAGCAGGAAGCTCAAAATTGTTTTGAGAAGTAATGCAAACATGTCGCCCCGGAGCATTTTGTGCTGCGGGGCATAATGTTTTTGGGGTGTTTAGGCGGCTGCAGTTCGGAAAGCGATGGACGCCGGTGCAGGTTTGCCAATCGGCAGTACTGCATATCCAAAGGCGTCCTCCAGAATTTCAGCAGCAGCGAGATAGATGGCGGAAAAACCGCAGAACAATCCTTCATACCCAGCAAACTGTGTAACAACTGGCATAGCCAGCATATCACCCGCGGCAAGGAGAGCGAATAGAACTGTCAGGCTTAGAAAAATAATCTGATGCGCCCGTGAGGCACGGAGCGTGGCAATAAACATGATAAATGTGAACAATCCCCACGCGAGTAGGTAGCTTCCTACAAGGTTAGGGCTACTGGCATCCACAATGCCAGTATGAGGTAGGCCAATAAGTGTCACGAACGAAAGCCAGAAAGCACCGTAGGCGCTAAAAGCTGTCATGCCAAAGGTATTGCCATTGCCATATTCCAGCATTCCCGCCAGAATTTGGGCAACACCCCCAAATGTTAGCCCCATGGCCAGAATGGCAGAACCCATAGGTACCAGATCTGCATTATGTAAATTGAGAAGAACGGTTGTTAACCCAAAACCCATTAAGCCTAATGGGGCTGGGTTGGCTCTTCGGTATGTCACCGGAGGCGAGGTGTCGGAATATGCCATGCCAGATACTTCTTGTTATGAGTGATGACTTAAGCATTAAGTAAATGGCAGAGCAGAAGTTCTCTATAAAAAGAAAATTTAGATAAAATTAAATTCATCATCATGACTTTTATTTTAGGAAACTTTTTCCTTTATTTCATCCCACAGAAGTAGACTCCATAAGTGTAGAAACAGAGGCATTTGCCCCAACCTCATCCACAGAGCGATGGATGGGGCCGTATTTGCCATAAAACCCGGGAATGGCGCGGATAATGCCCGCTGCTTGCATGAGGCAGGAGATGGTTCTATCCCGCATAAGGGAGGCACCATTCTGATCTGTGGCGGTGGTATGGAGAATTGCAGCAGCCTGCTCCAGAGCATCTGCCGTAGCCAGTGGGGTATGCCGCAATAGGGCAAAGGCTTTTAATGCATTTTCAAGAGCAGCGTGAGCTTGCGCATCAAGCTTGGTATGTTCTGCATTCCAGCGCAGGCGTAAAATTAGCCGACCTAGAGAAAGTGTTGCAAAGGCCGCATCTGTATAGCCCTGCCGGTCTATTCCGGAAGGAATAAAGGAAAGACGCATCATCAGCCGCGTGATTTTTTGAAGTTGGAGACCTTCCCATGCAATCCATTGCACGGGCTTGTTACTGTGGGAAAGAGCGAGTTGTTGCAGGCTGCGCGTAAGGGAAGAAACCAGCCGCGCAGCATCCAACCGATGGTCTGGCGGCAGAATAACCCGGAAAACCAGCACCAGAAGTATGCAGGCTGCTACCATGGTTATCCAGTTATTGGTGAGTGCGAGATCATTATAAATAATAGGGTTGTTAATAGAGAGCAGCATGGTGAAAAACACTGCATATCCAAATGCACCAATGCTGTAGCGCGGGTGAAATTGCAGCCATACACCAGGTAGTAGAAACAGGCAGAGAGTTAGCCATAAAAGCGGGTAGCCATCTATACGAGGCAGAAACAGGGAATGGCATAAAAAACCCATAGGCACAGCCAACATGGTGCCTGTTGCCATCATGGGGCTTGCTTTACCGGCGGAGGGAGCTGTTGAAAGCAGGCTTGATGCGGCAACTACATACAAAATCAGCATAGGGCCAGCGCTCCAGTGGAACACATACCACAGCATGCCAGCTAGAAGTGCAATGAACATGCCGCGCACACCATTGCGCAAGGCTACAGGCCATTCCAGATATTGGCGTGTGTGGGAAGATTCACGATCGCGGCGCAGGCTTGTAAGATCGTATAGGGCAAGATCTATCTGTACCAAAATATCACGCGTATTATCCAATGTGGCCAGCAAACTGGGCGCCGGATTGTTGCGTGAAAGTTGTTCCAGATTTTTCAGGCATTCATGCAGGCAGGCAGAAACCGGGGCGGGGTTTTCCAGCCAGCCGGGTTGTTCTGTAAGGTGCAGAATCTGCTCTAATGTTTCGGCAACATACTGATGCACAGGGCGTGATTGCGCATCTACCAAAGAGAGATTGAGCCAATAAGGATGATAGCTGACAATAAGCCCGGTTAAACGGTTAAGTGCCAAGCGCAGGTTGGAAATACGGGCCTGCATGTCGGGGTCATCTGCTGCGGCAAATTCTATGGCTGGTGTTAATCCTGCCATACCCGCCAGAAGGCGGCTGCGGCTATCATAAAGAGGTTGCGGCAGGCTACGGAATGCTGTGCCTGTGGTTGTAGTATCTGTTATTTCGGAAGGATTGTTTTCTTTTTCCGTATTTTCTTCTGGGTGAGAAGAAATACCTTCCTGTGCATGAAAGTTTTTTGCGTGGAGAATGGTGTCACGAAAGGCGTTGCCCAGTTTTTCCATCACAGCACTGGGTTTACGGGGGCTTGTTACCATAAATACACAAGCCGTTACCACCACGCCGGTTACTACGGCAGAAAGTCGCCCCATTGCAGAAAGAAAAATATTGTCTGGGTCCGCAAAAGCAGGTGCGGCAATAATAACAATTGTATAACCGGTTAATACAGCAGCATAGGCGCGAAAAAAGCGCAGGAATGTGGCGACCATGCAGGCTATTCCGACAAAAACAGAAAGAGCCGCAAAATACAGAACAGGGGACTGCACAAATACAGCCATAATGCCAATGCTGATAACGGCACCAATAACTGTGCCGATAACACGCCATACGCTTTTGGAAACCATAGCCCCTACAGTTGGATTTGCCACAATAAGAACAGTTGTGGCTGCACTGAGGGGAGAGTGAAGCTGGAACGTGAACGCCAGAAAAACGGCAATGCCAATGCATAAAAAGACGCGGGCAGAATAGCCCGCGGTAGCCTTAAAGGCATTCCACTGGGCTTCATCAGAAAAAAGGGCAGGTAAGCAGCGGGAGAACACAGCGTTAAAGGAAGATAGTGTGTTACTGCTTTGCTCGGATCTAGCGTTCATGATGTGTTTCCAGCATGCAGGAAAGATCATGAATTAAGCTACGCACTTGGTCTTCCGTGAGGTTCTGGCGGACATTCTGTTCAAGCTGTGCAGAAATAGTGTGAAACAACACACATCTTTCTTGCCCTGCAGGTGTGAGCACAAGCTTTTTGGCGCGCCGGTCCTGCATATCCTGTTGGCGTGTGATCAGCTTTTGTTTTTCCAACAAATCCAGAATACGCACCAGTGCAGAACAATCCACGTTCATGGCGGCTGCAAGATCACTTTGCGTGGCTCCATCGGGCATCATCATCAAATAAGCCATCGGGCGCATACTGGCTAATGTCATGCCATGGGGGCGCAAGGCCCTGTCCAGTTGCGTGCGCCAGACTGTGGCTAACCGCATAATACGGAAGGTAAGCGCCATGTCTGAAAAACGCGTTTCATCCAGTGTGGGCAGAACGCGTGGAGAAGTCATGGAATCCTCATTAGTTAGCTAAAGAATATTTGATATATAAAGTATATTCATACGAATATAACATAGCTGTTTTGCGCGTCAATAATGGAAATAAAGCTACAAAGCACAGGAACATTAGCGTGAAGCCTCACTCCTGTTTCGGATGGTAGAGCTTAAAGTTGTGAGGTCATAAAACTGCGGGTTGAAAGCAAAGGCCGCTTATGCGCATTGTGCACCGGCTAATGGTGTCCTTTACGGGATGAAAAGGGAAGAACGGTGCAAGGCCGTCGCTGCCCCCGCAACTGTAAGTTACCCATGGTGTTCCGTAAGGGCTTTCGGGCCTCAACCACTGGTCTGCATGCAGGCTGGGAAGGTAGGGAGCGCCGTTTTATGTTCTGGCCTATGGCTGGGGTATTATGTGGGTACAAGCCAGGAAACCTGCCATTGGTGCCAGTATGCGTAAGCATGTTGGTGGGTCTTAGTTATTATTAAGTTCTGGCGTTGCTGCTGGCGGGGTGCCCGGCAGGCATAGATGTACCATAGGGTATATTTCCTCTGCTTATCTCTGAGGTAGAGGCGCCGGGTGTCTGCACCCCGTCAAGCGGCTGTTCTTTGAGAATGGCGGTTATTTCAGGGATACAGCATGGCCGAAGCTCCCGATTTTTCTCAAAAATCACTTCAGAATCGTCCTGTTTTGCATGTGTGTGTCACGTGTCGGCGCGGTGGGCCTGCTATGGATCAACCGCCGGGTGCCCAGCTATATGCACGTTTACAGGCCTTGGTGCAGGAAGCAGAAGCTACTGGGCAGGAAGCTCCCGTTCTGCTGCGTCAGGTTCAGTGTTTGGCAGCCTGCGATCGCGGATGCACTGCAGCCATTGCTATGCCAGAGCGTTGGACATGGTTATTAGGACATCTGGGTACAGAAAAAGCAGAAGATCTGCTGGCTTATGCCCAACTCTATGCAAAGTCTGCGCGGGGAACAGTCATGCCTTCGCGCCGTCCGGCATCTCTTTCCAATATGGTGTTGGGGCGTGTTCCCGCACAACTTTATGATGAACAGGAGCCTTCATGACAATCGCATCTCGCGTGCCTGTAACCATTATCACTGGTTTTTTAGGGGCAGGTAAAACAACCCTTTTGCGTAATCTGCTTCAGCGTGCTGCAGGGCACCGTATTGCCGTGGTGGTGAACGAATTTGGTTCCCTTGGCATTGATGGGGAAATCCTGCGCGGATGCGGAGTGGAAGGCTGCAAGGAAGATGACATTGTAGAGCTGACCAACGGTTGCTTGTGCTGCACGGTAGCAGATGATTTTCTGCCAATCATGGAAGCTCTGCTAGATCGGGCTGATCCACCGGAACATGTGGTTATTGAAACATCTGGTTTGGCACTGCCTAAACCATTGCTCAAGGCTTTTGGTTGGCCAACAGTGCGTAACCGCATGACAGTTGATGGCGTGATAACGGTAGTAGATGCACCAGCAGTGGCAGCAGGCCGTTTTGCAGATGATCCTGAAGCTATTGCCCAGCAGCGTGCGGCAGATCCTTCTTTGGATCATGACAACCCATTAGCAGAAGTTTTTGAAGATCAGATTAATGCCGCAGATCTTGTGGTGTTGAACAAGACAGATCTGCTGGATGCAGATGCGCTGACACGTGTTGAAGATGAAATCCGCCACACGGCACCACGCCCAGTTCAGATTGTGCGTGCCACAGAAGGCAAGGTGGATCCAGCCATATTGCTTGGGATTGGGGCAGCGGCAGAAGCAGACTTGGCTGCGCGTCCTTCTCATCATGATGCAGAGGATGGCGAACACGAACATGATGACTTTGAAAGTTTTGTCGTGCGCGTGCCTGAGCAGCACAGCGTCGAGCAGTTTTTAACGCTCTTGCAGGATACGGCGCGCCGTTATGATGTACTGCGCATGAAAGGTTTTGCAGCGGTAGCAGGCAAGGCTATGCGTTTGGCTGTGCAGGGTGTGGGGGTGCGTTTCCGGCACGAATTTGATCGTCCTCTTTCCGCTAACGAAAAACGAGAAGGCCGCATTGTCGTGATCGGGCAAAAGGGGCTGGATGCTGCATCCATAGCCAAGGCTCTTGGCGGCACCTTGGTAACGGCCTGATTAAGGACGGAGTAGGCTTATGCATCTTTTGGTGCGGGAAAACCGGACGCTCGATGAACAGGAAATGGCAGAGGATCTCAATCTTCCCTCTGCTGATCTTGTTGTACTTTCTTTTACAGAAAGTGATCTTCTGGCCCTGCGCCATGCAGAAGCCTTGCTACGTGCTCAAACTGAAGAAGGCATAGTGCTTCCCACCTTGCAGGTCACAAGCCTGGCAAGATTACGCCATCCTATGTCGATCTATTTGTACATTGAAACCACATTGCAAAAAGCGCGCTGTGTTGTGGTGCGGCTGTTGGGTGGTTTGGATTACTGGCGTTATGGGGCAGAAGAACTGGCGGCATGGAGCCGTGAAACAGGCGTGCCGCTGGCTTTGTTACCCGGTGATACATCACAAAGTTCTGTTTCTGATGTGCGGGAACAGGCAGTACATACCGGAGATGATGGACGGCTGGCGGAACTTTCCACTATTTCCGCAGAATATTACGCGCGGTTAAACGGTTTTTTCCAACAAGGAGGGCCGGATAACATCTGCGCAGCATTGGAAGTTATGTCTGCACTGGCAGGGATGCAGGAAGATAAAGGGACACATCCTAAAGCATTGCCTGCATGGGGCGTATATCGTTCTTATCCTACTACCGTCATGCCAGTTCAGGTGCAGATAAAAGCAGTGATACTTCTTTATCGCGCGCATTTGTTGGTAGGAGACGTGGCAGGGCCGGAATGTTTGGCAGAAGAACTGGCGCAACGTGGCTGTGCTGTAGATATTGTATATGTTACATCTTTGAAAGATCCTAACGTTTCTGATGATGTAAGCTATTATCTACAACGTGTAAAACCGGATGTTGTTCTGGACGCAACATGTTTTTCTGCACGAAGCCAGAATGGTTTTTCACCATTGGATGTGGCCGATGCGCCTATTTTGCAGCTTCTGCAGCCGGGGTGCACACAGGCTTTGTGGCAAGAAAGCCCACGAGGTCTGGCGCGGGCGGATATGGCCATGCAAGTGGTATTGCCAGAACTGGACGGCACAATTGCAACATTTCCAATTTCTTTCAGAAAAGATGCACAGCCCGGACAGCCTGCATTTAGAGAACCTTATAAACCGGGGATAAAGTTGGTGGCAGGCCGTGCAATTGCATGGGCTAAATTGCGGAAAATGGCGCAGTCAGACAAAAAAATATCTATTATTTTGTCTGACTACCCAGGTGCAGGGCTCGAAAAATCTGGGGCCCATATAGCGCATGCTGTGGGGTTAGATGGTTTTGCATCTACATCTTCCATTCTCACGCTCTTGCATAAGGCAGGTTATCATACAGGAGCAAAAAATGTTCCTGATGCAAAAGCCCTTGCCGCAGCGCTTGTTGGTGGCAGTTCAAAGCCTGTTCTTGATACAAAGCTGTATCGTCAGTTTTTGGCAGATTTGGATCCGGATTTTGTAAAATCTGTTTTTGCCGCATGGGGTGATCCCGAACACGATGCCAATGTAAAAGATGGCGTGTTTTGTCAGCGTTACATCCAGTTGGGCAATATTTCTCTGGCAGTGCAGCCAGATAGAGGGGCAGTAGCGGACCGTAAAGCGCTGTATCATGATCCAGACACACCTCCATGCCATGCATACGTTGCATTTTACTTGTGGTTGCAACATGTAAAAAAACTGGATGCCATGGTGCATTTGGGCACGCACGGCACGCTGGAATGGTTGCCCGGTAAGGCTGTGGCGTTGTCTCCATCCTGTGGGCCAGTTGTGCTGACGGGTGATGTGCCGGTTATTTATCCGTTTATTGTCAATAATCCGGGTGAGGCCGCAGCTGCGCGTCGGCGTTTGGGTGCTGTTATTATCGGCCATATGACGCCTCCTGTCATGCAGGCGGAACTTTCAGTAGATGCGCAGGAACTCGAACGGCTGATTGATGAATACGCTGAAGCAGACGGTCTGGACCCCCGCCGAGGCGCTTTGCTACGTGCTGATATTTTAGAAAAAGCTGTGCGCACGGGTGTGTTGGCTGAAAGCGGTGTGCGCCCCGGAGAAATGGATGAGGCAGAAGCGCTTGCGCGGCTTGATGCCTATTTGTGCGATGTAAAAGATCTGCAAATTCGTGATGGTTTGCATGTTTTTGGCAAACCAGCCGTACACTCCAAAAAACTGGTGCAGATTATTGCACAGGCATGCGGGCGGCAGGCGGATACTGTTTTCATGTCTGAAGTGGCGCATAAAATCATGCAAAGCGGGCAAGCAGAGGCACACGCCCTGCTTGCTGCATTAGATGGACGTTTTGTAGCACCCGGCCCAGCCGGTGCGCCAACCCGTGGACGGGTGGATGTGCTGCCTACAGGGCGCAATCTGTTTACGGTGGACCCTCGCGCATTGCCCACACCTTCTGCCATGGTGTTGGCCGAGAAAATGGAAAAGCTTTTGCTGACAAGGCATTTGCAGGAACAGGGTGAACATCTAACACATATGATTATGGATATGTGGGGTTCTGCCAGTTTGCGCACCGGCGGAGAGGATATGGCCCTTGCCTTGCGTCTTATGGGAATAGAGGTACAGCGCACCGCTGGCACAGGGCATGTTTGTGGGTTTGAAATTATTCCTTTGCCAGTGTTGGACCGGCCAAGAGTAGATGTAACGTTGCGTGTTTCTGGCCTATTTCGTGATGCTTTTGCAGATCAGATTGCCCTGTTTGATCAGGCTGTAGCGGCTGTTGCGGAACGGAATGAACCTGCCGAATGGAATCCTTTGGCGGCATCTGCCAAAGGGCTGAAAGGAGAGGCCCGAAAGCGGGCTACGGCTCGTATTTTTGGTGCTGCGGTTGGTAATTACGGCACAGGCGTTGAGGAACGCCTGACTGCGGGATCTTGGGCTCATACGCAGGAACTTGGAACAGCTTGGCTGGAAGGTTCATCATGGACATATGGTGGTGGGCGAGATGGACAGCAGGATATGCAGGCTCTTTCCAATTTGGTGGGGCAAGCAGAAGTTGTGCTGCATGTGCAAGACAATGCTGAAACCGATATTTTGGAAAGCCCGGATATAGCTGCGCATGAAGGTGGCCTTTCTGCTGCGGCCGCTACATTGGGCGCAACACCAACCATATTACATGGTGATACATCTCGGCCAGATATGCCACGGTTGCGAACAGCAGCGCAGGAAGTGGCGCGTATTGTGCGCGGACGGTTGGCTAACCCGCAATGGATTGAAGGTATGCAGCAGCACGGATACGCGGGTGCGGCAGAAATGGCGCGCGGATTAGATGCATTACACGGATTTGCAGCCACATTGCCCCAACGGTTTGATCGGCAATTCGATCTGGTTTTTGCTCAAACATTGGGAAATGCCGCGTGTGATGCATTTTTAAAACAGGAAAACCCAGCAGCGCGGGAAGCTATGCGTGCACGGTTTGCCGATGTATGGCGGCGAGGTTTGTGGCACCCACAGGGAAATAGTGTGGCCTGTGTTCTGGATGAGGAAAATGAGGCATGACAGCCCCTCGTATTATTATGGTTGCCGCTCCTCGTTCTGGCGGTGGCAAAACAACGGTTACACTCGCATTGCTGGCGGCTTTTCAACGCCGAGGATTACGGGTAGGGGCCGTTAAAACTGGCCCAGATTATATAGATCCCGCTTTTCATGCAGCTATCACACATCGGCCACCTCTTAATTTGGATAGCTGGTGCATGCCTGCAAATTTGCTGGCTGGTATCATGAATGCCGCTGCCAAAGATGTTGACGTGGTTGTGGTGGAATCTGCAATGGGGTTGTTTGATGGATTAATGGCCCAAAAAAATGCACGTGGTGCACCTTCTGATATTGCAGCTCTATTTGGGATTCCTGTTTTGCTGGTGCTGGATGTTTCTGGGCAAGGGCAATCTGTTGGGCCGATTGCTCAGGGCTTTGCGAGATGGTCTGATGCTGTGCAGGTGCGTGGTGTTGTCATCAACCGTGTTGCATCCGAACGGCATGAACGTTTGGCGCGCTCTGCCGTGGCCATGGCAGACCTGCCTGTTTGTGGGGCGCTCATGCGCCAAAAGGGTGAGGTACTGCCAGAGCGGCATTTAGGATTAGTGCAAGCGCGTGAGCATGGCAATCTGGCAGGGTGGTTATCAGACCTTGCAGATAAGGCAGAACGTGAACTGGATCTGGATGCTATTCTGGAAGCAGCAGCGCCTCTGGCGGAACAGAAGGCTGATCCAGTATCTCTGGCAGAAGCATGTATTCCGCCTCCGGGCCAACGGATTGCCGTGGCGGATGATGCTGCTTTTTCGTTTTTATATGGGCATCTTTCTTTGTTTTGGAGAAAAGTGGGGGCGGAGTTGGTTCCGTTTTCTCCACTGGCCGATCAGGCACCAGATACCTCTTGCGATGCTTGTTGGTTACCTGGGGGGTATCCAGAACTTTATGCAGGCCAGATTGCGCAAGCAGAGCATTTTAAAAAAGGCTTGCAGGATTTTGCGCTTAAGAACCCTGTACATGGGGAGTGCGGAGGCTACATGGTTTTGGGCCGTGCATTGGAAGATGCGCAGGGGCAGACACATGCTATGGCAGGTTTGCTAGGACATGTAACGTCTTTCGCGCGTCGAAAATTGCATTTAGGCTATCGTGAGGCCACGCTGCTGACAGATAATGTTTTGGGCCACACAGGCACACGTTTACGCGGGCACGAATTCCATTATGCAACGGTTATGGATAAAGGTGAGGACGCGCCATTGGCAGATCTGGCAGCAGGGGATGGTACGCCCCTTGGTGCATGTGGTGGCCAGCGTGGCTTAGTTTCTGGGTCATTCTTTCATGTTCTGGCACGGTGTTCCAATCAGAATATTTTGAACTCTTCCTCTTTATGAAAAGAGCATATGCAAAAACGAACGCGGAAAGTTGTGTGATAACAAGGTATGCACAAAGTGTTCTGCCGTCCTGATAAAGCCGGGGCAGGCGGTGAGAAGGAGATATTGAAATGCGATCTTTTCCCGTGTTGCTGGTAAGGCATGCTCCTGTTCAGGTTGCGCAGGGCATTTGTTACGGCAGGCAGGATGTTGCCCTTAGCCCAGGGTGGGAGAGTATTGTTTCTGGGCTTTCTGTTCTGGCTAAAGGTGCTGTTTGCCAGGTGTTATATAGCTCTCCTGCGCAAAGGTGCTGGCAGATGGCGCAGCGTTTGGCGCAAAGTGCAGGCATGGAACTACGCGTGGATCACCGATTGGCGGAATTGAATTTTGGCCGGTGGGAAGGTGTGCGTTGGCAGGACATAGATCGCACATTGCTGGATGAATGGGCCCAAAATCCAGAAGGTTTTGCACCGCCAGAAGGTGAAAGCGGGCAAGACCTGTACCAGAGGATTCAAAGTTTCTGGCGCGAAGTGCGCCAACGTGAAGAAAATGTGTGTGTATTATCGCATGGAGGGCCATTGCGGCTTTTGAGCGCTTTTGCTGGTGGGTATAAACCGCACCTTCTCGCACCTTCCATGCCGCAAGGTTTTGCGCGCCTGTTTATGGTGGGAGAAAAGAACGAACTTGCCTCAACTCAAAGAGATTTTTTGACACATCATAAAAAGGAAGAGCCGTGCCAAGTATGATAGATCCGCAAAAGCCAGCATTATTACAGGATGCAGAGCATCATCGTACCAAAATGCAAAAACGCAAAGCTGTGCAGGATAAAGAAGTTGCCAGCAAAACAGTGGAAAAAGGCCTGTTGATTGTAAATACAGGTTCCGGAAAAGGAAAATCTACTGCGGCGTTTGGTCTGGCTTTGCGGATGTTGGGGTATGGCCGGCGTGTTGTTGTGGTGCAGTTTATCAAAGGGGCATGGCATACGGGAGAACGCAAGGCGCTAGAACGCTTTGAGGATTTGGTAGAATGGCACGCGTTGGGTGAAGGTTTTACGTGGGAAACGCAGGATAAGGCGCGGGATATTGCTGCATGCCAACGTGCATGGCATGTTGCTCAACAAGCGTTGGCAAACCCAGATGTTGGGTTGGTGATCTTGGATGAACTGAACATTGCATTAAGGTATGATTACCTACCTATGGAGCAAGTTCTTGCAGATATTGCAGCACGCCCGGCAAGCTTGCACGTTGCCGTAACAGGCCGCAATGCCAAGGAAGCCATGCTGGAAGCGGCTGATTTGGTAACTGAAATGACAGTGGTGAAACATCATTTCAAAGCGGGTGTAAAAGCGCAGGAAGGCATAGAGTTTTGAGCACCCGTGTTCTGATGGTGCAGGGCACAGGGTCTAGTGTCGGAAAATCAACACTCGTTGCAGGCCTTGCGCGTGCCTTTACCCGGCGAGGGCTGCGGGTTTTGCCGTTTAAACCGCAGAATATGTCCAATAATGCCGCTGTAACATGGGATGGTGGTGAAATTGGGCGTGCTCAAGCTTTGCAGGCGCGTGCCTGTGGGGTACCTGCAAGCGTTGATATGAACCCAGTTTTGCTCAAACCACAGGGTGAGACAGGCGCACAGCTTGTTGTGCGGGGGCGGATTGAGGAAACAGTGCAAGCGCGGGATTATCAGAGCCGAAAAGCACTTCTGATGCCAGCCGTTTTGCAAAGCTTTGTAAAACTTGCCGCAAAGGCAGACTTGGTTTTGATAGAAGGTGCTGGGTCTGCTTCTGAAGTAAATTTACGAGCGCATGATATTGCCAATATGGGGTTTGCAGAAGCTGTAAATGCTCCGGTCGTGCTTGTGGGAGATATAGATAGAGGCGGAGTGATTGCCAGCCTTGTGGGTACACAAGTTGTTATAAGTCAGAAAGATGCCCAACGGATCAAAGGTTTTATTGTAAACCGCATGCGGGGTGATCCAACACTGTTTGCTGATGGCATGCAGTTTATTGCCGAACGTACAGGGTGGCAGCCTTTAGGGCTTGTGCCGGATTTGCCAGAGGTGAGAACCCTGCCAGCAGAAGATGCCGCAGATCTGGATGAAAAACTTGCGCATGCAGTAAGGCACTCAAAAGCAAACTTAGATCAGAATGCGCCGCTACGTGTTGTTGTGCCTCATTTGCCGATGATCGCCAATTTTGATGATCTGGATCCACTGTATGCAGAACCCGGTGTGCACCTTATCTTGTCTAAACGTGGCGAGCCTTTGCCAGAATGCGATCTGATTATATTGCCCGGATCGAAAGCGACATTATCTGACCTTGCTTGTTTGAAAGAACAGAAATGGGACAAGCAGATTGCAGAACATGCTGCCAATGGTGGTTATGTGATGGGTATTTGTGGTGGCTATCAGATGTTGGGTGCTACGGTGGCTGATCCTTATGGAACAGAAGGCGCTGTAGGACAGACGGCAGGGTTGGGGCTGTTAAAAATTGATACAGTTTTAAGCCGAGATAAAAGTCTAGAACACAAGGAAGGAAAACTGGCGGCAGAAGGCAGTAAAGTTTCTGGATACGAAATGCATGTGGGCCAAACAACAGGGGCTGATTGCCAAAGCCCCTTGATATACATGGATAACCATCCGGAAGGTGCTGTTTCTGCAAATGGGCGTGTATGGGGCACTTATCTGCATGGCATTTTTAACCACCGGGCTGCGCGTATGGCTTTGCTTGCGCGTGTAGGTGGGGCTGCATTTCAACCAGATGGCATATGGTATGCTGCCGGGGCAGATTTACCAGCGCAGCATGATCAAAGTGTAGAACAAGCGCTGGATGCGTTGGCAAACCATTTGGAACAGCACATTGATCTAGATGTCTTGTTGCAGTTGGCTACTGTACCGGCTGGTATTTAAAAAAAACGACAACTACTTTAACGCTGAATCCACTGTCTTCTTGCAGGGTTACGTTTTTCCCACCCTCGGCGTTCAAGCTCTGGTGTGTTGGCATGTTGTTCCGGAAAGCCAACACATAGGTAAGCCAGAAACTGCCAGTTGGGCTCTACGCTTAAAGCTGCATGTGCTTCCTGTGGATTAAGGATGGAAACCCATCCTACCCCAACGCCGTGGGCCGTAGCAGCCAACCAAAAAGTGTGAATGGCCATAACGGCAGACCATGTGGTGGTTTGTGGCATAGTAGCCCGTCCAAGCCCACGTCCCTGTTGAGGATTGGTCTCACAAAATACGGCTATATGGTGAGGGGCATCATCCAGCCCGGCAAGTTTTAGCCGCGCATAACGCTGGGCGTCTTTTCCTTCTCGCCCTTCCAGTTCTTGCGTATTGCTGCGCATAAAGTTCTTGCGGATGGCATCGCGGCGGTTGGAATCATTTACCAGCACAAAGCGCCATGGCTCGCTTAGCCCAACTGAGGGTGCCAAGCAGGCTGTTTCCAGCAGTTCATCCAATACAGGTGTTGGCACAGGTGCTGTACGAAAATGCCGCACATCCCGCCGCCATATAAGCAGTTGCTCTAATTGGTTCTGAAAAGAAGGTGAGAAAAAAGGTGCTGTCATGCCTTTATCATGCAGCCAATAGCGGCCAGCAGCAAGCCACCTATCAGAATACCACAAGCCCTGCGGTAAAGGATAAGGCCGCGCTCCAGATCATGTAGGGTGGCCGTTGTGGTGCCTTCTCCAATCCACCCATCATCAACCACAGTTCCTGCATAATTGCGGGGGCCCCCAAACTTTACGCCAAGGGCAGTGGCCAGAGCTGTTTCAGGCCATCCAGCATTAGGGGAGCGATGGCGGCTGGCATCTCGCCACACGGTGGAGCAAATCGTGCGCCACTGTGTGGGGCGTGTGGATAGCAGGATACACAAAGCGGCCAAGCGGGAAGCTGGCAGGTTAATGAGATCATCCATTTTGGCAGCAGCCATGCCAAATGCAGCATAACGTGGGTTAAGATGGCCGATCATGCTGTCTGCCGTGTTGATGGCTTTGTAAAATACAGTTCCGGGTAAGCCGAGCAGTGCAGTCCAAAATAAGGGCGCAACAATGCCGTCGGAGAAGTTTTCTGCCAGACTTTCAAGCGCGGCACGCACAACGCCAGTTTCATCCAGTACGGATGTATCTCGCCCTACAATTTGGCTTACAGCTGTGCGGCCACCTTCTAATCCGACCTGTTGAAGCGCTGAGGCAACTGCTTTGACATGCACCCACAAAGATTTCTGAGCTACCAGTGTACAGGCCGTAACAGCCTGTACACCAAGCATGAAAAGCGGCGGCAAAAACATATAACCGATATGGAGTATAAATATCGTAAGCCCGACGGGAATACCGACAAGCAGCAACAGCGCGAAAAAACCGGATATCCGGCGTGCTGTATCTGACCACTCTGGCCTGTTGAACGTCCGCTCCAGCCTGTTTATCAAGAAGCCAATCCACACAACAGGGTGGCTTATTGCAGCAAACAGCGGTGCAGGATATCCGCACAAGGCTTCCAGCCCCGCAGCCATGGCGGCAACGGGCAGGGTTATAGAAAAAGGATAAAGCAGCATGGCAGATGCAGGCGTGCGGGAAAAGCGGCAAGAAGGCAAGGGGTATCCGCCGCAACAGGCACCTGCGGTTTCTGTGATGCCTTCAAAATCTTCATCAGCGTCAAGCCATATTCCTGCACATGGGGGGCAGGTGCAAAAAGTTATGCAGATGTTTGCAAACGCACCGCAACCATTTGTAGACCTTTCTACAGGCATCAGCCCTTTTGCTTATCCGGCCAAACTGCCTGATCTATCTGCTTTGCATACATTACCGGAGGAGGCAGAAGAAGCTGCGTTACAGATGGCGGCTGCGACAGCATATGGTGTTTCTGACCCCAGCATGGTGGTTGCAGGTGGAGGAAGCCAGAGCTTGATTGCTTTGTTGCCACGGGTGCTGAAGGCAGAACGAGCGTGCATATTAGGCTCCACTTATTCTGGACATATGCAAGCATGGAAAAAGAACGGTATTCCGGTATCCGAGGTGCTTGATTTCGCTCAGCTACAGTTGGCGGCACAGCAAAAAAATACGGTATGTATTATCTGTAATCCCAATAATCCTGATGGGCGTTTGATAGGAGCCTCGCACTTGCTGGATCTGGCCAATATCTGTCAGGCAGCGGGAAGCTGGTTGGTGGTGGACGAGGCTTTTGCAGATATTACTGGTCAGAGCGTTGCATCTGCCCTGCCGCATCCAGCTTTACTGGTTTTACGCTCTTTTGGAAAAACTTATGGATTGCCCGGGGTACGGCTTGGGTTTTTGTTGGCTCAACCCAGTGTGGCTGCATATGCGCGAGATTTATTAGGGTCATGGCCCGTTAGCACCATTGCGCTGGCAGTTGGGTGCCAAGCCTTGCAGGATAAGGAATGGTTAAAACAGACATCAACCAAACTGTATGCTGCCAGTTCACGCCTAAAAAAATTGCTGACTAAAGCGGGCTTAAGCCATAAAGGCCAAGCTGTTTTGTTTGAGTTGGTAGAATGTGAACGTGCAGCAGAGTTATGGCAGCATCTTTGTCAGCAAGGCATCGTAACCCGGATTTTTCCTTATAATGCGCACTGGCTGCGTATGGGGCTACCAGCTTCCGAGGTGCAATGGCGCAGGTTAGAAGCAGCTTTGCAGGCTTGGCATACGCTTTAATAAAAAAGCGCAGATAATGCCGTCATGATCGTGCATTCGGTTATAACGGCGCAGGCACCCAGAATATCACCTGTGTAGCCACCAAGTTTATGTTGTGCATATCGGGCTATCAGCAAAGCTACCGCCAAAGCCAGTAGAATAGGAAAAACTATAAATGTTAGCAAACATGCTACTGTAAGTGGTGCTGGCATTAAAAATACTGTCAGTAAAATGCAAAGACAGATTATTACAGCCAAAGCAATTGTTAGATTACGCTGTGCCAAAGGGTAAAGTGATCGTGCCAGACCATCAGGCCGGGCCGGTGGAATTGTTTTTGTAACAACCAAAAATGCGCCACGTGCCAGACAGCCAGCAATGCCACATATTAGGCAAGCCAGTGCGATGGAATGTATAGATGAAAGCACGCCCGCGCGTATTAAGGTTGCCAAACATAAAGCCAGAACACCGTAACTTCCAATACGGCTGTCACGCATAATTTCCAGTTTGCGTTCAGGTGTCATGCCGCCAGAACTATCCGCGGTATCGGCCAAGCCATCTTCATGAAGACCGCCTGTTACAAGAATTTGCATCCCTAAAGCTATGCCTGCGGCTGCCAGAGGCGGAATATGGCGACATTGTAATAATGTGGACAGGCCACCGGCACATATTCCAATGCCTGCACCAATAAGAGGCCAGCACCAGATGGATTGTGCCAAGGGCCAAGAAGCGGAACTGTTTTTGTAAGCAGATGGCAACAGCCAGCCAACAGGTATGCGCGTAAGAAGCCCAACACCACAGGCCAGATGTAAACGTAATGTATCTGGTATAGAAAGGCGGCCAGAAGAGGTCATGTTTTCTGGCTTACCGCGGCTTCTGCAAAAGTAGCCATACCTGTGTGGCAGGCAAGCGCTGCCCGTATGATAGAAACTGCAAGCGCTGCGCCAGAACCTTCTCCTAACCTGAGGCCCAATCCCAAAAGAGGTTCTAGATTTACATAAGAGGCAAGGCGATGTGTTTGTCCTGTTGTGGTCGCGCAATGTGAAAGGCAGGTATGGGCCAGCCCATCAGCGTGCAAGCGTGCAAGAGGTGCGGCCGCAGCCGTGCAAACAAAGCCATCTAACAGAATAGGTACGCTTTTATGCCTGGCAGCCAATGTGGCGCCCAATGTGGCCGCCAGTTCGTATCCGCCAACACAGCGTGCAGCTTCTAATGGATCAGAACAAGCTTGCCGATGCAGGCTAAGTGCTGCGTCAATAACTGCGGCTTTACGTTTCAATCCGGCATCATCCGCACCGGTGCCGCGTCCGGCCCAGATGATGCCGCTTTCCTTAAACAAGGCTGCTGCCAAAGTGGCTGCGGCAGTGGTGTTTCCAATACCCATTTCGCCCAAGCACAAGAGATCGCAGTGAGATGAAACGGCGTTGTAACCAAGTGTGACAGCTTGCAAAAAATTCTGCTCTGTCATGGCCGCTTCATGCGTAAAATCGGCCGTAGGCTGCAGATCATGCACAGGAATAACGTGTAAGGATGCGCCAACTGTTTTGGCTATCTGGTTGATGGCAGCCCCTCCGTTACGGAAATTGCTGACCATTTGAGCTGTAACATCAGAAGGCCAGAGGGAGATTCCTTGCTGCGTTACGCCGTGGTTTCCTGCAAAAACCAAAACCTGCACATTTTCCAGCTTTGGTGTGGCACGTTTCTGCCACCCCCCTAGCCAGCTTGTAAGCTCTTCAAGGCGGCCGAGGCTACCTTCTGGCTTGGTAAGTTGCTGTTCGCGCTGGGCAATGGCGTTTTGGGCCATCTTATCTGTCTGCGGCAAGTCGCTACACAGGCTTCTGAGTTCCCGCATGGAACCAAGGCAGAGTGGCGCGTTAGAAAAAGAAGGAGATGATGGCATGCCGTTGATTTTGTGCTGTTATAAGGATGTAAGCAAACAAAAATAGTGAGGCGCATATACCATGAGTGTCCTATCTCTCAATCCAACAGAAACAGGGGCGCAGGGCACTGTTCTGATTTTGGGGGGCGCACGTTCAGGAAAAAGTGGTTTAGCCGAAGCAATGCTGACAGCCTTGCCTTCTCCTTGGATCTATCTGGCGACTGGTCGGGCATTTGATGCAGAAATGCAGGAGCGTATTGAACACCACAAGGCCAGCCGAACAGAGCAGGGTTGGCAAACGGTTGAGGAACCGCTGGATATTGCATGGGTGTTAAAAACCTATGCACATCTGCCTGTGTTGGTAGATTGCCTGACCTTATGGGTGACCAATATGTTGCTGGATGACCAAAATATTGAGGAGGCAACACACTATCTGCTGGAGGTGTTGCCGGAGCGCTTGGCCCCCACCATTCTTGTAGGCAATGAAGTTGGGTTGGGGATTGTGCCGGAAAACGCTTTGGCCCGCCGTTTTAGGGATGAGGCAGGGCGCCTGCACCAGCGGATAGCGGCACAGGCAGGGCAAGTTGTTTTTGTGGCAGCCGGGCTGCCACTGGTGCTTAAAGGGAAAGATTTATAACCGTCAGCTATGTGTCAGCTTTCAGATTCTGAATGATCATGCAACACGCGGGGGAAGGCAACGGGGCTGCATAGCCCTAATGCTGTAGCCATTATAACAATACCAACAGCCATGGGCGGTAAAACAGAAAGTCCAGCTGTGTTCAGAATCATTCCGCCTGCGGCGGAACCAAACAAAATACCCACATTGCTGCTGGCGTTTACGGCCGCACCGGCAATATCAGCCGTTGTGGCGCGGCTACGGATAGCGCCAGACATAATAACCGGGATAAGGGCGGCATAACCGGCACACCATAGGCCAACAGCCGCAACCGCGCTCCATCCGCTAAGGAGAGAACCGCAGAGTGCACCCATGCCACATGCGGTAATCAGGCCAGCTACCAGCAGCCCAAGTGCCGGTTTGGAATCCACCATCTGTCCGGCAGCCCATAGCCCAAGAATACTCACGCCACCTGTAACCAGCAGGGCAATGCTGAGCGCGCTTTCAGGCAACCCATGAGACATGAGCAGAGGTGAAACATAGGTGTACAGAAGGTTATGCCCCAAAAAGAACAATGTATTTACGGTAATCACTACCGCAAAAACCCGAGCAACACCGGGGGTGCGAAATGAAGGGAGATGCACGGAGCTGGAGGAAGCATTCACCTTGGGCAGAAAAAATGCGATGCATACGGTTAGAATGGTGGCTAAACCCGTAACCACCATCATGGAAACCCGCCAGCCTGCCAATTGCCCAATAGCAGCAGTGCCGGGAACCCCCAGAACAGACCCCAACGATGTGCCACCAAACACAAACGAAATGGCGCGTCCTGTCATGCGAGGGGGTACCAGATGCGCAGCATAGGCAGAAACAATGGACATCATAAGCGCATGGGCAGCCCCGCCCACGGCACGGCCCAAGCATAAAATGGCAAAGGTAGGAGCCAAAGCGGCAATCAGATTAGAGGCGATATAACCAATCAGAGCCCAAAGCATGAGTGTCTTGCGGTTGATTCTGGCTGTAAGAATGGTAAGCGGCACCGCCGCCAGTGCCACAACCAGCGCATATGCGCTTACGGCCAGACCAGCTTTACCTTCCGTAATATGGAAGGAATTCGCCATATCTATCAGCAACCCTACAGGGGCAACTTCGCTGGTAATGGCCGTAAAAGTGGCGGCAAATAAGGCGCACAGCCCGATTATTGTCTGACCGGACAGGGTTTTGAAAAGCATGGGCTTTCTACTGATACAACTGAGGGTTTGAAGGATAATAGCTCTGCCGGTATGGAACTGAACCGGGTAGGAGGCCATTATGCGCTGGGGTGTATAGACCTCTTTTTTCTTGCATGGCAGTACATAAAATGGTGTCAGCAAAAAAAATCCGGACAAAGGCTCCATGGTGGATGTCTGCCCGTTCTGCTTGAGAGATGTAGATGTCAGAAAAAGAAATACGCACGCAGCTGTTGGTGGCCGGGAAATGGCAAGATGCGGCAGATGGTCGCACCATTCCGGTAACCAATCCGGCTACGGGCCAGATTATTGGGCAGGTTGCTCATGCCTCCAAAACTGATCTGGAAAAAGTGGTTGCGGGTGCGCAGGCGGGTTACGAAGCATGGCGTAACCTTACTGCGTGGGATCGCTTTGTGATTATGCGCAAGGCGGCAGATCTGCTGCGTGAACGGGCAGAGCAGATTGGCCGTATTATGAGCGAAGAGCAGGGCAAGCCCCTTGCTCAAGCGATTATTGAAATTCAGGGTGCGGCTGGTGTTATTGAATATTTTGGTGAAGAAGGCCGTCGCCTAAATGATGAATTGGTGCCCCCGCGCGCCCCTTATGTAGAACAGCGTGTACTGCACCGCCCTGTAGGTGTTGTGGCTGCCTTTACGCCGTGGAACTTTCCCATCAACCAGATTGCACGCAAGTTGGGTGCTGCCTTGGGTGCCGGGTGTGGGGTTATTGTAAAGGCTCCGGAAGATACGCCAGCTTCTCCGGCAGAACTGATCCGGTGTTTTTGTGATGCCGGTATTCCGGCAGGTGCGGTTTCTCTGGTGTATGGTGTGCCAGCGGAAATTTCTGAGTATCTGATTGCGCATCCAGTTGTGCGCAAGATTTCCTTTACGGGGTCTACGCCTGTCGGCAAGCATCTGGCCGCATTGGCTGGCGCGCAGATGAAGCCGGTCACTATGGAACTGGGTGGCCATGGCCCGGTTATTGTGTGCCCGGATGCAGATCTGGATGCCGCAGCCGAACGTTTGGCAGCCGCCAAGTTCCGTAATGCCGGGCAAGTGTGCATTGCTCCCACACGTTTCCTTTTACACAAGGAAATTGCAGCGCCCTTTATTGAAAAATTCAAAGCCCAGATGAGCGCGCTTAAGATTGGCAATGGTCTGGATGAAGGCGTTACCATGGGGCCATTGGTGAATGAGCGCCGCGTAAAAGCATTGACCGAACTGGTGGATGATGCCCGCCAGAAAGGCGCTGAACTTTGGCAGCCTGATATTTCCATGCCGAATGATGGGTGCTTCTTCCCACCCACATTGGTGCTGAAGCCAACGCTGGAAATGCGGGTTATGCAGGAAGAGCCCTTTGGCCCGATTGCCATTATGGATGAGTATTCTGATCTGGCGGACGCTGTAAAGGAAGCCAACCGCCTACCATATGGCTTAGCGGCTTATGTTTACACGCGTTGTGAACGCACGGAGCGCCTGCTGGGCGAAAAGCTGGAAGCCGGGATGGTTGCTGTCAATCACCATGGTATTGGCGTGCCAGAAGTGCCGTTTGGTGGCATGAAAGATTCTGGTTATGGCACGGAAGGTGGGCCAGAAGCTTTGAAGGCACATACCATTACACGTCTGGTATCCGCTCTTCACGAAAAGCCTTCTTTCTAACGCTTCAGTTTTTTTCTGAAGATCATGTAAAAAAGGGCGGAGGGGTTTAAACCTCTCCGCCCTTTTTGGTGTGTGGTCTTATCAGCCTATGTATGGTGTGGCTGTCATTTGTCTTTATGGAACTGTGCAACCTGATCTGCTGTTACGTGCTGGTCTCCGCTGCCAAAGGTTGCCATCACATAATTCACGATCTTTGCAATTTCAGCATCGTTCAGACGCTGCACGTCTGAATGACCGCTAAAGTCCGGCATAGATACATTTCCTGCTTCGGTTTTGCGTTGCACCCCGTGCAGAATGGTCATGATCAGGTTATCTGGCCGTGCGCTGCCCACGGTTGAGTTATGGAACAATGAAGGTGCGTATTGATCCTTCGTGCCCGTACCAGTCTGGCCATGGCAGGCCGCGCAGTTGGCATCGTATGCGTGCTGTCCGTCCATTTCGGTCAGATCATCAATTCGGGTTGGGGCACTCTGGCGGATATCCAGTGCTTCTATAGCTTGGCCAAAGCTATCTCGTGCCTGATGTTCCATATCATCGTCCATAGCTGGAACTTGGTGAATATAAGTAGCTATGGCGTGCAGATCCTGATCTGTCAGGTGGCTGGTGCTGTGTTCCACAGCTTCTGCCATGGGGCCTGCGGCTTGAGCATGACCATTGGCATGGCCTGTTTTCAGGTAGGCAACAATATCCTCTTCGCTCCAGTTGCCTATACCACCGGTTTTGCTGGTGGTGATGTTGGGGGCGTACCATCCATCAAGCGACGTGCCAGCCAGATATCTGTCCTGCTTTTCACTGAGCATGAAGTTACGCGGCGTATGGCAGGTGCCGCAATGTTCCAGCGCATTGGTAAGATACTTGCCGCGGCGTAGCGGATCATATGTGCTGGAATCTCCGCTTTCTGGCTCTTCCTTGGTGGTTACAAAGTTCCAGGCCGCCATTGCGCTGCGCATATTGGCAGGAAACACCAGCGTTGTTTCTGCCGGGGTGCTGGCAACTGGTTTTACGCTGTGCATGAACCACATATAAAGCGCATGCACATCCTGATCTGTCATGCCTGCATAAGAAACATAAGGCATAACAGGGTACAGGTAAGCGCCATCTTTGCGTACGCCATGGCGTACGGCTTGTTCAAAGTCTTGCTCTGTGTATTTGCCAATGCCGCGCTCTGGATCTGGCGTAATGTTGGTGGAAATTACATCACCCATAGGTGTTGCAATTTTTAGGCCACCAGCAAATGGCTGCGAACCGGGCTTGGTGTGACAGGCAATACAATCTGATGCAGTGGCAATATAAGCACCACGGTCCAGAACAGCCTGATCCGGAGCTGCATCTTCTGCATGGACAGGTGGCTGGGTAAGAGCGCAAACACCAAGCACCGTGCCTGCCGAAAGAAGGGTGCGCAAGGTTTTGGAAAAATCAGGCATGAGCAAGTTCTTTTTTCAGCGTATCGGCAACACGTAGCGCTAAGGCAGCTACAGTCAGGGTGATGTTGCCGGTGCCAACGGTTGAGAAAACCGAGGAACTGGCAATAAACAGATTGTCATGATCATGCGTTCGGCAATGGCCATCTACCACGGAATCCTTGGGATCTGCGCCCATAATGGTGCTGCCTGCGGGATGATCCTGCGGGAAGTAGCCCGGAGTCCACTGTTCATCCGTGCCGTGCATCAGTTTGATTAGGTCGCGGAAAACATAGCGTGTGTGTTCACAACTGCGCACAGTGTATTCGGGCAGCTTATAGTACACTTCTGGGTGCGGAATCCCCAGAATATCCTTATGCTCTTTGCTGAGTGTCAGACGGTTGTTGGGATCTGGCAGAGCTTCGTTATGGCTGAACAGCCGTACAGTGTGTGAAGCTAGGTAACGGATCTGTTCTTCCAGTTCCCGGCCAACGTACCCTTTGGAAATAGCTAACTGGGTAGCCAGATCCACTTGGTTATCATCCACCATGTGCACAAGGTAGGCCCCACGGTCTGAGCGCCAGTTTCCATCACGGAAATTGTCGATCACGTTGGTTTCCAGCGGCCCACGGCCCGGCCACAAGGCTTGATCGCCACTGATGAAGGTAACCTGTACACCGGTATGATCCATCATGTTGCGGCCTACATGGCCGGAACTGTTGGCAACACCATCCGGGCTTTGTTCATCAGCAGAAAGCAGCAGCAGTTTAGCTGTTTCAATGCAGTGCGCAGCAATAACAAAATATTTGCCCGTAACGCGGTGTGACCCTTTGTCGGGGTCAAAGTAATGCACGGCGGTTACGCGCTTGTTCGCGCTGTCTCGCTCAATCTTATACACCACAGCGTTGGGGATAAACTTAGCCCCGGCAGCTTCTGCATGGTAAACGGAATAGCTACCGTTATACATGGCCCCAATAGGGCAGATGGGCATGCAGTTATTATGCCCTTCACATGTTGGGCGGCTATCATACGGGCGGGTGTTACGTGCTTGTGGTTCGTGCACCACGCGCCACGGCGTTTTTTCCTGAATCAGTTTGCGGAATTGTTGTGCAGCGTAAGAAATGGGCAGTGCATCCATAGGATATGGCTGCCTGCGGGGAGACCCAAGATCTTCCACCGCAGGATCTGGCCCGCAAACCCCCATCATGACTTCTGCCTGATAGTAAAAGGGCTCCAGATCATCGTAAGTTAAAGCCCAATCGCGGCCCTGACCGTAACGTGTTTTGAGTTCAAAGTCTGATGGTAGGTAACGCCATGCGCACCCAGCCCAGTGCCATGTGGTGCCTCCCATCATACGTAAGTAAACCTGCTGATAGGCTTCGGCATTTGGGCCGGAGGTATGCAGATACTCGTTAGGGGTTTGCTGATCAGGCGGATGCCGTGCCCAAGGCACAGCCGGAAATGGCCCCTGATAAGAGGGTTTGTTTTCCAGATTGCGGAAGTTTTCTACAAAATGCTGGCGGTCAACACGTGGGCCAGCTTCCAGCACAATGACGGAAATACCGGCGCGCGCCAGTTCGTTGGCAATAGAACTACCTGCAACGCCTGATCCTACGATCACAACGTCGGCTGAAAGATTTTCTTCGGAGGGCATAAAGCGGGGTATCCCGTAAGATCAGGTCGGTTCGATAACAAGGGCGGAAGCAGAAAGTGCAGGGTGCCCTTTTGGGCGTGCAACTTCTGGTGGCTTGCTTGTCCAGTAGAATGGGCCGCCTGTTGCATAGGTTTTGGGGTAAACGGCATCCTTGGTGATGTCGAACATCAGGGCGGAGCGGTAAATCACCACTTTGCCATCCGCAATACCTCGGTACCAGCCGGTCAGAATTTCGTGGATAACATCTTTAAGTTTGGGATCAGATTTTTCTGCTGCATGAGCAAAGGCAGATGCCGTCGTAAATTTTTCTCGCTCTAGTAGAGTATGCAGGGTGTTAAGTTTATCCTGTCGATCGGCATTGGCATGCACGATATTGGCATATAGGGCCGCACCAATCTGGGGGTTTAGCGTATCTCTATCTGTCAGTCGCTGGGATATCTGCATAAAGCGAGAGAGGTCTTCAGTGTTTGGTGTAGTAGGCGCGGTATTAGCAAGCGCCGCACCTGTTGTGCCTGCAACAGAAAGACCAATACCACCTAAAAGCACATCCCGACGGGACATGCGCAACAGTTTATTCAGGCGCATGGCGTTAGGAGATGAACACCACTCCGCCACAGGCTGCCCCTCGTGCGTTTGTCTCATTCTTCGGATTCTCCCTACAAAACCGGGCTCCGCCTTGTCAGAATGAAACATTGCGGAGAAATATCGAGTTCAAAATTACGGGTAGTTTTATAGGGACGGCCTGAGCTTGCAAGCTGTTGTAATGGAATAATAGGTTATTTCATGCTTCGTTGAAGCAGGTATGCTTAGGGGTTAATGTGGCAGTTGTTGCCTATACGGCCATGAAACGGCTGCCAGGTATCTGTTCTACCAAAGAGCTCCAAACCTAAAAAACCATGCAGTTTCAGGGCACCATCATCCGCTATCCATATAATAGCATCGTAAGTATTTTTGCTCTGAGGATCAAAGATATGACCTTTCCAGTGGTCATGCCGGTCTTCCATGGGATGGAAGCCTTTGAGCATCTGAAGGTTACATTCTGTTTTTCTACGGCCAGAAGCTTCTTCATCTTGCGTTAGGTTTAACCCTACAAGGTTCCCACACATTTTATCGCCACAGGTGTGGATATTGAATACGCCTTTACCGTCTTCCGTAATCCATTGTCCGGTTATGGCTGGTGTAGAGGCGCTTTCTGCATGAGCGTTGGAGGGTATATTGCTCCAAGCAAGAAGCAGTGCTGTTAAAAATGAGCTAAAGGCATGTTTATGCATGTTACTGCCTGTTTTGCCGCTGCCGGTTCATCCCGCCCGGTATGATGTGCCTGATGGAGGCAGGTCTCCTGGCTTGGGGATATGGTATGTTAGACCTTTTACCTTCCCAGCCGTGTTTATCGGCCAGTGGCTAGCCGTGACCGGCAGCAGGTCAAACCTCCCCTTACAGTTGCGGGAGCAGCTGCCGACTATAAAGATTCTGCTTCAATTTAAGGCAGAAATCCGTACACGGCATTCCCTTTCAAGCCGCTTGCGCAGCACCATCCATCTGTTCGAATATATATTCTAGCAATAAGCAGGTTTGGTGCCAGTATGAGAAAAGCAGGGCAGGTGAGATGTTTTTGCGCCTCGCTTTGCCTTACAGGGCAGCAATAACCTTAAGCCCTGCCAGAATAGCATTGGGAATAACCGAGGTTTCTCCGGGGCGCATCATGTACTCAAACTCGGATGTAATAACCAAGCCCGGTGTGACAGGAATGCCGTAATATGCTTCCAGAATTGCAGAATGTGTTTGTGGCCCATTGATATAGGGGCCAAGGGGAACGCCCGCAGCTTCCTGCATACGTTGCCCATAGGCCAAGCGTGGGCTGAGTTGGTAATAGGAATACATGACGCCCAGACGATCCAAAGGCCGGTGGGGGATAATACCCAAAAGGGAAGCCCCTGCGTAGAACTCGTTTGAGAATGTGGAGTTACTTGGCGTGTTATGAATGAAGCCAGCTAGCACATATCCGCCAGCCATCTGATGTTCGCCATGGCTGCGATACACCATCTGGTCTGCCTCTATATAAAATGTATCACGCGGTTTGAGTTTGTGCGGATGCACAGAGCCCGCAAAAGCAGCGGGAATGGTGCCAACCATATCGGGGTAAGGAGACGTGTCATGCCCAAAACCGATTTTGTAATGGCCCGGAAGCTTGCGCGTGCCAAAAAACGGTTCCCACGTTAACTCAATGGGAGTTTGAATACCTGTATAAGGCTCATCGCCCCATGCCCAACCTGTATTGTCACGTGCTTTGGGGCCTATGCGATAAATACCAGTGCGCAGGATAAGATCATGCGTTGGCCGAAAGCGCACTGTGCCTCCCCATGATGTTTTGGGGTAAACGCTCCAACCTGCCGGTTCTCGTATAGCCATGGGTGCAGAGCACATGGTCATGAATGTGCACAGTAAAATAGAAGTAGAATAGGTATGTGTAAGTGAAATGCGTCCGACATTGATATTGATACGGTTGTGAAGAAAAGATTTTTCGAGATACAGATCGGCAAGGCGGGCCGCTGCGGGGCCGTGAATACTCCATACTTCTGTAAGAAGTACATTTCTTTCCCCAACATGATCCCAGCCGACTTGTCGGCCTTCACGGTTCATAACAATACCATGCAGGTACCACCCTTGTAGCGGATTCCAACCGGTAAGCTTGCCGAGATCAAACAACATGCTGGCACGAATTTCATGCGTATAATCCATACCTTTTGAAAGACCGCCAGCAAGATTGGCTATACCTTCACCTTTATATGTTAACTCAAAGGTAAAGCCGCGTTCGCTTAGTCTGTCGCGCCAAGGTTTAAGGCCCGGAGCCAGATTGCCAAAGGCCTGTTCAGCAACAAAATACCCCGCACTGATATCCTGCCTGCGTAACGCTGTATTATTATGGTTTAACAGGTAGGAAAGGCTTTCAGTATCAAACAGGGCGTCCAGACGTTCTTCAGCTATCGGGCGTTTGTGTTTTTTTGGTATCTCGGCGTTAACGATAGATTTTGAAGAAAATTCAGGTTTCTCAAAAGACTTGGTGGTTTCATTCTGTTGAGCGCGCGCGGAGGTAGCGTGAAAAGCAATATCAAATGTGAAAAGAACTGTCCCGATATAAAGCAAGCGAAGAACGGATAAACATTCTTGCTGGTAGCGTGATGTTTTTTGTTCTGAATTTGAAATGATATAAGTTGAGGGCATTGCCCGATCCTCATGGCGCAAGAACGACCATTGCGTACAAGTGGCATGCAGCAACGGAGCATCTCTGAAACAAGGGGAAAGAAATACAAAGATTAAAGGGAAAGGCGGCTGGGTGCTTTCTCTTTAAAAAATAGATTTTGTAATTTTAGCAAACATTTTTCAGATCTCACGTTTCTTTTTGTTTTTATTATCGCGGATTATGGAAATTAAATTACAATCAAAAAGATTCAAGGATTTTTTTCTGTTATAACGAATACTCAAGAAAAAGTTTACAAAATTACACTGTTACAACAAGGTTTATTCTCAATTACAAATACAAGAAATCCGTAGGCAGCCAGAGGAGCTACCTACGTAAAAGAGGTATCAGACTGAAGGTGTTTTTGTAATTTGTGGTTGCGTGTGCAAGGCCTCATGAAGTTGCGTATCATCCAACGCATTTTCCCAGCGTGAGACAACAATAGCAGCAACAGCATTACCAACCAGATTGGTAAGGGAACGACATTCAGACATAAAACGATCAATACCCAGAATAAGCGCCATGCCACCCACAGGCACGCTGGGTACAACAGAAAGTGTGGCAGCCAGAGTAATAAAACCAGCGCCTGTTACACCAGCAGCACCTTTGGAACTCACCATAGCAACTAGCAGCAGGGCAAGTTGTTCCTGAAAGCTTAGGTGCACATCAGTTGCCTGCGCAATAAACAGCGCAGCAAGAGTCATGTAAATATTGGTGCCATCCAGATTAAAAGAATAGCCCATGGGCACAACTAACCCTACAATCCCTTGGGAGCAGCCAGCCCTTTCCAATTTGGCAATCAAACCGGGTAGGGCGGATTCAGAAGAACTGGTGCCCAACACAATCAACAGCTCTTCTTTTAGAAAGACCAAGAGCCGCAGAATGCTAAAACCAGCCAATCGTGCCACAACACCCAGAACAACGCCTACAAACAGAATGGCTGTAAGATAGAATGTTAGCACCAAGGCAAGTAGGTGCAGAATGGAATGCAGGCCAAACTTACCTACGGTAAAAGCCATGGCACCAAAAGCCCCAACAGGTGCCAGATACATCACCAAACGTACAACTCCAAAAACAAGTTCTGTCAGGCTGTAAAACAGATTAAGGACGGCTTCCCCCGCTTTACCCATTTTGGCCAGACTGATGCCAAACAGGATGGCAACCAGCAGAACCTGCAGAATTTCACCCGATGTAAATGCTCCGGCGGTTGTGGAAGGAATGATCTGCAACAAAAAATCTGCAAAGGAATGATGCTGCGCGGCAGCACTTACAAACTGTGTAACAGAACTTGTATCAAGGCTTTCGGGGCGAATGTGCAGCCCAGCACCGGGTTGCAGAACGTTAGCCACAAGCATGCCAATGGCGAGTGCCAAAGTAGAAAAACACAAAAAATACAGCATGGCTTTGCCAGCTACGCGGCCAGTTTGCTTAAGGTCCGCCATGCCAGCAATGCCTGTGCACACTGTTAGAAAAATAACAGGTGCAATGACCATTTTGATAAGTTTAACAAACCCATCTCCCAGCGGTTTAAGTGCGGTGGCAACAGAGGGGAACATTGCACCCACGGCAATGCCTGCACCCACAGCCACCAGAACCTGAAGGTAAAGGAAGCGTTGGTGTGAACTGGAAAGGGGAGCAGATGATGGAAGCACGCCTAAAAATCTTTCTGTTCTTGTTTTTGTGCCTGTGGTGCATCCTGATGGAATATATAGTGTTATATCAAGAATATACGCGCAGACTCACGTAGGGTAACGCGTGTTTATATCGTTTGGGAAGAGAGGGTATATCTCTTTTTCTTGAGTTTTCTAGGCGTAAACAATGTGGAAGGTGAATATTCAGGCATAAAGTCCTAGATTATAGAGGTATAATTACATGGATGTAATGATGCGGGGGTTGACCATATTTTTATTGTGAATGTTAGACATTCAGTGTGGGTAAGGGGCTGCGCGTGCTGAGGCTGCATTGGGCAATCTGGCTCCTGTGTTCACATGAAAATGGTAGGTCAATACCAGAATAACCTTCATCTTCACGGAGGAAGAAGGAGCCATGATCTTATCCTTTCATGCGGTAAAGAACTGGCTCAAGCCAATGGTGCGTAAGGCGCGCCGGTAAGCAATGGAACTGCGATCTGCCACCACATGTACTTCCAAAGAAGGGTCAAGCGGTAGGTTTTCGGGTTTCTGGGCTTCTACCAAGGCGCGGTCTTCCTCAAAAACTTTCAGGTTGAAATCATAAACATCCTGCAAAGGTAGGTCGGTATCAAAGTTACGACACATGGGTGCAAACATGCGCGTTTTCTTGGCGGAAACAGGGGACGCTGCATTCATGATGACCAGCCTGCCGTTATCGGGAAAATGAATTTCCAGCGTGGCCGTAAAAGGAACATGCACCCGAAAATGGCGCAGCCATTCAAAATCTGGTCGGCCACGTTCTGATTGCCCAATAGGGTAGTTGCCGACATTGCTGCGGTATTCTGCCTCAAATCCATAGGGCGTCATTTTGGGCATGTATGCTGGTACTATAGGGTTGTCTGGGTCAGCAAAAGTTTCTGTATGCACAAATGCAAAATGAGCAACGTCTATAAAGCCCTCAACCTGCCGCCCTGCAAAACCGGCAATGTCTATCCAAGGGCAGTTGATGTGTTGGAAACCTGCTTCATCCCAATGTGGCATGGCCGGAAGAGATATTTCTGCATTTTCCTGGGGACGTAGGCACGTCCAGATCAAGCCATATCTTTCTACCACAGGGTAAGTCCGCAGGTTCAGGCGGGAAGGAATGGCGTTATTCGGGTGGGCGGGAACACGTAAGCATCGGCCTTGATGGCCAAATTGGAAGCCATGATAGGCGCAAGCAACTGTTTGGCCGTTACCCTTACCCATGCTGAGTGGCACGCCACGATGCGGGCACAGGTCATCTGCCACAACAATTTCTTTTCCAGCCCGATAAACAACCAAAGGTGCATCAAGTAGCGTTACGCCTAAGGGCTTGTCTTCCAGTTCACGCACAAGGGCAATGGGATGCCAGTATGAGGTCAGAATAAGCCAGTCATCAGCATCAAAACTGAGGTCGCGGGGGAGTTTGGTGTCGGCGGGGCGGGCGCAGGCTGGGGATGTCACAGCTTAATCTCCTGAATAGGGAATGTTTCCCGTTCCTTTAGGAGACAGTGTTTCATTAAGCGTATATTATCGGATATATCTATTTCATGCAGTATCCATTCTCAAACTGAGAACAGGTCAATGAATCCCTTTTCGCGCTTTCTAATCTATTTTTTGGCTGTGGCACGGCATGGCTCCATACGTAAAGCATCGGAAGATCTGCATATTGCGGCCTCTGCAATTGATAGACATATCCTTTTGGGAGAGCAGGCCCTTCAAACACCGTTATTTGAGCGCCTTTCTTCCGGTATGCGTTTAACTGCGGTGGGAGAGTTATTTTATGCACATGCCAGCCGGTGGACGAAAGATTTTGAAAGCCTGAACCGCCAGATTGATGATTTAAAGGGTATGCGCCGTGGACGTATAGATATTTTGGCCCCAGAGGCTTTGGCGCGCGTATTTTTGCCCAGCATTGCTGCGCGCCTAAAAGAACAATATCCCGGAATTGTTCTGAACATCCATATCCATGATAATGCAGAATTGGGGGAACGTCTTTTTGCAGGAGAAGGAGATCTAGCATTTTTGTTAGACCCCGCAGATTTGCGAGACTTGCAGGTGCGTTCAATGCTTTCTTTTCCACTTGGCGTGGTAAGCCTGCCGCAGCATCCAGTCACTCAGCACTCTTCAACTCGGTTTTCAATTTGTGCAGAATATCCAGTGATTGTGCCAGAAGAACCATTGGCCCTTTCGTCTGTTTTTAGAAAACTGGAGGCAGATACTTTGGTGAACCCGAATGTGATTTCCGGGGCAAATAATGTGCAGATGATAAAGTCTTTGGTTAAGGCTGGACTGGGGATTACTATTCTCAGTTATCTGGATGTGATGGATGAGGTTCAAAATGGAGACATGGCCTTTACCCCGCTGGCAGGGGCGCATGTTTCTCCCTTGCGGTTGGCGCTTGCGCATGATCGTGCGCGCCCTTTATCTGCCGTGGCACGGCGCGTTGCAGACAGTGTAGAGGCAGAATGGGCGCTCTTGCGCCAGAAAATAGGATAAGGAGCGTATTTTCTTAACACACTGAACAGGTATTGAAAGATGATTATTAAAGAAGTAATTTTTAATCCTGTATGTGTTCCATATAAAATTCTATTGGCACGGTGAGGGTAATGGAATCGCCTGCCACGCTTTCGGGTGGACTAGGTAACGGCTCTGCACGATGCACTAATGCCAAGGCTTCGCTATCCAACAATGAATGGCCAGAGCTTTTTTCAATATGCGCCGAAAGTACATGCCCTTTTCGGTCCATGGTAAAATGTAGCCTGGGCGCACCTTCCTGATGAGCAGACATAGCTTCTGCAGGGTAACGTTTATATTTCTCCAGCCGCGCCAGCAAAGCCCCTTGCCATGTGGCTGGACTTTGGGAAACGTGAGAAGAAGATGACCCATCAATAGGTGCTGCCTGTGTTTGGTTTGGTGGCACTTTGGAGGATAGGGGAGCTGTTGTTTTTTCTGCCGGTAGTGTTTTGTCAGGATTTGGTTTTTTGAGACTTACAGTAGATTTGTGTTTCTTTATAATTTTACGCAGTTTTTCGGGTTTGGGAACTGGAAGGGGTGGCTGTGGAGCAGGCGCAGGAGGAACCTCCAGTTTGGCGGGATCAACAGGAGAAGGAACTGATTCCGAAATTGTTTGGTGAGGGGTAGGTGGTGTATCTGTGGGTGGAGAAGGGATTGCAACAGGTTCTGGCGCCATATCAATAGCAATAGCCGCTGGCGGGGCCTCCGGTATAGGCGGAATTGTATGAGGCATGTGCAGGAAAGATAAAGTGGCAATTCCTGCTGATGATATAACAATCAAAAAAGACATGCCCCAACGGAAAGTATCTTCTTTTCTGGTTCTGCGTGTTTGGTGAATTTTCCAATTGGAAAAAGATGTTGTTGCGCTCATTGTTCGGTCTTTGCGGCTGGAGCAGAGCCATCTGCCTGACCTTGCAAATTAACAAGAGCAACCTTGAGATAACCAGCAGAACGAAGCTTATCCATCACACTCATCAGTGTGCCGTAATCTATCGTTTTGTCTGCACGCAGGAAAATGCGTTCATCCTTGTTGCTCCTGGTTGCTATTTCTAACGCTTTTGGCAAGTTGTCGGTTGAGATACTCTCTTCACCAAGTGTCAGTGCATGATCTGCATTTACAGTTAAAAAAACTGGATTTTCTGGGCGTGGAGCTGGTTTTTCCGTTGATGAAGGAAGATCTACAGGCACGTTTACTGTGGTAAGGGGGGCTGTTACCATGAAAATTACCAAAAGCACCAACATGACATCAATGAAAGGCGTTACATTGATCTCGCTTGCTTCATGCGGGTTTTCATCAGCATGCTGGATACGGCGCATATGGTTTATTCCCCAACCATACGGTTGATATCAAAGGGAGTAATCTGGGCGCTTGTTGCAAGTTTGTGCGTGCGGCCAAGATCACGAGAAACCAAGCGCATTACAAGGGATGTCAGATCTGCCACTTGTGCCCTGCAGGATGCAGATTGGCGTGCAAGATGGTTGTAGATCACCACGGCAGGAATGGCGGCCACAAGCCCAAGTGCAGTGGCCAATAGGGCTTCTGCAATACCCGGGGCGACCACAGCAAGGCTGGTGGCTTTACTGGCGGCAATGCCTGTAAAAGATGTCATAATGCCCCACACAGTGCCAAATAGTCCAATAAAGGGTGATGTTGCACCAATGGTGGCCAATAAGCCTGTGCCGCGCATCAGGCGGCGCCCTTCAGCAGCTTCCAGACGCTCTAAATGTAAAACAATACGTTCCTTAAGTCCTTCGTTATCATTGGGAATATCGTAAGAAACAGCTTTTTCAGTTTCCGCAGCCATAACCAGTGTGTGGGCAATACTGTTTGGGCGTGTGCTTCTTTCTCCCAAAGCCAATGTGCCAGCTTCTTCCAGCGTTTTTTCTGCTGTTTTTAGCTTTCTGCGAACACTTAAAAACTCAACAGATTTGGCGATAAAAATGGTCCATGTCAGAAGCGAGGCAAGAGCCAGAAGTATCATGACACATTGCACGACAGAGCCTGCGTTCAGGAACATCTCCCATGGAGAGAAAGAAAGCGGAATCTGATTAGATGATTCTGATAAGGGCATAAGATACCAAGTGCTTTCGCAAATACAGATAATGAAGCGACGCGCGGAAGAACCTATAGGGAACAACCAATGGTGTAATTAGAAAAAGGTGCCCTATGCTTTCTCACGCGCGGCATATCTCAAACAGCAAATAACAAAGCGCCCACAAATACGCAAGTGAGAATCACTATCATCTGAGCGTGAATGTCCTAATATTTTGCAAAGTGTCTGTATGATTCAGATGGTTAAATGTCTTTATGTAAACAGTGATATCTGGCTAACAGATTGAAAAATTAAAATTTATTTTACAAATTTTAGTTCATAGATATTTTTGGTCACTGTAACAGTCTGTTGCAGCAAACACACACCCATACGATTTGATAATCATTTGCTTCTGAATATAAGCATTATTATCAATTATACGTTTCGTCCCTATTATCTCATTAAGGTGGAGCAGAAGCTAGGGTTCACCAAGAGTGCGGCAAATGAGTCGATCAGATTTGTCTCACTCGAGTTCACAAGGTAAGGGCCTGCGCGTGGCTGTTGCTTTGGGTGTATCTGTGGGATTGGGTGTTACAGAAAGCAAAGCGTTGGCAGAAGATGCAGCGCAACCGCCTCAGCCTGTCCGATCTGCTATGCAGTGATGCAGATGGGGCGACCAGTTTTTGTGGTTGCCAAATTACCTGCAAATCATGCCTGCTCCTCAGTTATAAACGCATTCTGGGGCGGTCATATACGTCAGGCTGGACAATTTCAGGCAGTCACTTGGTTGAACGATGTCAGCTTTTTGTCATGGTGGCGTTAGGTGAAACAAGTATGGCATCCGGGCTCTACATAGCGCGTGCGGCACAATGGACAATGCCAATATTACTGGGGTTCTTTATTTTTCTTGGCTTGGGGCAGGCACTGCCATCACTTGTATTATGTTGTGTTGGTACGCTTCTGTTGCTGAGTGTCGCTTGGAGTGTGGGAAGAAGCAATAGGGCCTAAATGTAAAGACTTATGAGAGTTTTTTTCCAGTAAGATGTACTCATGCTGGGCCAGATTCTCTTTTATTGCATCAATGCTTCTGGAAGAGCGTGTTGCGTTTTTTGGAGGCATTGACGGATCGCAGCATGGAAGCAACGATTATGGGCTGCTGGCATCATCGGTGCAAAGCATGTTTTGCACACGTTCTGCTTTTTCGATCTGCCGATTAATTTCCTCAGAAATGGGCTGATAGTAGAATATCCAGTGACTTCAGATCACGGTGACCAGTTGTGCGTTTGAGATCCAACGGGTTTGGCGGCAATTGGGCAAGATGATTGTTCGTTGGGTTCAAACAGTCTACAGGCATCGCAGCGCGTTATGGCAGGCTAACATATCAGTATTTCTTGCCAGCCGACCAACTCGTTTCAACCATCACTGAAATTAACTGATGACATGTTCTGGAGATTTCGATGATGATTATTTTTTTTAGCGTGAGATATGATACGAGAAACAGTTCCTGAATTTATGCCAAAAGTTTTTGCAATTTTTTCTAGCGTTTCGCCATTTTTGCGTTTTTGGATAATTTCTATGCGTTGGATATCTGTAATGCGCCGAGGGCGCCCCATTTTCTTTCCCTGAGCTATCGCTCTTGCACGACCTTCCGAGGTGCGAGTGCGGATGAGATCTCTTTCTACATCAGCTAAACCGCCGAGAACAGCTAGCATAAGCCGTCCGGTGCTGGTACTTGTGTCGGTCCAAGGTTCAGCCAAAGAGTAAAACTGAGCTTTTTTATCGGTAATACTTTTAACTATAGCGAATAGATCAAATGTGCTGCGAGCCAGCCGATCAATGCGTGTGACCACAATGGACTGTCCTTCCCTCAGATTTTCAATGAGCTTGCGTAGTTCTAGCCGATTGGTGTCGGCTCCACTTGCCTTTTCGCAATAAATTTGGTGGCATCCGTATTCCTTTAAGGTTTTAACTTGATGTTCTAGAGTCTGGCCTATCGTGCTAACGCGGGCATATCCGATTTTACGGTGCGATTTAGATATATTCATTAAAGCGTAAACTCCTGAAAAAACAAAAGAGTTCCTTGCTTTAATCTTAATTTTGGCAAGCTCAAATGTGTGGACTTGCCTAACGGGTACTACGCAACAATTACTACACGAGACAAATTGTTGGCACAACATAAAACTTTATATTGATAGTATTATACTAACATAATTTATTGCTAAAATTAAGATTTAGGAAAGTTTAAAGTAATGGCAGATTCACCCATAGATTTTAAAACAATCAATGATGATGCAATCGCTACTGGAAGCGGTACATCATCTGACAGCACCGCAACCAGTTTCCATCATCATGATATGTCTTGGCGCTGGGTTGGCGGCGCCACAGGTGATTGGAACGATCCCTCTAACTGGACACTTTACGATGGCGCCAATAATCCAGTTACCACAGAAGGTTCCGTACCTCAGGCAGAACAAAATGCAGATGTTAGCCTGTCTCCGGCAAGTGGCGAAGATTCCGTTACAGTTGTTGTGAATGCGCCCGATTACAATCAGATTCGCAGCCTGAGCGTTTGGCAGAATGCAACACTAAAAGTGACGGCTCAGGCTGGTTCCAGTATTGATGGCAATGTTTTTGCTACTGCTGGTTTCGAAAACGATGGTACAATTATTATCGATACCCCATCGAAGGTAGATTTCGGTGGCGTTACCATGAATCGCGATGATGGCACCATCACCATCATGAATAACCATGGCAACGTAATTTTTGATGACAGCAATCTGAATAGTGGCGGCACGGTTAACCTTATCAACGCGTCCTTGGGGTCTGCTGGACAGCCTGTGTGGGTGAGCGGTGGAACCGTTAATCTGCAACAGAATAGCAGCATCTTTATGAATTCAGCTGAATCTATTGCAACCATCAATGTTGATCCGGCAACAGTAAATACGCTTTACGTGCAGGATAATGGTTTTCTGCATGGCGGGGCAGATGCGACCAATGCTCAGAATGTTGTTATCAACGGCATTTCTGAAAACACACGCTTCGGTATTTCTGGTCTGGCGTCTGCGCCTACATCTGCAACGTATGCAGAGAATAAGGATGGTTCTTATACGTTGACTGTTGATATGGCAGATGGCAGCAATCTGACATACAGCAACCTGCATATGGCAGATGGTTATACACCGCCTGCTACAGCCACTATTGTGCAGGATACAGCAGCTTCTGGCTGGGATATTGAAGATACATCATCTGCTTCTGCTACAGGTGCTTATACAGACAACACTTTGCACCAACAGCTAAGCGCCATTGCGACAAGCTCAACAAACGCTGGGGGAGATACCTCTCAGTATTCCAGCACGCCAGCCAGCTATCACCAGCATGATATGTCTTGGCATTGGACGGGGACTGCCAGTAGTGATTGGAATGATTCTTCCAATTGGGAGTTGCTTGATTCTACCGGCAATAAAGTTGATACATCCGATGCAAGTGTCTGGACGAGCAACCCTGTTCCGCAGAGCCAACAGAATGCGGATGTGAATATCAGTTGGGAGGGTAATACCACTACGCCGCAAACTGTGGTGGACAATGCTCCAGATTACAACCAGATCCGTAGCCTGAGTGTTTGGCAAAACGGCACACTTAAAATTACGGCGCAAGGTGATTCTCAATATGTTGGGAATGTTTTTGCAACGGCTGGTTTTGAAAATAACGGAACGATTATCATTGATACTCCATCCAATGTAGAACTGGGTGGTGTTGCCATGAATCGCGATGATGGCACCATCACCATCATGAATAATCAAGGGCATGTAACCCTTGATAATGGTAAATTGGATAATGCTGGCACGCTTAATCTGATCAATGCCTCTCTGGGTACGACAGATCAACCTGTATGGGTGCAGGGCGGCACTGTAAACATGCAGCAGAATAGCACATTGTTTGCAGAACCGGGCATTAGCTACTCGGACAAAACTACCATTAACGTTGATCCAAATACGGTAAACACCATTTATATTGATGATAGTGGTGATGAAGGTGTTAAGGGCAACGTTCTGGTTAATGGTATTTCCAAAAACACGCATTTTGGTATTTCCGGTTTAACAGCAGAACCAACTTCCGCAATTTACACGAATAATGGCGATGGCTCTTATACGCTCAATGTTCAGTTGGCAGATGGGAATGTCGTTCAGTATGCAGATGTTGTGCCTGCCGATGGCTACGAACCCCCAGCGACAGCATCTATTGTGCAAGATGGAACAACCGGCTGGTTGGTTGAAGATGAGACCGTCTGTTTTCTGTCTGGCAGCATGATTCGCACAGCAAAAGGTGATGTTGCCGTAGAAGACGTTCAGATTGGTGATGAAGTTATTGTCTTTGACTGGCAAAACAACCGTGAAATCAGCAGCCCAGTTGTTTGGGTTGGCAAGTCCCATGCCACGGTGCGTGCTGGCCTAGCAGATGATGAAGCGGGTTATCCCGTGCGTATCCTCAAGGATGCCATTGCCGATGGCGTTCCGTATAAGGATATGTTGATCACGCCAGAACATTGCCTGTTCTTTGAGGACAAGTTTGTGCCGGTTCGTATGCTGGTAAATGGTGTTTCGATTTTCTTTGATAAATCCATCACATCTTACGATTACTACCACGTAGAAACGGCACAGCATTCTGTCATTACCGCTGATGGCATGTTGACGGAAAGCTATCTGGATACCGGAAACCGTCGTTCCTTCCATCAGGTCGGCAAGGTTGCAACCCTGAATGGCATGACACGCACATGGGTAGACAATGCAGCAGCTCCGCTATGTGTTGATCGGGCTTTTGTTGAACCTTTGTTCCGCCAGTTGGAATTACGGGAAAATAGCGTGAGTGGTACCCATGTGAGGGAAGTTATTGTAGCACAAACGACAGATCCTGATCTGCACCTTGTCACCCAAACGGGTGCAAGCATTCGGCCGATGCGTGTGCAAGATGACAAATACAGCTTCATGCTGCCACCGGGCACGAAGTGTGTGCGGATTGTTTCTCGCGCCAGCCGCCCGGCTGATGTCATTGGTCCGTTTGTAGATGATCGCCGCTATCTGGGTGTTGCTGTAACCGATGTGTGCGTACAGACAGCTCGTAAGTTACAGATGATTACGGCCCATCTTCAAGCATCCAAGCCTGCTGGTTGGCATGATACGGATTGGCAAGATTGTGCATGGACAAATGGTGATGCCATTCTACCGTTGGACGGAAATATCACGCACAATGCAATGGCTATTCTCTCTATAACTATTCGTGCAGCAGGCCCTTATCTGGTTGGTAAAGAGATGGAAAAGGCAGTGGCTCAGGCCATGTAAAATCCGTGAAGTATTTTAATAAACATCTTTAATAAGTTTTATTGGTGCTGCTGAGTATTTCTCTACACTCAGCAGCACATACCGCATTGTTGGCATGTTAAAAATTAAATATTCTATAAATAATTATATACGTTTTTGATGAAACTATAGAAAAATAATCATGATTTATTTTTATTAACAATAATATTTGACAATAAATGGGAAAAAATTTCTGCAAAAATCTCAGAATGTAGAAATAACTTTAAGGGATCATAAATATGACTGACACGACTATTCCTGCTGGAATATCCTCACATGGTATCATTCTAAATGATGATGATACACTGGATGTTTTCGGAACAGCAACATTTACTACCGCAAACGGTGGCAACATTACTGTTGAAAGTGGCGGCCTTGTTACATCTACATCGTTGCCAGAAAATGATGATAGCTTTGCTGGTGCCATGTTGACCATTTCTGCTGGCGGCAGCGCAGTTGATACATCTGCCAGTATGGGCCAAATTGGGGTTATTGGTGGCACTGCTGATAATACCAACATTTCCGATGGTGCGGAGCTTTATGCTGCTAGCGGTGCAACACTTTCTGGCACGACCATTACCGATACAGCATCCGCCACAATCAATGCGGGTGCCAATGTTATAGATACCCTTGTTTCCACTACATCAACTGGGGGTAGTCCTACGGCTTTACTTGTAGAGAATGGTGCATCCGTTACCAGTACCACAGTAAGTGGTGAGGGTGAAATGATCGTGCACTCCGGTGCCATTGCGGTTGATACAACTGTGACAAGTGGAGTGATTCTGAACTCTGACGTCCAGGAATCTGTGCGTGCAGAAAGTGGTGCTATACTCAGCAACACAGTTCTAAAAGCAGGAAGTTTAGATATTAGCGGTGGTGTTTCTGCAATATCCAATACGGTTACTGCTGGCGCTCATCTTAATGTTACAGGTGATAGTTCCGCTAAAGCTTTTGCGACGGATATTAAGATTACTGGGGATAAGGAAGGTACGCTTGTTGTTGGCAGTAAAGGGTATGTTTCTGGTGCGGTGGATAACAGCGCGCAGGCTGCAACAGGTGGTGAAGTTCACGATGTTATTGTCAATTCAGGCGGCGTTGCGGATGATGTGACGGTCTATCACGATCATCTGGTGGTGAATGGTGGTGGCCTGGCATCTGGCGTAACCTTGAATGATGCTGGCATTACCGTGCAGAGCAACGGCGTGGTGTCTGCCATGACTGTGAATGCCCAAGGTATTTATGCCGCGTATATTGATGGTGGCGTATCCCATGATGCGGTCGTGAATAGCGCTGGCGCCATTGTAGAATATACAAACGGTTCAGCATACAACAACACTGTGAATAGTGGTGGTGAAGACGCTGTTCTGAATGGGCTGAGTGAAGCTGCAACCATTTCTGCAGGTGGTCTTCAGTTGGTAGAAACAAAAGGCGTGACCTCTGGAACAATTCTGGATGGCGGTCAGCTTCAGGCAGTCGCTGGTGGCATTGCATCTGCAACAACCGTGAACGCCGGTGGCCTTGAAACTGTAGGGGCTGGTGGCACAGCGCTTAATCAGACTGTTCATTCCCAAGGCACTGTTGTTGTTGATGCGTCCGGGACCATAGGCGGTCAAACCATCCTGAGTGGTGGCAGCTTGAGTGGCGGCATACTCAGCGCGGGCGCAACGGTATCCGTACTCTCTGGCGGGTATGAAAGCGGTGTCACCATTGCAAGTGGCGGCAGCGCGGATATCCAGTCTGGCGGCACTGGCTCCAATATTCTGATTGAGCGCTCTGGCGTAGAAAACGTGGCTCAGGGCGGTGTTGTCAGCAATTTCACCATTGAGACGGGTCGGCAGAATAATGCCGGGAGTGCCGTATCGGGCACCATTACCAATTTGGGTGAAGAACGTGTGATGTCCGGCGGCCAGGACAGTGACATGATTGTTGTAAGCCACGGGCATGAAGTTGTGAGTGCTGGTGGGGTCGCAAACCATACAACGTATAACGCCAATGGCTTTGGCTACATTAACGGTTCGGCTGTGAGTGCCGTTGTGAATTCTGGTGGTATCGAATTTGTTCAAAGCGGTGGCGTCACTACAGGCACAACGGTTAACAATGGTGGCCTTGAAGATGTTGAGGCAGGTGCTACAGCACACAATGAAACCGTAGGACGTGGTGGCACGCTCAACGTTTTCTCACAGGGTAGCCTGAATGGCGCCAATGTGTCTGGCGGGACTGTGGATGTCAGTTCGGGTGGATCTGCGGCAGATGTCAATGTTGCCAGTGGTGGCCAGTTGAACGTGCAGAGCAGTGCTGTGCTGAGTGGTACGGAGGTTCTGCAAAACGGCGGCAAAGCCACCATATGGGCCTGATGGAATTTTGTTTGATTTCAATCAGGGTGCCCGTATTGTTCTGCCTGCACGTACAGAAGGAAAATGGCGGATTACATGACGTGACCTGGATACAGGGAATATTCTGTTCCAGAATGAAAATACGGGCGCTACCGTATACTCTGCCAAACGCTTTTACGTTCGCTTTGGTATTATTGTTGAAGATATTTTACCTCAAAAAGAAGTTCGCATTGTTTTCCAGCATGAATTGAATTTGAAAAACAAAAAAGTTGTCATTCAATTTCCTGTCGGCACTTTGGGCGATACGCTTGCATGGTTTCCCTACGCAGCACGCTTTGCGCATATCCATCAGGC
Organism: Acetobacter oryzifermentans; assembly: GCF_001628715.1. Classification (NCBI taxonomy): domain Bacteria; kingdom Pseudomonadati; phylum Pseudomonadota; class Alphaproteobacteria; order Acetobacterales; family Acetobacteraceae; genus Acetobacter; species Acetobacter oryzifermentans. Next base: position 2,373,645 of record NZ_CP011120.1, on the reverse strand, counting down.
AAATGTAACCTGCATTCTCTCTGCTTTGATTATTCCTGTGCTGAAAGATGCATATCCAGAATTAACACTTATGTCCCCAGAAATAGCTCAGGAACAAGACATACTGGCAGACAGTTATGCAATGTACTGCATGGGGTTATTTTTTGATGATAAAGAAAATGTTTTTCAACCAACCGATTTTCGGTTGGTGGGTCTTCATCGCACTGCCGCGTATATTCTAGGTGTTGATCCTGCGGAAGAAGCACCCAAACTTGCTTTGTCTGATGAAACACGCCCGATAGCCGAAAAATATGTCTGTATTGCTGTGCAGGCCAGCACTCAGTGTAAATACTGGAACAATCCCACTGGGTGGATGGAGATTGTTGCCTATCTTAAAAAGCAGGGCTACCGGGTTATCTGTATTGATCAAAAACCTGTAAATGGCACAGCTATTGTCTGGAATCATATTCCTTATGGGGCAGAGGATCAAACAGGCAATCGCCCCTTAACAGAACGTGCACGTTGGTTACGACATGCTGAGTTCTTCATCGGCCTCAGTTCAGGCCTTGCGTGGCTAGCGTGGGCTGCGGGTACGCCTGTAGTCATGATCTCCGGCTTTACTCATCCTATCAATGAGTTTCATACTCCTTACCGTATTATCAATTAGCATACATGTAATTCCTGTTGGAATGATGAGCGTGAACGCTTTGATCATCATGATTTTCTCTGGTGCCCTCGTCATGCCAATACACCACGTCAGTTTGAGTGTACACGTCTGATTACGTCACAGCAGGTCATCGCTAAAATTAGCACAGCCATCCATGCGCTGTCATAAAGGGTAATGCACATTCAGAAATACCATATGCTGAGAAAATTCTTTCTCAAAATCTACTTATTTTATAGGAAGATTACTGGATTACCGTTTGCATATATCTCTCATAGAATAAGGAAATTTTTCTGTTCTAATAGAAATTGTCCGCGATCCATTAACGTGCACTCACTCGTGTTATGTGGCAAGTTGGATGGAAATCACACAGAAATGTGACCATGTATTTCCAAATCCTCTGGCTTTATGTGGCATCCTGAATAAAACATCTGAAGAGTTATCAAACATTCAATTTCATCTTGATTTTGGTTATAATGCATTCAAGCGCCATAAAGAAAAATTGGGATAAATTAAGTATTTTTAAATATAAGAAAATATTTTATATAATATGAATTCTTCCATATTTTCTTATTCAACGTAAAAAATACAGATTTTTTTGTAATTATTTGAAGATTGAACTTATATTTTAGGGTATAATCCAGTTTTCTGCAACCTAATTGTCAATTAATGTTTCGAAATTAGAATATTTTCTAGAAAATATCTTAGAAATTTATGGTGACAAAATTTGCGGAAATTGTATTGAAAATTATGGAACATTTTTTATTTTTTATTCAGTTATGGAGAGAGTGGTGTTAAGATTTCTTCTTGCAATAGTGGCAATATATATATTGTTTAAAATATCAATAATTATTTTCTATTTTATTTTGGCGCACTGGATAATTTGTCTAGTATTAGCTATTTTAGCCGCTATTGTAATTGAAGCCGCCAGTAGAGATACCGAAAAAGTATCCAATCAGAAACAGGATGCTTCAAAGGAAAAGCCATCTGAAGAAGATAATTCTTACACATTTAAATCATCAACACATCAAAGCCCTACTTCCAAATATGAATTCAGATCGTCTATAGCCCAGAGCACTGTATTTCATGGCAGGGCATCTACGCCTGAGATAATAGATATTGATGATGAGCAATCTTTTCAGGAGGAACCGTCTGCTCCTGAGAAATCGTATGCTGAAAGGAAAGGGTTTGCAGGAGAATGTATTGTTAATAAATACATAAAAGATATTAGAAAAAATAGGGGAATATTAAAAAATATATATATAGAATATAACTCTCCAACAGGTAAAAAAGTAACGCAGATTGATCATATTGTGAAAGTTCCATGGGGAATATTTGTTATAGAAACAAAATATTATAGTGGATATATTTCTCATGATCCAAAAGATGACTACAACTGGGTTCGGCAACCAGATGATCCAGAATCAGATCAAAGATATAAATTTTATAGTCCTCTCCGACAAAACCAGATGCATGTTGATGCTGTAAGATTAACAACGGGTTTAGAAGAAAAGAATATTTTTTCTCTTGTTGTTCTTGCAGGAAAAACAAGATGTGACAGTTATATTGAAAATAGAATTGTCAGGCCGTCCAGATTAAAGGAATATTTGGGTAATGATTGTAGGCCCCCATTATCAGATGTGCCTTATATAGATTATAAGGAAGTTGAAGATGCATGGTCTATTCTTTTGGGGTTTTTGAAAAAACAGTCAGAACTACAAGAGAAGCATAAAAAACAATTAAATTATTAGGGTCTGTTAGGGCTTGTTTCATTCTGCTGCGGCAGCAATGTGGATGACGGCAAGGAACGATGTTTCTGTTTTTTCGTATCTGGTTGCGAGAGCACACCACTCCTTGAGGCGAGCCCAAGTTCTTAACGAGATGCTAGTAGGTTCAGAAAACGCTTGTGTTCGTCGCCTATAAGACGACAGTTATGCTTTTTGCCTGCGCCAGCGGGATGTTTGACCGTTGTTGCGGCGGTCGGTTTTTTGAGAGGGGTAAGTCCCACTCTGCGAGCCCATGCTGGCAGATCGCGGCGAGCAGGTTAAGGCGTTTGACGATTGTAGCGCCGCTGTATTTCTAGGCCAGCCGGTTCCAGAAGCCACGGACTGCCGTCGTGCTCAGATCGGCAGTGCCTGCTGTGCGATCTCGTCTTGAAGAATGGCGGGGATGTGACCCTTGCGATCATTCTCCCGGGTCTGCATCTTCTCGCGCACATGGTGGTCGACCAGTTCACGGATGCTCTGTCGTCCCAGTGGTCGCGTATCTGGAACTGGTCAAGCTCTGGCTGGCAGACGTTTTGTCTAGTCAGCGTCGTATCAGTTTGGCTAAGTAGAAGGTCTGGTAGATATTTTTTCCGTCCGCGATGCGCTTGCTGGCTTGATACTGGCTCTTGCCGCGATATTCAATCTCGACAGGAAGTGGGTGGCTTGTGGCCAGAGCAGCGGTTTTGGCGGAAGTGATGCGATCTTTCATGATGAATCTCGCTTGGGCCCAGCATAGCCTTTGCATGGAACCATGTGCTTATCGTCTTTTTTGGTGGTGGGCCTAAGATGGCCCCAAAAACCGTCAATTATTCCGTGACCAAAACTCTAAGTCATTGGAAATATTGGCGTCCCGTACGGGATTCGAACCCGTGTTGCCGCCGTGAAAGGGCAAAAATAGACCGCAGTCATCTGCGAGTTCCTTTCATAACTATATGATAAACATACATATATGTGTCACACAACATCATGCGTTGTCACCCTAAATCTTTCTTGTTGTGGTGCAAAAATGGTGCACGGATCCCTGTCAGCCGTATTCAGTGTTTCTTATAGAGGGCGTATGCATGACTAATTTTGGGGAGATCGCTTGACGTAATATTTGCGAAAGTTACGTAGTCCGACCGCAAGCGCACGAGACGTCTGGAATTTATAGGGCGGTCGCAAGTCTAAAAAGTTCTCTAATTGGGAAGACGGACGTATAGAAGTTCACATTTTAGATTTTTTATGATTTTTCAATAAAATCAGCGCCTTAGAGATTGCGAACTGCGGGACTCGAACCCACTGAAGTAAATCGCACAATTCATAATATATTGTTTTTAAACAATATTCTGAACGCTTGTGTAAGAGTTTGTGTAAGACTTTGTGTGAAATCGGTCAAGGTTTTTAAGGGAGACGAATACTGTGACACAAAAACTGACTTTTGGGTGTGGATGATGCCAGAAGATTTGTTTTTCTGTTTGTAAACAACGGGGGAAACAGTTTCTACATGACAATCTCATTCGTAGGTATGTCTGCATCAACATTAATGGGCAAATCATAACAGTTTAGAATTCGGTAGATATGAGTTTTTGATATTCCTGTTTGTCTCATAATTTCCGCGACACCCAAGCCGTTGGTTTTGAGCTGTTTGACATGCTCATGGTCATAAGACTGCTTTCTGCCTTTGTAGACACCTTCCTCCTTGGCTTTGGCGATGCCTTCAAGCTGTCGCTCTCTTCTCAATTCAGTCTCAAATTGAGCAAAGACGCCAAGCAGATTCAGGAACATTTTTCCTACAGCGTTTGATGTATCTATGGGTTGCTGAGTGCAAATCAACGATACCTTTTTATCTTCCAGATATCTGACAATATCCTGCAAATCACTGATTGATCTGGCGAGCTTGTCAATACGAGTGACAACCAAGGAATCACCGGCCCTCAAAAATTGAAGCAAGGTATCCAGTTCTTGCCTTCCTTCCCGGCTGGTTCCAGAGACCTTTTCACCCCTGATAATTTCACATCCTGCTTTTTGGAGAGCTGTTTCCTGTATGGTCAGGTCTTGGTCTGATGTGCTTACTCGTGCGTATCCGTATTTCATACCTTTCGTTCCTTATGGGTTATAGGGATGGCGGGACTAACCGCTCCTTAACTCCATTATAGACCCAAAAGGCACATAATACCGGGGTAGGGGTCTATGTCCCTTTAGGGACTGCTTAAAAAGAACCATATGGAGAATTTCGTGATTCACATATATTAAATATTGAGGGCACTGAAGTTATGTCCTCTCAATGGTTGTCTGTTTGAAAAAACCACAACAGTATATGGTGCAAAAATATTAATAGGGATTAAAAAGATGGCATTGGAACAAATTAGTTCAAAATTAATGGGCGTCGGTTTGTTATTAAAACAGCAAAGATTATCAGTTCCTTTGTATCAAAGGCCTTACACATGGGAAAGGCCTCATGTCAAACAACTATTTGATGACATAACGAATGCAAAAGAAAAAAATAGCCAGCAATATTTTGTTGGTACTGTAGTTTTAACGAAAAAAGATAATGAAATTAAGAATATCATAGATGGACAACAGAGAATAGTTACATTTACAATACTAATTTCTGCAATAAGAAATTATTTTCAGGAAAAAGGTGACACGGATAGGGCTGATATTATAACTAAGGAGTATCTAACAAAATCTGATGTGCGTTCTGTAAAAACCAACCCCCGTGTTTTATTGCTACCCGAAGATGGTCTTTTTTATAAAGAATATGTGATTGATTTTCACAAACCGGGGGCTCGTGCTCCTAATGGTTTATCACAAACACAAAAACGCTTATATACAGCCATTAAAGAAGCACATAAAACTGTTTCAGAAATAGTTCAAAAATGTGAAAATCCAGATGATGAACTATTCGATCTTTTGGATTTTATAGAAAATAAAGCGGTTCTTGTCTATTTAGATGTTGGCAATGAATCTAATGCATTCGTAATATTTGAGGTATTGAATGATAGAGGGTTAGATTTAACAGTTGCTGATTTATTGAAGAATTATATATTTAGTTTAGCGGATCAAGATGCTTTACCTCAGTGTCAAACTATGTGGACTCAAATGAGTACAGTTATATCAAATGCATTTGAGCAAAATGATATCAAAAACTTTGTTAGACACGCTTGGATTGCAAAGCATGGTTTGACACGCGAAAAAGATTTATACGAGAGCATTAAAAAAGAAATAAACACTTCTGAAAAGTCTGTGAAATACACAAATGAGTTATATAAAGCGTCAAAAATATATTCTGCGTTTATAAACCCATCAAACGAAGTGTGGTCTAAGTACTCTGAATCTGTTCGTGATGCTCTGTATTTGTTTGATATTGCTAATATTACTCAAGTGAGACCATTATTGATATCAGTTTTTGAAAATTTCTCCCCTAGTGAGGTCAATAAAACTATTCCTATGCTTGTCTCGTGGAGTGTTCGGTTTTTAATATGTGGAGTAGGGGGTAGTGGAACACTGGAGGATAACTATTCAGCACGAGCAAAAGATGTTTCAGATAAAAAAATAAAAACAGCTCGTCAATTATATACTGCTTTTAAAATTCTTCCTACAGATGATGAATTCCAAATGGCCTTTTCAAAGGCTAATGTTTCTAAACCATCTTTGGCTAGATGGTATTTGACAAAATTAGAGGCTGAAAAGTTAGGAAATAATCTCAAGCCTATTACTAAAGATATTAATGAAGCTAATCTGGAACATATATTGCCTCAAAATCCTGATTCATCATGGCACATTTCTGAAGATGATATGAAAAAGTATGTTAATAGGATTGGAAACCAGACTTTATTAGAGACAAAAATCAACGCAGAAATTGGAAACAAGAGTTTTACACAAAAGAAAGGGTATTTTGTTCAATCACGAATAGAAATAACGAGAGATATTTGCAATTTTTCGAAATGGGGGATAGAGGAAATTAATATTAGGCAAATGGAATTGTCAAAATTAGCCATTAAGCTTTGGAAGAGAACACCATAGAATTAAATTTTATTCTTTTGCATTTAGTATGAAATTACTAAGTGCAAAAGAAGCTTTTTTAGTTATCGAGAATATCAAGAGCCGGCAATCCGCTTACAATCTTCATGGTTTCTAGGCTGATAGTCAGCACCCGAAGGAACAGTTCCAGCGGGTAACGTGGGTTATCCATGGTCTCAATGGCCCAGTCATTGGCATCATTGACGATACCACTGGCCTTGTCTGTCTTTACGCACTGACGCTCGACAACCCAATCGAGAGCAGACTTGCCGTTCACCACATAGTCGTAAGCTTCCAGAGGAATGCCTTTGACTGTGATGCGGTCATTGTAATGCAGAACGGTTTTGTCTTTGCCCTTCCCGTATTTCATCTTTTCCACACGGTAATCCGCAGATGTCAGGGCTTTTCCCCCTGTCTCAATTTCCACGTCTTTATAAATAGGCTGGCTGTCGAAATTGACATGCATCTCACCCAGTCTGCGACCGGCATCAGAGAATGCCTTGAAAGCCTCGAATGTCTTCACACGGGGGATGCGGGGCAGTTCCTTCCGTAAGGTATCAGCATAGCGTTCCCGATACTCAGGGGAATGCAGAAGGCCATAGACATAATAGAACAGGTCTTCCTTGCTTATGCTCTCACCGGGATAGGCATCCTGAAAATGCTTCAGTCCTCCATCGGTGATGGCGTCCTGTCTGGTTAGTCCGGTCTTCGGTGAGCCTGTCAGTAGGTCGGGATGGTCTGAGGTCTTTTTATTTTCCTGATACACGAAAAGCGGGAATGCTTGATATCCACCCATCGCGGGGGCAAGGTTTAGGTCGATGATATGGTTAGTCATAAAGGCAGAAAAACCTTTATCTCCACCTAAACCCGGAACACATATGACCAGATTTTCTGCCTTCGCATCAGGAAACAGCCGAGGCATTAAGCCAACGCGCTCATTTAATTTTCGATTAAAATAAAGCCATTGGAATGTAAAAGGTCTATAAATTGATGTGGTTATATCTTCAATAGAAAATACATAAGCTTCGTTGCGGACAATATCTCGTTTTACTCCATCAGACCAGCTTATTTTTGTTGGATCAGTATTAATAAAATTACCAATTTTATTTTCACGCTCGGCCCGCTCTAAAGAAGGAAAAGATGCATTGAATCGCTGGAGTTCAGAATTGTAGGTGGAAATTGTGTTCTTTACACTACGAGTAAGAGCACTTTTCCCGGAATTGTAGCACCACGCATCTCGCTGGGTTTTTACACCTGATGAATAAGCCGAAAACAGAACCGTTCCAGCATCCTTTTCCTTGTTTCCGATAGCAATGAACTTCCCGAAGCTATCATCCCTCTGCCTGAGCCAGTCTCCATGTTCGTCGGGTGTGATAGTCTGCCACAGACCGGCATCCGTGAGTCCATTGACGCTGGCCAGTTCCTGAATACGTTTCAGCTTCTGCTCACGGTTCAGATAATCCCCGATATCATGAAACAGGATACGTCCCTGTTCTTTGGCATCCGAGTTCTTGACCATGATGGAAATGGCAGGAGCCACCATGATATTGAAAATATTCCCACCTTCCCGTTTGGCTAAATCCCCTGATTTCCCTCGGACCCCACCCCGCAGATGGAACACATGAATGGAGGAAAATTCTTCTGCCAGACACTGACGCAGACCGTTGGCTGTATTGGCGTCCAGAAAGCCCGCATTGGTCACAAATCCGATGACACCACAGTCACCGATACGGTCGGAAGCCCAGCGGATAGCCCGGATGTAGCTATCATACAATGAGGTCTTTAGCATTGCAGTTGAACGTTTCACGTATGTTTCAGCAATACGGTCATCTAACGCTGGGTAGGCGACATTCTGATTGTTGTCATTTCCGCTTTTTTGTCCCACGGAATAGGGCGGGTTCCCCATGATAACGCGGATATCGAGCTTTTTCTGTTTTCTGATACGCTTGTTGTTATCTTCCAGCGTGGACCCGATGAGGTCATGCGGTTCACTGAGCCGGAACGTGTCTGTCAGGCAGATACCCTCAAAAGGTTCATACGTTCCGTCCATGAGGTCAGAGAAGGTCGCTTCGATATTGATCGAGGCAATATAATAGGCCAGCAGGACAATTTCGTTTGCATGAAGCTCCTGCCGGTATTTATGCAGAAGCTGTTCCTTCGAAATCACTCCGCTCTGCAACAGCCTTGTGATGAAGGTTCCCGTGCCGGTGAAAGGGTCCATGATGTGGACGCCTTTACTTCCCAGTGTCTGCCCGAACTCGTTTTGCAGAACGTCGTTGATGGAGCGGATAATGAAGTCCACCACCTCAATCGGGGTATAAACGATGCCAAGTCGTTCCTTCAGGCGTGGAAAGGCTGTCTGGAAAAACCCGTCATACAGTTCCTTGATGACCTTCTGACGACCATAAGCGGTATCAATACCAGAGGCTCTGTCCTTCACATTTTCGTAGAACTGTTCAAGCCTGTCGGTTTCCTTGCGCAGGCTGTGCTTGTCCAGCGCATCCAGAACGGACTGCATGGCTTTCGACATGGGATTGTCGGAGACAAAGCTGTGGCCTGAAAACAGGGCTTCAAAGACAGGGCGGGTAATCAGGTGCTGGGCCAGCATCTCGATGATTTCCTCATCGGTAATGCTGTCATTCAGTTCTGACCGCAGGTCTCCTGCAAACTGGTCAAAGGCTTTACGGGCCTCAATATTTTCAGGGTTTTCAAGAATGGTGGCAATGCGTGTGATATGTGTCTGGGCAATTTTCGCAATATCACCGGCCCAGTCTTCCCAGTGATGACGGTTGCCTACCTTCTTGACGATTTTCGCATAGATGGCGCGTTCGATTTCGCCGACTTCGAACTCCATTTTGAACTGTTCTTCACTGGGACGAGAGGCTTTCTTTCCAATATCGTAGGAAGAATGAGCCTTCTGGGCAGTGCCTGTGGTCAGGGCCTTTGTCCTCGGGGTGATGGTCTTTGTGACCGCGATCACTTCCATGCGGGACGTGTCAGGTTTCGCCTGAAGGTCCATCTTGTTAACCATGCTGTCAAAGCGGTCATCGTGGGACCGTAAAGCCTGAAGAACTTGCCAGACCACCTTGTAAGCCTGATTATTGTCCAAAGACTGCTCGGGCGGTGTGCCCGCAGGGATAACTACAGGCAGAACCACGTAACCCCGTTTCTTGCCGGTAGCATTCCGCATCACGCGACCGACTGACTGCACCACATCAACCTGAGAGTTGCGGGGTGTCAGGAAAAGGACAGCATCAAGGGCGGGAACATCCACGCCTTCAGAAAGGCATCGAACGTTGGACAGCACACGGCAGACTTTGTCAGGCGTTTCCTCTTTCAGCCATGAGAGCTTGCCTTCCTTTTCACTGGCATTCATTCCGCCATCAACGTGTTCCGCTTCGCAGGTCAGACGTGCCTCTGGCTCGATACCGTCTTGTTGCTGATATTCCTCAACAACCTTCTGGAACATGTCGGCAATCTGGATGGAACTGACTTTGTGTGTTTGTCCCTTGTAGTCAGGAGAGATAACCTGACAGAACGCCACAGCGCGTTTCATGGGACTGGGGTCTTCAACACCGTCTTGGGACAAACCGATCTTGGCTAGAGCTTTCCAGCATCCGACAATTTTGGCGGCATCATCGACTTTCAGGCCATTTTCGGGGTCGTCCAGAAGCTTCTGAAGCCTTGCGCTGACTGTACCCTCATCAACAGCCAGCACGATGACTTTGTAATCGACCAGTAGTTTGCGTCTGACTGCTTCGGAGAAGGTGATGACATGGAACTCTGGGCCAAAAATCTCGGCATTGTTCATGCCATAGACGATGGCTCCTTCCTTTTCGGCCTTCTCCTGAGCCACATCCCCATAGATACGGGGTGTAGCGGTCATGTAGAGACGACGCTGGCCGTGCAGATAATCCTGATTATGGACCTTCACAAAGGCGCTGTCGTTCTCTTCTCCACCAAACGTCACACCGGTGGTGCGATGGGCTTCATCGCAAACAATCAAATCGAATTCCGGGAAGTCATGCTCTTTCTGCGCCTGACTGATGACATCAATGGAATGATAGGTGGAGAACACCACTGTCATATGGGTGGCGTCATGACGTTTCTGGTATTCGGTTGCCAGTCGCTCCGGATTTGTGGTCGCAGGGTAGCGAAGCTCGTGAACCTTGACCTTGATTTCGTCGTCGTTGGACGCTTTCTTCTTTCCCACATCACTGTCTGAACAGACAGCGAAACTATGCAAGGGAACCTGACTTTCCTGTGTCCATTCTGTGAGGGATTGGGAGAGCAGGGACAGGCTGGGAACCAGAAACAGGACGCGGCCACCAGCGCCAACCAGTTCTTCTGCCAGTTTCAGGCTGGTGAAGGTCTTGCCTGTGCCGCAAGCCATGATGAGTCGGCCACGGTTATGAGTCTCGAAACCTGCCAGCACGTTCCCGATAGCCGTTTTCTGATGCTCGCGGGGTCTCTTTTTCTCCCGTAGGACAGGCTTCTGTTTCGGTTGATACTGCGACCAGTCAATGACGCTGGTTTCAAGGTCTAGCAGGTCAATCTTGCTAACTGGCGGGTGCTGGTTGGCCAGTGTGTCTTCGGCGTTGCTGTTCCAGTGGTTCGTGGTCGCCACAATGACGCGATGGGAGAACCAGCTTTTGCCGGACGCAGAGAAGAAGGTGTCGATATCCTTCTTTGTGATCTTGTGGTCCGGTGCGTAGAACTTGCATTGGATGGCATGAAGATTGCCTGTTCCCCGTTCTCTAGCCACAAGGTCGATGCCTGTATCCTTGACGGGATGCCCTTCTTCCTTTGCCCATTCCTTGTAGGGCCAGACCTTGTCATAAAGATCGACATAGCTGGGTTCTGTCCGCAGGTAGCAGACGACCAGTTCCTCAAAATATGTCCCTTTTTCGCTCTCGGTAACGGCCATATGGCGCAGGGTATCAAGGAGGGTAGAAAGAGCAGACATAAACAGAAGCCTTCAAGGGTAAGATATTTCATCTTATCGCTCAACGTCTGTCAGTAAAGTCGTGTCTTTATGACTCTGTAATGTGGAAGGATGAAATCGAGCCCTCCTCCGTAAGCACCCGGCGACTGCCGCCTTGCTGAATATTTCTATTCTGGTTCAGCTATGAATCATGAGCGATTCAAGAGATAGAGACGCGGTACTACCTGCGAGTGTCGCAGGTAGTACCGCAGAGAGGCTCCAAGGGAGCGGTATGGAGGCAGGAGAGCGAGACAGGCTGGCGGAAGCCTCGCGGATCGAGATCGTTTCAGATCGCCGCCGCTGGCACGCCCCTGAATTTCGCGCGCGCGTGGTCATCGCGTCCTACGAGAGCCGGCGCCCCGTAAGGGAGGTGGCTGCACAGTATGGTGTTCATCCAAGCCTGGTGTTTCGCTGGCGGCGAGAGGCCCGGGCCAAAGCGCAGGGCGGAACATCGTTCGTGCCTGTCATGGTGGCTCCGGCACCTCAGCCGCAGGCATTGGAGCGTCGAAGCGAACAGGGAACGCCGCCTGGCCGAGCGGTCAGCGTGGTCTTTCCGGACGGTGTGCGGCTCGAATTCGACACGGGGCTGTCCGCTGATCGTCTGCGTGAGATTGTGGGCGCGCTGCGGTCATGATTCCGCTTCCCTCCACGCTGAGGATATGGCTGGCGGCCGGCGTGACCGATATGCGCCTCGGGATGCCCGGGCTGGCTCTGAAAGTCCAGGAAACGCTGGGTCGTGATCCTTTCGCCGGCGACGTTTATGCCTTCAGGGGAAAGCGCGGCGACCTGGTGAAACTGATCTGGCACGATGGCGTAGGCCTGTCATTATATGCGAAGCGGATCGAGCGTGGGCATTTCCTCTGGCCCTCGGCCAGGGACGGGGTGATCCATCTTTCCCCGTCACAATTAAGTTGCCTGCTGGAAGGGATCGACTGGAGAAACCCGCAGAAAACCTGGAGACCCGAACTGGCGGGATAATAAAAACTGCGCCAGATCAGCATATACTGGTACTCTTTTGAGCGCCCATGTGGTCAACTGTCTTCATGACGGGAGACACGGACGAGATGATGGCCCTGCGCGCGGCACTTGCCGCGGTCGAGGCGCGCGTTCAGGTCGCCGAATTCCGGGCGTCTTCTGCCGAAACCCGGGCCACTGCCGCTGAAACCCGAGCGATCAGCGCCGAGGCGCAGATCGCTCATCTCAAGCACCTCATTGCGCGGATGCGCCAGGACCGTTTCGGGGCCTCATCGGAGCGGGGGCGCCGTCTGCTGGCCCAGTTCGAACTCGAACTGGAGGATCTGGAGACGGCGCACGCCGAGGATGCGCCGGAAAACGCTTCCGATCCTGCCGTGCGGGCGACAGCGCCCCGGCGCAATCACGGTCGCCAGCCGCTGCGCGCCGATCTCCCGCGCGAACGGGTCGTCATCCCCGTGCCGACACATTGCCCGTGCTGTGGCGGCGAGCGCCTGAGTAAGCTGGGGGAGAGTGTCACCGAGACGCTGGAGGTGATCCCGCGACAGTTCAAGGTGATCCAGACGGTGCGCGAGAAATTCACCTGCCGCGACTGCGAGAGCATCACCCAGCCACCGGCACCTTTCCACCCGATCGCACGCGGACGGGCCGGTCCAAAGCTGCTTGCGGGCATCCTGTGCGACAAGTTCCTGCAGCATCTGCCGCTGAACCGGCAGAGCGATGCATTTGCCCGTGAGGGGATCGATCTCGACACCTCGACGCTAGCCGACTGGGTGGGTGCCTGCACCGCGACGCTGGCGCCCCTTACCGCGCTGATCCGGGCACATGTGCTCGCAGCCCAGCGTCTGCATGCGGACGACACCACAGTGCCCGTACTGGCGAAGGGGCGCACCGTGACCGGACGATTGTGGAATTATGTGCGCGACGATGCCCCATTTGGCGGCCTCGCGCCCCCAGCCGTGTGGTTCCGCTACTCCCGAGACCGTAAAGGTGAACATCCGGCCGACCATCTCACCGGCTGGACCGGAATCCTGCAATCAGACGCCTATGCCGGATACACTCACCTGGCAAAGCCGGGACGTCAGCCCGCGCCTGTGGTCGCGGTCGGCTGCTGGGCGCATGGACGCCGGGGACTGTTCAAGATTGCCGAGAAAGACAAGGCGCCACTCGCCATAGAGGCCGTGCGCCGGATCGACGCCATATTCGACGCCGAACGCGCGATCAACAGCAGCTCCGCCGCACATCGGCTGGCCATCCGCAAGGAGAGTATCGCCCCGCTGGTCGAGGATCTGCTCGACTGGATGCGCGAGACCTGCCGGCGCATGTCGTCGAAAAACCCCATTGCCCAGGCAATGAACTATATTCTCAGACGGGTCGATACATTCACGGTATTTCTTGAAGACGGCCGGATCTGTCTGACGAATAATGCGGCGGAACGTGCAATCCGCGGTATCGCACTGGGGAGAAAAGCCTGGCTGTTCGCAGGCTCCGATCGTGGCGGTGAAAGAGCCGCCGCCATGTATTCCCTCGTCGCCACCTGCCGCCTGAACGAGGTCAATCCTCAGGCATGGCTCGCCGATGTGCTCGCCCGCATCAACGACACTCCCAACCCACGCCTCCATGAACTCCTCCCCTGGCATTGGAAACCCATTGCTCAAGGGCAGAATAGCATCGCTGCCTGATCACGCCCGCGTCTCTCGCCGGATGGTTACCCTCCTCCCACACTCTCCATCTTTGCTGGGGCGAGAAATAAGGGCAGTAAACTGCCTTTATGGGGGTCAACGGGGGAGGTTTCTCCCCCTTGCCAGATGCTCAATGGGTAGCCATTGAGCACTGCTGGCTCCCTTTTAAAACGCTAACTTTTTGAAGGCTTTTTCCGGGTAGCTGATTGCCTCTATTGTTTGGCTGAGGTTGGCAGTCGAAATCCTGGTCAGATAGGTGGTTGTCCCTTGGCTTTTGTGAGTTGCTTCATGACCCAGCAGGCGGTCAATCCAGACCTCTCTGATATTGGCATCTGCATTTCTGAGTTGGGTGGAAACAGTATGCCGGAATGAATGGAAGGTGATTTCTGCTGGTACCAATGCGGGTCTTGAGCAATGAGAAAGCCCTGCCAAGGGCTGCGCCCCTGACGCCCTGTTTTGAAGTCTCCAAGCCGGGAATGAGGTATGGGCCGTCTGTGGTATCCTTAAGGGCTAGAATACCGGCTTCAATCAGCTTTGAATGGATTGGCACCACACGAGTGCCAGCTTCCGTCTTTGGTGACCAGCCATCGTCAGAATGTGGCCTGACCATAAAACAGGGGATACCATCAACGGTCTGGAGGTCTTCTTTTCTCAGGGTGCAGATTTCACCCAGCCTCATACCAGAGTAGGCAGCAATAAGGGTCACAAGCCGGAAGGTCTGTTCTGGCACGGATGTGCTATGCCATGACGCGGAGGCCAGCAAAGCCAGTTCTCTGGCAGTCCAGCTTCTGCGTATGGTCTTTTGCCCATTTTCAAAATTCCAGCCCGTCCACGGGTTACGTGTGACCAATTCCCGCTGGTGTAACTGGCTCCAAAGGGCAGAGAGACGCATCATATGGTTTTTAACGCTCTTGCCACTCAAAGTTGGCAGACCTTCATCTCTGACTCTCTGTGCCTCTTCCTCAAGGGTAAGGCGGCTCTTACGTTTGCCCAGCGATGCCGGAAGATAAAACAGCAGGTCACGGAAGGCTCCGGCCTTCTCGCCCCCTATGATGGATACAGGAGCATCTCCAAACGCTTGAAGAAAGAGGTCCACTGCCCGCTGGGTCGCTTTCTTGGTGTCAGCACTGGCATGGGAATTATCCTGCACAAAGCGTTTCAGGGCACCGGAGAGCATCAAAGGTTGGGCTTTGGGTGCTTTGGCCGGTTTCTTGATTGTTCGGGGTTTTGGCATCGGTGCTGACACCGGCACGGACCCCGTTTCCTGAGCAGATGAAGGCAGGTTCACGCTCTGCAAATCCCGCAGTGAAACCCGCAGTCCCTCAAGCCTGCTTAAAGCGTCTGGTTCTACCAGTGCAGAATGGGCTTGCATGAACATTTCAGTGGTTCTGGCGTGAAGTAAACAAGCGCGTTTGCGAGCTTCATTCTGGTAGCCAGTTTTCAAAGAAACCCAGATTTCCCGCCGGTTTAAGGCTGCTCGCAGGGCAGGGGGAACGATACGGCGGAAGTGGTAGGTAGTGCCTCGGACACGGAGCATAGAATCTTCCCTCGGTGGGGAAGGATGATGGAGCAAAGACAGCCTTTGCTCCTCATTCAGCCGAAAAATCGTGCTATTTCAGGTGTCTGTGGTGCGAACTGCGGGACTCGAACCTGCATCAACCCGCAGTGACGCTTTGCTAACCCATTGAAACAGCAAAAAGAACGCGACGTGCTGTCTTCTGGTCTATGTTTTAGCTCCCAACATTGATTAAACAGTCTGGGAGCTTCAATAAACCGATTTAACCTTAACCTATGGTTTTTGGAAGGGGTTAATGATTGTCACCATATCAAAAATCTTCAGACCATTCTGCATAAAAGACCTTCTTCCCGGTCGTGAAGGTTATGTTGGCGGCACGGCTGCGGACAATCGTCTCTTCGTGGAAGCCGTGTTGTATCGCTATTGCGCAGGCATCCCCTGGCGTGATCTTCCACCGCGTTTCGGGGACTGGAAAAATGTCCACCGGCGTCTGCGCCGCTGGTGCGAAAGCGGTGTAATCGAGCGGATATTTCGCCATCTGGCGGCAGATCACGACAATGAATACATGATGATCGACAGCACGATAGTCCGGGCGCATCAGCACAGCGCCGGAGCCCTGAAAAAGGGGGCGCGGATCAGGCCATCGGACGGTCGCGGGGCGGACTAACCACAAAGATCCATGCCATCTGTGATGCTCTCGGGAACCCGGTGGAACTCGATATCACACCGGGTCAGGATGCCGATATTACTCAGGCCGAACCGCTTCTGGAAAAGATCGACCCGGATGCCTTTCTTGCCGACAAGGCTTATGACGCAGACAGGTTGATCGACCGACTGACAGAGCGTGGGATTACCCCGGTCATTCCACCAAAACGCAACAGAACGACACAACGCAAAACAGACTTCGCTCTTTACAGGGAACGTAATCTTATTGAGCAGTTCTTCAATAAACTCAAACAGTTCCGCGCCATCGCAACGCGCTACGACAAACTGAAGTCAACATTCCTCGCAGCAGTGCAGTTCGCCTCAATCATCATCCTGCTTAACTGACGACACGCCGTAGCAAACCTCCCCGATTTTGGGCAATCCGTCAGGAAAATGAGTTGAACAGGACGGAATAAAGCAGAACCCCCTTATATTGACGATTATGCACGGTTTTCAGGGGTAAATCCTTATTCCAAGGAACCCCCCTATAGAACCCCCCCGATTTTAGGGGTTCCCGTCACGAAAATTAGTTGAAACCGCCCGTTCAAGAAAGAACCCCCCCGATTTTAGGGGTTAACGCACGGTTTTCAGGGGTAAATCCTTGGTCCAAGGAACCCCCCTATAGAACCCCCCCGATTTTATGGGTTCACGCACGATTTTCAGGGGTAAATCCTTATTCCAAGGAATCCCCCTATAGAACCCCCCCCGATTTTATGGGTTCACGCACGATTTTCAGGGGTAAATCCTTGGTCCAAGGAACCCCCCTATAGAACCCCCCCCGATTTTATGGGTTCACGCACGATTTTCAGGGGTAAATCCTTGGTCCAAGGAACCCCCCTATAGAACCCCCCCGATTTTATGGGTTCACGCACGATTTTCAGGGGTAAATCCTTATTCCAAGGAAAAACCACCGAAAACACGACAAAAACCGGAGTGGAGGGCAAAACGGAATCCGCGCTTTTCCGGAAAAATTCTTAACAAAAAAGACCCCGAAAAAGCGGCAAAATCGACCATGCCACTCCACAACCATAGCGGCAAAAACAGACCTTAAAACGCCTCTGTGAAGAATTTTCTACAGCTCACTGATAAACATTAGAGCCTCAAATAAACGGATACAGAGACGTTTTAAGTGGTGATTGGATCATTTTTGAAGAAAGAGAACGACAGCTTTGTCAGAAACCAGAATGAGAAAGAAAGAGACATAAATAACATTACAAAGCTGTTAAATAAGTCAAAAAGAGAGAAAGATGGCACGATACCGTGTTTTTGGTGCAGGGCACCGAAAAACACTTCGTGCTGACTGCCTTGCGGCAGCCAGGTAGTCAGTCCAAGAACAGATTTAAGTAATTGATTGAGAGTGAAATTTTTCCGCCTCTTGGCTCGTCCAGGTGCGTTGGAAAGTGCTGATATACAGCAATTATCATAAGCAAAAAATACAACGATTTTTCCACAAACATTAATGGTGGTGAAAATGATAAAATTCTCGAAAAATAGACGAAAGAAGTCTTGCATAACTTTTTCTGCGCCTGATTGAGCATGCCGTTGGCAGTGATGTGCCTACTTTCCGGAGAGAGGGGGTGATGTTTCTGTTTGAGCGGTAGCTGGTCCGGAAGAAGGGGCAGTGTTTGAGGTTGGCTTTCCAGCCTCCCCAGAAAAAGAAGGGTGCCTTCACGGCACAGCTTCCTTACGGGTTTACTTCATTTACTGGAATTTTTATGGCTACGTTTTCAACAACAGCAGGCAGTTCGTCTGCGCTGTCATCCATTTTTTATCCTAATGATGCAGACCTTCTGCTTTACAAAGATATGGCGCTTGCGTTGGGCGCACCGCCCAATTCCCACATGTTCAGATTTTTAGGTGCGCCCGGACAGCATCTTGTTTTCATCGGTGAGAGCGGCACTCAGGAGTGGGCACGCGTGCAGCAAACAGCCGCCGGTCTCTGGCCCCATTTGCCTGTCTCTGGGCCAGTTGCAACTGACGGCACACTCCTAGACTCTCTGCCTGAACGCATTGTCTACCAGATGCTGTGCACTCTGAAGAGGCGCAACATGCATGTTGATGTGCACGAACCCATCTGTCTTGATCAAGGGCTTTTTCGTGCCGATCTGACGCTGCGCAAAGGAAATGTTTCCCGCTACATAGAAGTCGTGGGCTGCTGTGGCTCTGATCGTATAACCCGCAATGAAGAGGAACGCAGATGGCTTGCACGTCTTGATCAGCGTCTCAGCTTTTATCGTGCTCTCGACATAACACCAGTCGTCGTTTGGCTCGACATGTTTGCCCGTCCCGCGGAGCTGAAAGATCTCTGCATCGATCTAGTCGATGATGTTGCACTGCGGGGAGCCTGATCATGACAATAGTAAAAGAAGATACGACTACATTGCCGCGATGGAGCGAAGGCACAATTCGGCTCCTCGATATTGCGCCGATAGGGCCCGGACAGCCTCAGCTTGCAGAGGGGTTGCCGATATCGCTTGCGTATTGCGATCTGGTGATGCGGCCTGATCACACATTTACCGATGTGAACGGCGGCGTCTTTCAGGGGGTGTTGCAGAAAGTCCCGGGGGAGCGGGGAGGAAGTGACTTTGTCGTTGAAGATCGTATCTTCAACGCTGTGTTTCCACATAATCAAGCACTGCCCCTCTGTCTTGCCGGTTATAATGTCTCCTTCCTGCATCGACTTCTCGGTGCCCCCTGGGGAGAGCGGCCGCATCATCTCTGTCTCCATAAGCTCGCCCGGATTTATAATTTGGGTAAAAGCAGCGACTATTCTCTTGCCGAAATTGTCGAGTATCTTCAGCCCAGTTTTGAAGTTCCCTGGTTTGAATGTGAATCGTTTACCCGCATGATGCAGGCACGTGTTGTCCTACGTCACCTTCTTGCCGAGAGCCGTTTGAATATGCTGGCAGCGCTTTCTGTTGCCCGCACACTACCGCCCCCAATGTCAGAACCATTCGGGAAAGCCGTGGGGTGGCAAATGATGGAAGACCGCGTCTACCGTGACTTTGAGTAACAGATCAAAAGGATAAGGACGGGAAGGGGCTGCTTTGTGCAGTCCCTTTTTCCTCTGGGTAATCTGCGGCTGCCGTTTGATTGGTTTCCGTAAGTCACCTGACTCGTGGAAGTTCGTCATTTTCCTTAGTCTTTTTGAGAATTTGAGAAGCTTTCGAAGGGTTGTCGCCCTTCTCCCCAAAAAGGAAGAGATCATCGTGTGCGTGTGTCATCGGGGTTCCCGTGAGACTGCGCGTGAGGTTTTTCTTCTTCATTTGAGGATAACGACTTTTCAGAAAGAAAATTATCCATGTCAAATCAATTCTGTGCGACCTCGACGCCCGTTCAGGATGTCTATGAAGTCATGCTGATCATGCGTGCAGCACTTATTGCCGGCCTGAAAGAAGTGCGTGATGGCTCAACAGATACTCTGGATGGCCTCATCTTGCTGTCCTCGGATCTGACCGAGAAGCTTGAACGCGCGTGTGAAGCGCTGGAAGCCTCTGCAAACCAGAGCTGATCTTAACGCTGCTGCCTGTTCGCAGGCAGCAGTTTTTCCAGATAGAGGAAATCTTTGAAACAATGATCCTGTTTTTGAAATCTATCGTTTCTTATGAAGGGTTTCGTGACAGAAGAAGATTGGCGCGTGTGCGTCCGCTGATCCTGTAAAGTGAACTGGCAATCAGCAGATGCTCCAGGGCCTGTTGCGCCTCTCGGCGGACGGGACGTTCCAGAATCAGGTGTTGCGGATAAAGCATCGGAGAGACATCTCTAAAATAGGTGTCCAGCACAGCATGTTCCATTCCTTCGATATCAAGCTTCATCAGAGTGATGGTCTTTAGACCAGCTTCCTGGACAATATCTTTGAGAGGACGAACGGAGATGGTTGCCGCCTGTTGTCCCGTCTGTGTTTTTTTGTAAGTGACGGCGGAGATCTGGCCGCTGCCGAGGTCATGGTGGCGGGGCCTCAGTTGTCCATTTCCCGATGTCGCGCCCGCCGCGCAGGAAACGCACCAGATCGGAAGGGGCTCATTCAGGGCGAGTGTTTCCCGAAACCGATCCATCAGAACCGGATTGGCTTCAACCGCTAAAATTTTACGTGTGTGGCAACGGGCCGCGTACAGGGAGAAAAACCCCATATTTGCGCCAATATCCACGAAACTGGCGTCCGGGGAGAGAATGCGGCGTAGCCAGCAAAGTTCACGTCTCTTATAAAGTGCACCACAGACCGCACCCTTGGCATCGGTCTGGTTATCGCGCGGATAAAATCTGACCCGATAGCCAAACAAGGTGCCATCTACGATCTGGGGTCCCTGCTGGAACCATGAGACTGCGACACGCCGTAAGCGTCCTCGTCCGAGCGGGCGTTCATGCATCAGCATGCGGGCAAGGTGCTGGCGGCGTGTCATGGGATAGCTGCCGAACGGGGCAAGTGCAGCCTGACCCGGCCTGGTTTCTGTCAGCGGGGGAAGGGCAGGGGAGAACAGCACAGAGAACTCCTGAGATCGCCGCCAGAAAACAGGCGGCATTTCTCAGGAACAAATACTGCGAAGAAACCCATGCAACAAGCGAAAAAATGACTATAATCTACGAAAAATCATTTGTAGCGCATTGCGGAGCCTTTCTCGGGGCTTCTTAACGCTTGGGAACGCCCCCAGTCCAGAGCACTTCCCCGACAATCTTCAGGTCGGAGGCTTCGTCCTGTGTCAGATCCTGAGGGGGATAGCGGTCATTGTCAGCGATGACGCGCAGGCCGCCTCCCAGTCGGCGTTCAAGTCGCCGGATCAGGATACTGTCGTCCACAGCAAGAGCGAACAGGCCGCTACCATGAATTTGCTGATTGGCGGTATCGAGGATCACGAGATCGTTCTCGACCAGAGTGGGGAGCATGGCATCCCCAATGACGCTCACGAGCCGTAAGGCTGTGCCATCCTGTCGGAAGGTTCTGGCAAGCCAGCTTTTGCTGATACGCAGCCCGTCTTCGCGGTTGTCCAGCCAGGGGATGACGGCCTGATGACCGCCCCTGGCGGGCGCTTCCTCCGGTGTCTGGTGAGGGGGTGGTTCTTCTCCGACGCCATAAGCCAGCCAGTCGAGAGACACACCGCAGACCCGTGCCAGAGAGGCGATGGAAGAGAACTTCATTTCTCCGCCATTCATATAGTCGCGCAGGGTTGTGTAGGGCACGCCGGCTGCTTTGGCTGCGCGTGTAATACCGATGGCCTGAGCCGCCTGACGGAGCCGCTCTCCCCGTTCACGCATGAGGGTCAGTTGATCATCCATGAGCGGGCGCTTTCGGTTGCGTCGGGACATTAAACCTCCAGAAGAACAGGGAGGCTTGGAATATGCAGAAAACCGCTTGTATGTATAGTCGGAACATCGTATGAATTGAGAAAGGTTAATGTGCGAGGCGTCGTGGTTTGCAAGCTGAACTTCGCATGAAACCCTCGTCTTGTCGAAGGGATTATGATGTCTGCGTCTTATGAAAATACCTCGGATCCTCGTCTCGAAGAGTTACATGCCGGCCTGCACGACGTGTTCAGGCTGGTGGAACTGGAGCACGGATTGCTCAGAAGCCGGCTGGATGATCTGCGTGGCGATAGTGATGGAGCCCGTCTGCTGGAAGGGCTGATCGTTCTGGGCTCTGTCCTGCAGCAGCGGCTCTCGCATCTGCTGGGCCTGTGTCGTGATATCGGGCGGCTTTAAGTGAATAAACAGGACGGGAGGCGTAGATGCTGACACTGCTAGGCGGGCTCGTTGTGATTGCGGTCATCGGGCTGGGTGCGGTCTTTCTGGCAACGGACATCATGATACCAGTGGGGATCATGCTGATTGTCGCCGGTCTTGTGCATGAGGTGTTTCATGGGTGAGCACGATGCATCTGGCGCGCAGTCTTCCAGTCGGCTGGAGCAGCGTCGGGCCGAGTATGAAGCCGAATTCGGGGAAATTGAAGCCAAGCATAGAGAAGAATACCGGATCGCACAGCATGGCAGTGTGATGGGGCAGGTTCTGTGTGGTGTTGCGATTGGACTTTGGTGGCACCCCTTCATTGCCTTTGCTGCAGGGATCGGCCTGTGGGGGAGCGTTAAAGAAGTGCGCAAGAAATGCGACGCTGATGCTCACAGGCGTCAGCTCTACGGTGTGGAGTGACGAGAGGGCAGGGACCTCTCATCCAGCCGACCAATGAGACGCTATTTCTAAAATACGATTACAGGAAAATAGAAAATGACAAGAAAAATGATAACTCTGTCTCTCATGCTCTGTGCGGCCAGTGGTCTGGTGTCGACAGCGCAGGCACAGGATGCGGGAACGGCGTTTCACGAGTTAAAAAGCTATCCGGGCAGTGACCTGCCTGTTGCAACAGCAAAAGATGATGCCGTATTGCGGCATGTTCCTGATCTGGAAAAAACCGCACACGGATATAAAAATGTCTGTGGGAACCGGAACAGGATCGGCGTTCTACATTTTGATCTTGGTGGTGTTCTGCAGGGTGCGACCGTGACCTATGATCCAGATTCATGTTGGGGGCAGACAGGGGGTGAACTCACTGTTCTCGATCGTGACAATCGGGTTGTCTGGCACAATGGTGCTGTCGATATAACCGTTCTGTCGACCACACAGGATGGCGTGCATGATCTGTCTTTTGGGCAACCGGGCAGCACACAGCCTGTCTGGAGATGGGATGGTCCGACACATCAGTATAAATTCCTGAGAACATTCCACGGCTAAACGGTTTTCCAGTAGGAAAGCTGTGCTGTGAGGACATCCAGTCTCTCGTTGCGACCGATGTCCTCACAATAATCTCCAGTTGAAAAAATGGATTTCTCCCCGATGCCTGATGTCTCGGTGCGTCCTGCTGTGACGTGTCCAGTGTGTCACGCTGTGTGTCACCCACAGCTTGAGAAGAATGGTTACAGGATTGTGCGCTGTTCAAACTGCGCGTTCCTGTTTGTTGATCCCATGCCGACTGAGGCGGTTATCGCCGCCTATTATGCGACGACCTACCGGGGCGCGTGTGCGGATTTCTATCCCAAGGATCGCTCCCGCCGGTGGCGCGCATTCTGGCGGAGTCTGTGGTTTATTCCATATGTGTATCATCGTGACATAGTGGATCTGGGGTGTGGCGGTGGACACATGCTGTCGGCTCTGTGTCGTTTTGCGCGAAGTGGCACGGGGGTTGATCTGAGCGAGAACAGCATTGCCTTTGCACGGCGCAGTTTTCCAGAGCAGAGGTTTTTTGCCGAGGATATTGAAGCCTTTGCAAAACGGGAGCTGCGCTTTGATTTTGTGTTTTCGTCAGAATTGCTGGAGCATCTGAGAAGTCCTGTGATGTTCATGGAAACCCTTCGGGCCATCACACGGCCAAACGCGGTTGTCTATCTCTCTGCACCGGATGCGGGCCACCGGGCTACACCGCAGAATCTGGCGGCATGGCCCGATATCTGTCCGCCGGAGCATCTGCAATGGTTTAATGAAACCAATCTGACCATGCTCTTTAAGCAGTACGGCTTTATACCTCTGCGACGGCACAAAACAACGCAGCCTGCGCATTCCGTTTTTTTCAGGCGTGTTGGATGAGCGAGGGGCTTTTGCTCCTCAGCTTCATGGTGTGAGTGATTTCGACATCCACTCAAAGTCCTGACAGATTTCTGACTCCTTTGGTAAGGAGAAGCACTACGTTATCTTCCTTCTGGATCGTACTGTGCTGCCAGCATCTGTCTGCCAGGCACTATGTGTCGGCTGGCGTCGAATAGAGCCACCATATTCTTGGGAATGGCTGCAATGGGGGGTAAGCAGAATGTCGGCAGTTGGACGGTAGACTGGAAAAGCGGTCATTCGTGCAATCGACTGTCACGACACAAATGGGCGTCTCCTGAAGGTCAACTTGATCAACCGACTTCGTCGGGCGAGAGCTGTCCGTCTCATGAGACCCCGCATATATGCAGTCGTCATGCCAGCGATAGGTGCATGGTCAGTGCCTGAGGGACGGAGCAGAAACTGCGGCCAGCGCGAGGCTGAAGCGTTACCTCTTTTTGGAGGGAATTGCTTCAGACCGCTTCTGTTCTATCACTTTACCTTCGTAAAGGCATCGCGTAGGAAATGAGCCGCTTGGGCGACTGCGGCGGTGGCCGCCGGCGTCTTGCGGTCGTCTCCGCCCTCGTTGCAGAGCGGCATGGACCCAGGCCCGTAGCCCAGCTCCTGTTCTATCCGGTGACCGATGCCGCAATGAATGACGGATCCTATCGCGAGTTCGCCAGTGGCCCCTGGCTGACAGCGAAAGCCATGGATTATTTCTGGAACCAGTATCTGCCTGCCGGCACGGATCGCGCCCAGCCGCATGTCTCGCCGCTGAACACGCCGGACTCCATCCTGCACGGGCAGGCGCCAGCGCTGGTCATTACAGATGAAAACGATGTCCTGCGTGACGAGGGCGAGGCCTACGCCCGACGCCTGGTCGAAGCTGGCGTGCCGGTCATAACGACCCGCTATAACGCGACGATCCACGATTTCGTTATGCTCAATGCGCTTGCCAAGAGGATCATGATATGGTTTGGCTGCGCCAATCTGGAGCATGTGCAGGATGACCTGCGCATCCTTGGGGTCATTCTTGTCCCAGCCGTTGTGCAGCGCCTCTCGCGTGCGGGCCAGAGCGACCGAAGAAATCAGGCGTGCATCAAACCCGGCCTGCACGAGGCGCCAGGCCAGCGGACGATGATAATGTCCGGTCGGTTCGAAGCCAACAATGACCGGCCGCGGTGCCAGGGCCTGCAGTTCTGCAATGAAACGGTCATGTTCTGTGCGCGTGTTGGCCACAGTCAGGCGTCGACGCCGTCGATTACCGGGCACCTCAATCAAGACTTCATTGCGTGATTTGGCAACATCGATAGCGACGAGAACAGCTGTTGTCGGTGTAGGGTTGGGTCTGGTCACGGCCGGTTATCTCCCCTGTGTGGCTGGACACCATCATAGTGGAGACATATCACCCGGTCGTGGCCACCTATCTGGCCTTAAGGCCAGATAGGTGAACTCTGCAAAAGAGCTTCCCGATGTGCTACGGCATCCAGTTCGCTGATCAGCCCCGTAACCGCAATACGGCCTGGTCTCGCCCCATGCGCTTCGACATGATCTGCGAAGCTCACGGGATCGAACATCGTCTGACGAAACCCAATCATCCCTGGACGAACGGTCAGGTTGAGCGGATGAACCGGACAATCAAGGAAGCAACCGTCAAACGCTTCCATTACGACAGTCATGAGCAGTTGAGGACACACCTCAATGACTTCATGGCAGTCTATAATTTCGGGCGAAGGCTCAAGACCCTGAACGGCCTCACCCCTTACGAATACGTCTGCAAAATCTGGACTTCAGAGCCAGAAAAATTCATCATCAATCCAACCAATCAAAACACGGGACTAAACAGGTAGCTCTGAGCAAGCTTTCGGGGTTGGCTCGGTTATCCGACCCGACGCAATGCGATGGGATGACCGGCCTTGGGGCCGGATACTGCTTCGATAGAGCGCTCCCGCTTTAAATATTGGAGGCAACTGACCCGCAAGAAAGATGCCACGTTCGGGAGTTCGCCACGAAGTTCAGTGACTTCGTCTGAAAGCTTCGTGATGAGCTGATTAACAGTTAGGTCATCAGCCGCTGCAATTTCCGTCAGGATTTCCCAAAACATATTTTCTAGCCGAATAGTGGTGACGGCCCCGTGTATCCGAAGCGATCGTGTGCGGTTCTCATAGTGAATCGGATCGGCGCGGATATAGAGTTCACACATTTCGGTTCTCCCATCGTGACAATTTTCTAGACTTCGATCCGTGTTCCCAAAACCGACAGGAATTGGCTGATCCATGCCGGATGTGCCGGCCAGGCTGGCGCCGTCACGAGGTTGCCGTCTGTTACGGCGTCGTCCATTGCGACTGTTTGATAATCGGCACCGGCAAGAATCATTTCGGCGCGACAAGCGGGGTAGGCGGAAATTTTGCGGCCTGCAACAACATTTGCCGCGGCAAGAAGCTGCGGGCCGTGGCATACTGCGGCGATCGGTTTATCTGCAGCGACGAAGGCGCGAATGAGTTCCAGAACGGTTTCGTCCGTGCCGAGCTGCTCCGGAGCCCGACCGCCCGGGATAACAAGCGCATCGTAATCTCCTGCCTTGGCTCCGGCGTAGGTGGAATTGAGCGTGAAATTATGGCCACGTTTTTCGGTGTAGGTCTGATGGCCTTCAAAATCATGGATGGCTGTGACCACGTGTTCCCCCGCTCTCTTTCCGGGTGAAACCACGTCAACCTTGTGCCCCACCATGAGCAGCATCTGGAACGGAACCATGAGCTCGTAATCCTCGACAAAGTCGCCTGCGAGCATGAGAATTTGTTTACTAGCCACTGCATTATCCTAACGATCGAATTTACGATGCAGTTCTCTATTTACGGCATTTACAATACGTCTAGGTAATAGGTGGTGACGACATTTTATGTCCCGCCGTGATTTCTCGATCCCGATATCAAGTGGACGGTTCGAAAAACCTCTTGGTTTTGAGGCCCTCTCTGTGATTCCATTTTTCCGGTTTTCATTGGAGGAGTGGCGACATGAAACAGCCCGGTTTCTTTGATGTTGAAGAGCGACTTGCCCGGCTGAGCGGGCTCCCTCTTTTTGGAGGAAATTGCTTCAGACCGCTTCTGTTCTCTCACTTTACCTTCGTAAAGGCATCGCGTAGGAAATGAGCCGCTTGGGCGACTGCGGCGGTGGCCGCCGGCGTCTTGGCAAGCGCATTGAGCATAACGAAATCGTGGATCGTCGCGTTATAGCGGGTCGTTATGACCGGCACGCCAGCTTCGACCAGGCGTCGGGCGTAGGCCTCGCCCTCGTCACGCAGGACATCGTTTTCATCTGTAATGACCAGCGCTGGCGCCTGCCCGTGCAGGATGGAGTCCGGCGTGTTCAGCGGCGAGACATGCGGCTGGGCGCGATCCGTGCCGGCAGGCAGATACTGGTTCCAGAAATAATCCATGGCTTTCGCTGTCAGCCAGGGGCCACTGGCGAACTCGCGATAGGATCCGTCATTCATTGCGGCATCGGTCACCGGATAGAACAGGAGCTGGGCTACGGGCCTGGGTCCATGCCGCTCCGCAACGAGGGCGGAGACGACCGCAACCATATTACCGCCGACGCTGTCTCCGGCGATGGCAATGCGGGATGGATCGATCCCGAATTCGACCGGATGACGAGCGACATACTCCAGAACCGCATAATCCTGCTCGATCGCAGTTGGATAACGCGCCTCGGGCGAGCGTTCGTAATCGACGAAGATCACCACCGCACCGCTGCCCGCCGCTAGATCGCGCACGAGGCGGTCATGGCTGGCCGGGCCGCCCATCACCCAACCGGCACCATGATAATAGACGATGGCCGGCGCATGGTTCGGGGCGTCGAACGGGCGATAGATCCGGATGCGTGTGCTGCCGGTCGGGCCAACGGGGAGCACGCGGTCGGTGATCCGGGCAGCGGGAGCGGTGACCTTCACCGATGCCTGCGCGCCGTCCAGCAGCGCACGGGCATCGTGCGGGGACAGCGAGGGGATGGCCGGGACATGGGCGGTGGCGAGGTCGTTGAGGAAATGCTGGGTCGTGGGCTCCAGCACGGGAGCGGCGAGCGCGGGCGCGGCGGCAATAGCGGTAGCCAAGGCGATGACTGTGGAGAGGCGCTTCATGATGGAAAACTCCGTATCGATCAGGCTGCGATCGGCCTGTGAGGCATTACATATCGCGCACGATATTATCGCTCAACATGGTAAATTGCATGGCTCCCATGCATTAACATCGCCCAAGATTTGATATTACGCGATATAATGGCCCTACTTATGGAGGACGATATGAACGAAGACCCATCCACACCTGATCTGTCGAATTTCGTGTGCTTCTCGCTGTATGCCGCGAGCCACGCCTTCAATCGGCTGTACCAACCGCTGCTCGAGCCGCTCGGTCTCACCTATCCGCAATATCTAGTAATGACCGTCCTGTGGAGCAGTGACGGCAGACTTGTCGGCGAAATCGGATCACAACTCGATCTGGTTAGCTCCACCCTGACCCCGTTGCTCAAGCGGCTGGAGGGCGCTGGCCTTGTGGAGCGCACCCGCGACCAGAAGGACGAACGACAGGTGCGCGTTCATCTGACCGAGGCCGGTCGGGCCCTGCGCGTTCAGGCCGAGACGATTCCGGCTTGTGTGTTAACGGCGACCGGGCTGTCGATCACCGAACTGCGGGACTTGCGTAATCGGGTCGACCGGCTGCGCCAAGCCGTCAGCTCTCCGCGTGCTCCGGGCTGCAATTCCGACGATCATTGAGCCTGTCACCCATTGATAACCTTTTCCAGGGAGACTGGTCTTGAGTTCCCCCTATGCCCTACAGAGACAAACGGGGTGATCGCACTTGGCTGCTGGCACATACCGCGCATTTTAGGCTGGATGCTCGTGTGTTGGTCGTGATCGGCGACAGCCTATTCTCGCAGGCCATGAACACGTCGGCTTCAGAGAAGCAAAGGCCGACGCTCTGGCGTCCGACATGAAGGCGACAGCAATCTGTCCGTTTAGCGCGTGAAAAGCAGACAGGCTGCTTCAGACCTTTTACGTCGTGATAGCAATGTGAGTCCAAATCTCGATGGAGGTTTGGACTCACATTGCCGACGCCGAGCAGCGAGAAGATGAAGGGTCTGCAATCTTTGTTACCGTAGTCCAGCGGTTTGCATCGTGTAAGTCCTCATGAATACCGGCCGATCACAAGGCTCTTGATGGTGTCCTGCCGTGGGCCATCGATCCTGCAGCGGCCACCCGTCTGTGGGGGCTCAGCGAGGCACTGATCGGCATACAGGCTTGATGCGTCGGGCCTTCGCCCACTTGAAATGAAGCGTGTACCGACGTGCCTGAGATCATGATCCCCATTGGGTGGAAGTCTCAGGCACGTCGGAACACTGATTCTATGACTATTACCTGTGTCGCGGATCATCCTTTGGATCGACATAGGTCATGCCGAAAGGACCAACACCGGAAACCTGCAAGATAGCCCCGCTGTCCCCAGCCTTCAGGGCGTGACCCATATTCACCGGAAGGTGCACGAAACCGCCCGCTTCCATATGAAGTCCTTCTGACGGATTCATTTTCGGGCCGGTGTAATGATCGAGATTACCGGATATAATCGTGAGCATTTCGTCAAGATTATGCGTGTGCGGTGCAATAACGCTGTGGGGCGGCATCATGACCCGGATGGTGAACGGTTCGTGTTTTGCCAGATCGCCATAAAGATAGGCAATTTTCATTCCCTGCGGAAAAATGGCCGGTGCGGGCTGCCACTGAACATCCTCGGGGGTGGAAATGACCTTTGCCCCGCCATGACTATGGCTCTGTGCAAAGCTTGCCGATCCTGTCGAGATCAGTGAAATGGCGGTCGCGATAATGAGCGTGCGTCTGTTCATTGTTTCCTCTTTTCTTCAGAATTTATAGGCAACATTGCGCCTGTTTCCCGCATAGGGATACTTTTGTGAAGCTGCCTTCAAAAGCAATCCCTTGCGGACTCCTCTCTCTGAAACGTGCAGGGCAATGCAGATACTTCCTTTGCTTTTCGACAGGGTTGCGGGTCTCCGATGAGCATCAGCCTGACACTGGCGAGATTGTTTCCTTCTCGCATTTCCCTCTCTGAAGAAACCGGAAAGCAGGCAGCGGGCCGCCTGCCGCCGCTGCCAGGACGGCTCCGAAGAAGACAAGCGTCAAACCGGTCAGGAACAGTCCCGTGAGGTGGTTTCCAAGGAAAAGAAAGGACGTCACGATACCGATCAGAGGGACGCCCAATGTAAAATTGGACATCGCGAACACTGATATTCTTCGTCCATATTCAGCCGAAATGACAAAGCACACTGATGTTGCCACCGGGCCGATAAAGAAGAGCATGCCCAGCAGGTGCCAGTCTGTAGCACCCCATCGAGGCGCACCTTCCACGGTCCAGGCGAGAGCCGTCAGAAAAATGGTCGCCAGAAGCATCTGCCACGGTGCGAGAGCCAAGGGAGACGTGTGCCAGCGATGATGGCGGATATGAAAGATCGTAACGGCCCAGGCAACCGCGCCGATTAGCAGAAAGATGCTGCCCATGAGCGTTCCCGGTGCGTGCCAGTCCATTTCCAGGGGGGAGCAGATCAGCGCTGTCCCCGACAAACCCACAAATAATGCCAGAAGCTGCACACGGGTCGGCGTCTGTCGAAGCGCAAGCCACGATACCAGAACGCCCCATAATGGGGTCGTGTAGGCCAGCAAGACCGCGTGACTGGTGTCGGTTCTGGTCATTGCAATCATGCCCAGCCCCGTAAAGGCCATCATCTGCAACATGCCCATCGAGGCCACGATCGACCAGTCGCCCACAGGTGGACGGCAAAGCTGGCCTTTCCACCAGACGAAGCCGAACAGACAGATGGCGGCGCTTCCAAAGCGGATTGCGGCCAGCCACAGGGGCGACACCGTTGCAAGCGCCAGTTTTGTCACGGGCCAGCTCGCGCCCCAGAGCAGAACCATAACGCCCAGCCAGACAAATGTTGCCACGCCGACAGCGGCAGGCTGATGAGTTCTTGATGGCCGGTCCGATTTTGAATTCATGGCGCTATCTCATGATAGAAATGGTAAAGCGCATTGTATTGATTTCGGTGGGAAAATCCGTTCCAAGTTACCTGATATTTGCTCTCATTAGGTATAGAATACCCTATTTCACCGCTTTAGAGAAAAATTATTCCTATGCAGTCCGTGAGTTTCGATGCCGCGAGCCTCAAGATTCTTGAGGCCCTTCAGGACAATGCAGAGATCAGTAATGCCGACCTCGCTGAAAGTGTTGGCCTGTCTCCGTCGCCATGCTGGCGTCGGGTTGCGGAGATGAAAGCGCAGGGCGTGTTCAAGCGAACCGTGCTGCTGGTCGATCCGCTCAAACTCGGTCTCGCCATGAATGTTTTTGTCCATGTCTCTCTGCAACAACAGGACAAACAGTCACTGGAAGTCTTTATTTCGGCGGTTCAGGCGCGGCCGGAAGTGATGGAATGTTATCTCATGACGGGAGAAGCCGATTTTCTTCTTCGCGTCGTCATTGAAGATCTTCCTCGCTATCAGGAATTCATGCTGGAGGTTCTTACGCAGATCCCCGGTATATCAAGCATCAGATCAAATTTCGCGTTGAATCAGGTTAAATATACGACTGCGCTGCCTGTGAAGCATCTGGAACGATAAAAAGAAAAGGCCAGATAAAACCCCCTGATAATGGCTTATCAGGGGAAGATCGCGGTTCGTTTGACGTATTGTGATCGGGATAGGTCTTCAGGTGACCTTCGTGTCTCCGACGCAATTCGTACAAGACGCGCCGTGCGACTCTGCACGGTGCGTCTTGTCTTGTTTGTGTTCAGCCGTTGCGGAAGGTGTAGCTGTACCCGTTGATCGCTGGCGCACCGCCAAGATGGGCGTAAAGAACATTCGAGCCCTTGGGAAAGAAGCCTTTCTTCACGAGGTCGATCAGACCCTGAATGGATTTGCCCTCGTACACGGGATCCGTAATCATCGCTTCGGTCCGCGCGGCAATGCGCATGGCCTCGACGGTTTCTTTTGAAGGCACGCCGTATGCGGGGTAGGCATAATCTTCCATCAAGATGATGTCGTCGCCGGCAATGGCAGGGCCATCGACCAGAGCCGAGGTCTTTTGCGCAATATCGAGCACCTGCGCCTTGACCGGTTTGGGGGTGAATGAACCGTCGATGCCGATGACTTGGCGCGCCCGGCCATCGTCGGCAAACCCGACGACCATGCCAGCATGTGTCGAACCGGTAACCGTGCAGACGACGATGAAGTCGAACTTCATGCCCATTTCCGCTTCCTGGGCGCGCACTTCTTCGGCAAACCCGACATATCCAAGACCGCCGTATTTATGGACGGATGCTCCAGCCGGGATCGCGTAAGGCTTGCCGCCCTTCGCCTTGACCTCTTCCATCGCGTTCAGCCAGCTATCGCGGATGCCCACGTCGAACCCTTCATCGACAAGCTGGGAATTGGCACCCATCAGCCGTGTCATGAGAATGTTGCCGACGCGGTCATAGACGGCGTCATCGTGCGGCACCCAGCTTTCCTGGATCACATGACATTTCATGCCGATCTTTGCTGCCACAGCCGCTACCAGCCGGGTATGGTTAGACTGTACGCCACCAATGGAGACTAGCGTATCGGCACCCGAGGCGAGCGCGTCGGGCACGATATATTCGAGCTTGCGCAGCTTGTTGCCACCCATCGCCAGACCCGAATTACAGTCTTCGCGCTTGGCGTAGATGTTCACATCACCACCAAGAAAATCCGACAGGCGCGACAGGTGCTCGATCGGTGTCGGGCCAAAAGTCAGGGGATAGCGTTCGTAACGGTCGAGCTTCAGCATGGGCGGGCTCCGTAATGAAAAGGGCGGTCCCGCTGACTGGACGGCCCCTGAGGTGACGTCCGCACTATCCCATATTCCTCATGAAAGGTGCTTCCTTATTGGATGTCGAAAATACTGTGTCCTTTCTCTATTTTCATTAACATTGTATGTTACACGTCACCGTACATAACCAATCTGGAAGATTCTTCCATGTCAGAAAACCTAGATCGAATCGACGTATCCCTGCTGCGCCTGCTCCAGAAGAACGGCCGGATGGCCAATGCAGAACTGGCTCAGGAGGCGAATATAAGCGCTGCAACATGCCATCGCCGTGTCCAGCGCCTCATGACAGAGGGTTACGTGCGCGATGTCCGCGCACAGCTTGAGCCGGCAGAACTCAGTTTTGGTACGCTGGCTCTCGTCGGCGTCGTTCTTGATCGCTCGACACCGGACAGCTTCGGCCTGTTCGAACAGGCCGTACACAACATCAGGACGATCCTGGACTGTTATCTTGTGGCCGGGGATTTCGATTATTTTCTCAAAATCAGGGTAAAGGACATGGCGGATTTCAACCGGTTTCACGCCAGCCGCCTTATCGCCCTGCCTGGCGTACGTCAGACACGAACATTCTTCGTCATGAAGGAGGTCGTGGATGGGCGACCTCTACCGCTCTGAGCGGGGCGCGCCGGTCAGGAACCGCTGCCTTATACCTATGCTCAGTCTGCAGCGCCTCCGTCGGCATGGGACGATATGGTGGCAGACCTGCCTCCGACTGGTAACTTGTCTCTCCTCCATTCTTTCAAAAATCATCTTTCGATTGGCGTTCAGAGCATCAGACGTCTGGGCGACCTATGTCCGCAAAGCGGATTATTTCCGAATGCATGAAATGTCGGGGATGTAGGCGACTGCCGCCTGTCTGCTTTGTTTTTTCTGAGTCGACAGACGGTCAATTATGTCGAGTAAAAACCCATTCATGAACGCTTCTCTCATCCGGACAGCACAGGCCTGATCCCTCCATGTGCACAGCAGATCCACACTGAAGAAGTGGAGGCGTCTGGACTGTGAGCGTGCCTCCAAAGGAACGTCCGCTAACATGACTAAGCTGAAGGCCTTTCTGGGCCGATAACCGAACATGTCTCAAGGTCATCCCCTCAATCGCTGCCTCGGGCAAACCTAACCCAACGCCGGCTGTCTTGGCATTTATCGCAGTCAGATCTGTTATGGTCACATCATGAATATGCGGGGTCGTTGATGTTACTGGAGAAACGGGATCGGTCATCGAGACAGTCTGCTGCACGAGGCCGGGTTGCGGATCGTGAGATGATCGATCCTGATCTGGCTGGACTCCCTGACAACGACCATCCACATTGGAGAATTGGTCGCCGTAATACCTGAGATCCGTCCATGCTGCACATGCGAAAACTCAATCAGCCAAGGACGTGGCAGACCAAAACGTTACTGACATTGCCACTGCACGATCGCGCATATCGTCTCTATCCGCGCTTCGGTGGTGCGGCTTCCCCAGGTTCACGAGAGGGCAAAGCAGGGGCTCATCACACCGCTGATCGAGATTTTTCGTGCAAATGGGACCCGCGCCTATGTGGGAGATGGGAGCAATTTCTGGCCTGCAGCGCATGTGCTCGACGTTGCCCGTCTTTATAGGCTGGCCATCGAGAAGAGGGCGACGGGTGCTGCGTGCGGCGATCCGAGTGGTGTGGAGCGCGCGGTGATGACGTCGTCTGTGGCGGCCGCAAGCCGAAGGGTCGGTAGCCCGGACTGCGAATGCGACGAGACGGTGTGGACCGATCCGGATCCCTCTGGTGTGGACGCCTATACACGCTCATATCCGGATCAGACTATCAATGTAGTCTTCCTCCACCTCTTGCTGGCGCTATTTACCCAGCCCATATTCCTGCCGTCGTCCGACACTGCTTAACAGACACGGAGGATTCCAAAATGCATTTTTCTCGTATGATTCAGGCCGGCACCTTTGTTGCAACACTGGCCTGCGGCGCGGCTGCCCTGCCTGCGCAGGCTCAGGATACGTTGCGCGTCGTTGATGCACGGGGACACCAGGTCGGTATCCTGGTCCCGGTCCAGGGCATCGCAACGACAGCGGCAATGCCTGATATCGACATCATGTTCGAGGCCGTTGATCGCATGATGGCACGCAATATGGCTCTCATGGAGGCGGTCGATCGGACATTGGGCTCGCGGCTGGACGGCGTCCTGCGCGCTGTTCCGGCTGTTGGTCATGACCTCCCGAAACAGAGCATGTCCTGGCAGCGTTTCGAGGCGGTCAGCACCGGTGGACCCACCGCCTGTACGCAGACGATCACGATCACATCAAACGGTCAGGCGGCGCCAATCGTTCATGTGTCACGCACCGGAAGCAAGTCCTGTGCGACGCTCCCCGCGCCGACGGCAGTTGACAATCCCGGAGGTCAAAAGACTGTTTCCACGGCTCTGACGCCCGCCGTCGAGACGCGGATGGAAGTCCCGACAAACGGACGCGCTGGAAGCGCTCTCTAAAACAGGTGGTGGCGGGAAAACCCCGGGCCACCATCATAGAAGGAAAATATATTGATTTTCTGTGATCATCGCCATGATGTTTAACGAATATCAACAAAACCCCTGTAATTTCCGTCCGCAACACCGCCACAAAAAATAAATACAAATATAAATAATAAAATTATCCATGAAAAAGGATCTGCATTTCGTGCCCCTTGACGAGGCAAGCATCTCTTCCAATCTTGCTTTCGCTGGAAGCCATCGGGTCCGGCATAGGCTCTGTGAGCCAGACAACTGAAGTCCATGTTGCTTTAATCGGAGGATGTGGATGTCGACACTGAAAGGACTTTATTCCCGCTATCGCCGCTCCTTGCGTACAGCCGCCCGGAGATGGCGCAACCGACTGGAGGGAGGCGTATCATGGTAACGCGCCCCCTTTTCGGAGACGATCCGCTCGCTCCGCGTGTCCTCTCCGTGCTCCGCCGCCTCGGTCATGACGGACGTGGCGTGACGCTGACGTCTCTGGTGGCCCATACCGGTATACCGGGGATCAGACTTCGCTCCACGCTGGAACGCCTGGTCCAGGCGGGCGCGGTCGCCCCTGCCGGGTGTGATCCCCTGGCTTCTGATCTCGCGTTCCGTCTCCCCATGCGGGCAAGAGCCGTACCGCCAGTTCCGGTCGCGGCGTAAGGCACTGACCGCGCCGGGTAGATCAGAAACGCCTTCTCCGAGCGGAAGCACCATCTTTTCTGGAACGACCGCACGAATGAGAGGGTGGAGCGGGGCCTTGCATCGGAGGCCCCGCGTCTCTGAAGATGAAATCAAAAGCAGCAAGAACAGGGAGATGTCGAGTTTTATCCATTTTCTCAACCTGAAGGCGCTTCAGCACTATTGGAATAACCATCCCCCCGTGCCCCGTTCACTGGGGACAATGAGGCCAGTTTGGTCGCATTCCGCCGGAGAGACGGAGCGAGCGGAACAGACGGCCAAACAACCTCGGCGCCTTCGGCAGAGGGAGAGACCACACGTCGCTGTGGGTCTCGTCCTCATGCTGCTGGTCGGAATGGCCTCGCAGGCATCGGCTCATGCGCCGCATGATGTGCTGTCGTGCGAGACAGAAAAGCAGCCGGTGAACATTCCATCCATGCCACTGGCCCGCGCCATCGAGATATTGGGCCGGCAGACCGGGTGCCCGGTCCTTGTCGACCCAATCCTTATGGACGGCCGGACCTCGGCAGCCGTCAAGGGCGCCTATACGCCTCAGGCCGCCCTCCTGCATCTGTTCGGGTCCGTGCATGTCGACGTCACCGCCACTGTTTCGGGCTTGAGCGTCAGCCCTCTGGATGCGACGGCTCTGACATCGGGCGACACACGCCCCGGCCTGAGGACTGCATCATGACTCTTCACACGGACAGGCCAAACAGAATTATGTCGCTTCCGACCGTTCAGATCGGTACAGAGCTGGCGGTCCTGCTGGCCGACTATCTCGGCGACCAAGAAAAAAACCAGGGATATAACGGCCTCATGCGTCGGGCGGCTGACCATCTGATTTACCACTTGGTATCTCGCTGGAGAACCGCGCCAGACCCGGAAGCGACGGCCGTCGCCGTGGTCCAAAAACTCCTGCCTGTCGCTGACCGCACGCACATGGCTAAGGCCTTGGCTAGTTGTTGGGAGACCTCGAAAACCAGCTGACATTGGCCTTGCCAAAAGGCGTGCGAGACCTTGCCCGAACATTGTCTTGTCGCCTGCCACGCTGGCAGCGGCTTTGAACCGGATGTACGCCGGAAGGGCCACGACGTAGGAACTATAACCCAATTCATAGATGGGAAAACGGCTATGGAAGACCTCTCCATGAAACGTTCCTGGCAGAGCAGGGACTGGTCCCGCTTCATCAAGCTGTTCAGGGGCCTGACATTCTACGAGCGTTTTGAACAGGCGATCATTCTGACCCTGATTGCGCTCATCATGCTGGTCACCGCTATCGCGACGATTCATCTGATCAGCGCGGTATGGCATCTGGTCGTCGATGTCGGAATCGATCCGATCAACCAGACGATCTTCCAGGCGATTTTTGGCGCGATCTTTACTGTTATCATCGCGCTTGAGTTCAAACACTCCCTGCTGGTCGTTCTTGCCCAGCATGAGAACGTCATCCGGGTACGGACCATCGTCCTGATCGCCCTCCTGGCGATTGCCCGCAAATTCATCCTGCTGGATATGCATGATGTGACTGCCATGGAACTGTTCGCTCTCTCGGCGGCTGTTCTGGCGCTGGGCGTCGTCTACTGGCTGGTCCGCGAGCAGGATGCGCGTGTCGCGCGCGATGCCAGGGAACAGGCGCATCTCGAAGATAATCCTGCGGCCCGCTGTGAGCCTGAACGGTCTTCATCCTGAAGAATCGAGGTAAAGGCGGTCTATAACGCCGCCTTTACTCAATCCCCACTACCTCCCGTGCGATGAGGACGTCTTCTCCGGCGTCTCTGGCCCTGACGGTGCCAGATGATCTGTGTCGATGGGCCGGAACGGCGGAATGGGTTGTCCGGGATAATAGACCGGCCCCTTGTAGTTCTGATCCAACTGGCTTGCGTTCAAGCTGTCGACCAGCATATCACCCGTGCCGTCTTCGTAATGAGTGCGAGCCCCGGTTTTGGGGATTGTGGACGTGCCCTCAGTCGCCCTCGCATTGAACGATGTTGCAGCCGTCCGGACAATATCACCAGCATGTGCGCCCGACTGGCTCAGTAGAGACAAGCCCAGAGCAGCGCACGACAGAAATATTTTCATCCTCTTCATGCTCATGACCTTTCGAGATTCTTTCCCGGCCGGATGAATGGCCGGGGGAGAGTTTTCGTCACGCCATCAGGCTGCCTCTTTCCGCGCCTCGATCTGGGGTACGGCTTCCTCCGCACGGGTTGTAGAGGACGTAATCGCGATACGACGCGGCTTCATCGCTTCGGGTATCTCACGTTTCAGAGTAATGGACAGAAGTCCGTTCTCGAAGTGCGCATCGGTGACTTTCATATGCTCGGCCAGATCGAAGCGGCGTTCGAATTCTCTGCCCGCAATACCCCGATGGAGATATTCGGCGGCGCTTTGCGGCTCCGGCGCCTTTCGTCCTGTCACGACAAGAGTATTGCGCTCCTGTGTGATCGTAAGGTCGGCCTCGGCAAGTCCGGCAACCGCCATGTCGATCCGGTAATCATCCTCACCGGTCTTGACGATATCGTAAGGCGGCCAGTTATCGACCGCTGGAATCCGGCTGGCGAGATCAAGGGCGTTGAGCATTCTGTCAAAACCCACGCTCGAACGGAACAGGGGAGCAAAATCAACGGTGGCTCTCATAGCCATATCCTCCTTTGAGCAACATGGACACAAGATCAAAACTGATAGTTCTGTCTGCCGACCCCTTTGGCGGCCGGCAGATTCAATCTGGGCACTCCGTGCATGGTGTCAAGAGGTATCAAAAATGCAGAAAGGCAGGTTTGGGCGTCCTCAATCGTTCGCGTGTTCAGAGTGGACCAGAACAATGCCTGATAGCATCGGATGGAAGTTGCTAGCCGCGGCATTCGCCGCGACCATGCTGAGTGCCGCTCCGGCGGAGGCCTGGCCGTGGATTTATGCTGGACCACCAATTGTCGTTCCACCACCAGTCGTGGTCGCGCCGCTAGCTGTCAGTTGGGGTGGGCGGTCTCCTTCAGAAGGTTTATCAACCGCCGGTATGGCACATCAATGCCGCAAGGAGGCCTTCCACCCCATCTGACATGTCTTGTTCTATGATACGTTCTCAGAAGGGGCTGCTCTTATGCAGCCGAGCGGAGAATGCACTCGGGTGGGAGGAAACTCCATCAGCTCATGGTGATTGCGGACTGTCCGCTTAGGAGCTTGGCGAATGGGGGCTTGTATGTCCGGGATGAGGCGGAAGCCGCCGCTGCGCATCTCGCACTTCGCAAGTGCGGCCGATCTCTCGCGCCGTCAGTCGAAGGACGCATCACACCGGGAGAGTGTGGCTTCGTCTCCGGTTCGCATTTAGCGTGTCTTTCCATCCGTTGCGCTGTCTGAACCGCGCCGGAACGGCGCCAGCCTGTCGGAAAGATAAAGTCGGTTCATCCGCCGCAACTCATCGGGCGCGCCCGACGTCGTGGGCGCGTCGTTCGCGAGCATGCCGCGCAAGACTTTCATGGTGTTCAGAACGACCGCCGCGATGTCTTTCGCCAGCGCCTCATCCAGTCCCGGCGCACACACGCGCAGAGCCGCCGCAATTCCGGCCACGGCATGACCTCGCGCGCGGTCGCGGATCTCCATCTTGTCAGTCCGCGCCTCCATCAGGGCGGACAGCGATTTCACACGCGGATGAAGCGTGACAAGCAGTTCGATCAGGATATCCGCCAACGCTTCCGGCGAAAGCGTGGCCGCACGTTTGGCAAGTGCTGCGTATTCGTCTTCCAGAATGGCGATATGCCGCTGCACCAGAGCGTCCGCCACAGCCTCCTTGTTCGGAAAGAAGCGATAGAGCGAGCCGATCTTCGCCCCGGCGCGCGCGGCGATCTCCGCCATGGTCGTCGCCTCGTAACCGCGTTCCGCCATCAGGTCGGACGCAGCCGCGAGCAGTTCCTCGACGCGCTGGCGTCCGGCCGAGCGTAGCGGCTGAAGAGGTGTCCGTTTTGCTCTTGACGTATTTGAGTCCATCCTCAAATAATGCTCCTGTTTGAGTATATGCTCAACTTCTAACGGTTCCGTGCGGTCTGGACAACGCTTCGGGACGGTCGCGCGAACGTCAACAGGGAAGCTCACGCCATGATTTCACTTCCGCCCACCCGGACGGCCCTCGTCCTGATCGATCTCCAGAAGGGAATCACGGGACTGCCTTTGGCCCCGATACCGGGGGCCACGATCGTCGAACGATCGAAAGAACTCGCGGCGCGTTTCCGGGCCGCCGGTGCTCCCGTCATTCTGGTGAATGTCGCGTTCGCGCCCGATTTCGCGGACGCGGTGCATGCGGTCGTCGATCGCTCCTTTTCGCCGCCCGGAGGCTTTGCTCCCGACTGGACCGAACTGGTTGACGGGCTCGCCGGACCGAATGATCTGCGTATCACGAAACGGCAATGGGGTGCCTTCTACGGCACGGATCTTGACCTCCAACTGCGGCGACGCGGGATCACGACCATCGTGGTCGGTGGAATCGCCACCAATCTGGGTGTGGAATCTACCGCCAGAGCGGCGCATGAGCACGGATATAACGTCGTGCTCGTCGAGGATGTCATGTCCACATTCACCGAAGAGATGCAGCGCTTTGCCTGCGAAGAGATTTTTCCCCGTCTTGGCCGGGTGACGACGAGCGACGCGATCGCGCTGGATGCGTAAACGCATGGCTCATGTCTGCGCGTCTCACGGTTTCCCGCGAGATCATTCATGAACGCCAGAACGTCGTTGCCAGCCTTAGACCCGGATCAACTGCCTCCGGGCACCTGGAAAATCGTGAGCGTCGCGGCGGTCGGATCTTTCATGGCGCAACTGGACGCCACGATCGTCAATGTGTCGCTACCAGATCTCGTCGCGACCCTGCACGCTCCGTTTTCACACATTCAATGGGTGGTCAGCGGCTATCTGCTGGCGCTCGCCCTGACGTTGCCACTGAATGGATGGCTCGTAAGCCGCCTCGGGGGGCGAGCGGTCTATTTATGGTGCTTCGGTGCCTTCACGCTGACATCAGGCCTGTGCGCACTAGCGTGGTCTGCGCCGTCCCTGATCGTATTCCGGCTGCTGCAAGGCATGGCGGGCGGACTGCTCGCCCCTATGGCGCAGATGACGGTAGCTCGTGTGGCGGGCCGACAGATGCCGAGGGTCGCGAGCGCGATGACGGCACCTGTTCTGCTCGCGCCGCTTCTTGGACCCGTCGTCGCCGGTGCCATTCTCTCCGTCGCGTCCTGGCGATGGATCTTTCTTCTCAATGTGCCGGTCGGGCTTGCGGCTTTTGCCCTTGCCGTTCTGTTTCTCCCTGACGATCGACATGACGAGCGTTTCCGTCCACTTGACCTGACAGGGCTAGGATTTCTCGCGCCCGCTCTCGTCTCGTTTCTTTACGGCATGGATCATGTCGCCCGGCCTTATGGACAGGCGACCTTAGGCGCGTCCCTCGTGCTGTTCGTCCTGTATGTCCGATCCGCGCGACGCAAGGGTGATGACGCGCTGATCGACCTGCGCCTGCTGCGTGCGCCTGCCTTTTCGGTGTCGGCGATCATCATGTTTCTGACGAACGGGGTATCGTTCGCTGGTCAGATGCTTCTACCCATATGG
The DNA here is from genome assembly GCF_001628715.1 of Acetobacter oryzifermentans. NCBI lineage: Bacteria > Pseudomonadati > Pseudomonadota > Alphaproteobacteria > Acetobacterales > Acetobacteraceae > Acetobacter > Acetobacter oryzifermentans. The sequence goes on along the minus strand of NZ_CP011120.1, from coordinate 2,332,161 downwards.
CTGATCCACGCCTGCGGTGTCTCGCCCGAGCGGACGGGCCTGTTCATGGCACCCCTGGGTCTGGGGATGATGTGCGTCTATCCGCTCATTGGGCGTCTGAGTGACCGGTTTGACGCGCGCGATCTGACCGGTTGCGGGGCTCTTATCTCGTTGGTCGGAACAGTGATTTTGGTGGTGCTTGCCTATAGCGGTCTGAACGTTGCCCTGCTGAGCGTCGCCCTGCTTCTGCGCGGTGGTGGCGGAGGAGCCGTGGGCATTCCGGCGATGAGCGCGGGGTATGCGTCGATCGCTCGGGACGATATTCCCATGGCAACGACCGCGCTGAACATCATGCAAAGGATCGGGGGGCCGACGTTGACCACGGTGTGCGCCACATTCCTTGGATGGCGGCTCGCGACAACCGGTCCGTCTCATATCCCATCAGAGGCTTTTGCGGAAGCATTTGGAGTGCTCGCGTTATTTCATGGCGTTCTGCTGCTCACGACGCGCTTCATCAACCACCCAGAAAATAGCCGCGAACCTCGACAACCTTCGACGTGACTGTACTTTGAGCGGTCACCAAAAAAAACAAATTCAGGCAAGCTCTGCTGAATTTTTCTGCTTTGAGGGCGATTGCCGTCAGTCTGCTGTTGTCATGCCGAAGAGTAAGGGAGGATGAGAATGGAAAGGTGTGTTTCAGGCGCGGTGTGAGAAACGATCCCATGCGGTAATTTCACGGGTGAGTAGAGCGACCTCACGAAGATAGATTTCCGTTTTCAGGAAATGCAGTTCGTCTTCTTTTTGGGCTTGTGGCACTTCCGTAAACCACGCTTTGGGGCGACCATCGGTGCCGTCATTCCAGCGGTAGCCACGGGCCTTGAGTTTCTCTTTGAGATCAAAAGGCGCATTTTCTGCCCAGATCTGCCAGCGGGGTTGCCGCGCTTCCTGAAGCAGGGCGGAGAGGGCTGGGGTCTGTGTTTTAGGCAGACGTGTGGTGAGCAGGGTAACACCAGCCAGACAATCATCGGCGGCCCGGTGTCCATCAAAAAACCATCCGGCCTGCATGACGAGATAGCCAAGGCTGCGCCCTTCAAAGCCTTCTGCCTGCCAGGGCACATCTTCCATGGAGCAGGCCCAGGGCACTGTGGAAAACCCCTCCCAGAAGCGTTCGGCAAACAGCCTGTCAAATCTGGCATTATGGGCAACGATGAGGGCTGCCTGCGTCGCGAACTGGGCGACCTCTTCAGGGGCTATGGTTTTACCTGCAACCATCTCCTGTGTGATGCCGGTGAGGGCGGTTATTTCGGGAGGGATAGGGTGGGAAGGCTCTCTCAGACGATTGAAGGCTGGTAAGGTGCCGAGAATGCGGCCATCCAGCGTATAGACAAACGGCACCATCCCGAATTCGATGATTTCATGACAGGCCGGGTCGAGGCCGGTCGTTTCCAGATCCAGAAAAAGGCCTATACGGGTGTGATCACGTGGCCCCTGCGTCTCAAGCGGAAGGGGCGCGATACGACGTAAGACCCGGTAAGCGCCCGTGGCTTCCAAGGTGCGTGCTTGGGCTTCCAAAGGCGCGTGTTTCACAGAAGTTCTCCCTTACAGTCTGGTATGATAGACAGGAGACAGTCCGTTACAGGCTATGGTAGCATTAGAAGGGAAAAGTCTCATGCGAAAAGCCAGTTTTATCCTCGCGACAGCTCTTGGTCTTTTAGGGCCTGTTGGTTGTTTTGCCCAGTCATCGGGGGACTGGTTGCCACAATCAGGTGTGAAATCTCCCTATAGTCCTTTAGCGGTTCCCACGATGTTGAAACCGCTCCCGATGTCTTTGACCGAGTTATTGAACAAGGGCTTCAAGGTCATCAGCACGACGGACTATTCGGGGCAAGGGGTTCTTTTAACAATAGAAGGGCGTAAGCAGACGGTGTTGTGTGTGTTAACTGCACCTAATCCCCAGACAGATCAGAATGTGCCGACGTCACGCTGTTGGGCCTTGAATTAAGTGACCGATTTCCTGTCATACATTGATTGGAAAGAGGTGTTCGGTTGAGCGAAGGTGAATCTTTCTTTGGGTTGTGTCCTGGCTGTTATGGGTGGCTTCACGGCCTAACAGGTCATGAAGCCAAAGCTCTCGAATGTGACTTTCCTGATTTCTGAGCGTTGTTGAAACCAGATGGCGAAAGGAATGAAGGGTGACCTGCGTTGGCTTGTTCAGGTGCCGTTTATGTTGGGAAAAGGTCAGGTCAAAATTGGCTCCCGTACCCCGAAATTGGAGATAGGCACTTCAATGAAGAAAGAGAGGCCGGTGTTTCTGAATTCCGTAGAGACGTAAGCGGAAGTTATCTTCAGTGTACATTTTGGTGATCGTCAGAATATCTGATGCATCTGTATTGTACCCAGAGAGCGAACAGAACCTTCCGGATATGACAGGCTTGTTTTCTCGCGGGCAAAAGCGAGGAGTGCTGTTTCTTTAATGGTTCTCAGTTTGTCATGAAACCTGTTGCAAGACCAAGAAAACCATAGGCCCAGAGAAGATAGGTCATGAACAGTGCCATCATGACTGCGGTCCAATGCGCCATCTGTTTCTGACTGCGTTGTTCGGTCTTGCGGGGTCGGCCTGGTCGACGTTTGACCGTGACGGGTTCTGGCGTAGCGGGTTGATAGCCAGTTGTCCGCTGGTCGATAAACGCATCCAGAGCGGCAATTGGAAAAGCCCTGTCCCGTTTGCCATAGGTTACGGAAGCTGGACCACGTCCCTCGCTCACCAGATTCCGTAATCGACCATGGCTAATGCCCAGATAGGTTGCGGCATCGCGATAGCGCAAAACTTTAGGCGTGACGGGTGATTGGGCCAAGGATGCAGGACTCCCCAAAAGATACAAGATTTCAGATTGTTTTTTTGGGGGAGAAGAACGGCGTTAATCCGTGAAAACCTGATAGCACAGGACGAGAGATCAGAGAAAGAAAATTCTTTCTCTGATCTTTCATTTCATTTTCTGATGAAGTGATGGGGATCTGACAGGAGATGAAGAGACCTCAGTCCTTCAGCGGTTTCTCTTCTGACAGCATACCTAACACACGTTCAGCCTCCTCAATCTGACGACTGATGTCTTCAGGAACGGGCTGGTAATAGCGATCCAGTGATTTCAGATCGCGATGACCGGTCACGCGTTTGAGGTCGAGCGGATTGGGTAGCAATTTTGCTAACCGGCTGGTTGCTTCATGTCTCAGGTCGTGAAAGGTCAGATCTTTCAGTCCGGCATCTCGTACCATACGGCCATATCGAACACTGAACGCTGCTTCAGTCCCGACATCAAAGAGGCGCTGTGTTGGTTTGGGCTGATGCGGAAGCGTTGCAAGCTTCTCGATCAGGAGGCGACGTGCGCCAGGCGTGAGGGGGCGTATCTCTGGCCCGTGCTCTTCCTGATGGCGATGCGTCTTGGTCTTTCCGCTTTCGCCGCCCAGCTTCAGGGTGCGACGCTGAAGGTCAATATCGCCCCAGCGAAGCTGGAGGGCTTCGCCCCGGCGTGTGCCCTGCTCGATCGACCATCGCACAAGCCAGACATCATCCGGGTGAGGGGAGGCGCTGACGGCTTCAATCAGGCGTTCAAATTCTCCAGGGAGGGAAGAGTCCCGATTTTCCTTGAGACGGCGGTTACGTTTTTTGTCAGCCCCCTCTGGTCGTTTTACAACGCGGCCAGACGCATGATTGACGATGGCGATATCCCATTCCGAGATGGCATGCTGAAGAATAGAGGCCAAAAGATTAAGGCGTTTCACCACAGTTGCAGCTGCATATCCGGTTGCGGTCATGCGTTCACGGAAGCCACGGACGTCTGCGGCTGAGAATTTCGATAACCGTACCGAAGACAGTGCGGTGTCGCGCAGGATGGCTGGGATATGCCCGATCCGGTCGGCTTTCCGATCGGCCATGCACTCATCGCGATACCGTTCAACAAGTGTGCCAATCGTCATCTTGTCGAGAGGGCGTGTATCTGTGAACTGGCCAAGCTCTGCTTTGGCGGCTGTTTCATTGAGCCAGCGTCGGGCCTGTGCCGCAGTGGAGAAAGTCTGCTGCACCCGGCGGCCATCGACCACCTTACGGGTCATGTATTGCCTGGGGCCACGATAGCTTACGCCGCGCGGTAAAGCCTTGCCTGTGGCGGGATCTGTACGCCCGCTCATGACATCACCTGCCGGCGTGTTGATATCTTCCACCATGAGAAGATACTACGACGTTCCTCGCGATGGTGCAAAAATGGTGCAAAAACTAATATTTTTTGGAAGAGTTTCGCCAAAAAAGCCAATGAAAACAATGGCGTCCCGTACGGGATTCGAACCCGTGTTGCCGCCGTGAAAGGGCGGTGTCCTAGGCCTCTAGACGAACGGGACAAGAGGCTGATGCGGCTTCCTACGAGAAAAATATCTTCAGCACAAGCAGATTCTTTTGGAGTGTATACGTATTTGGTGGAAAAACGCAGGCAAACGTTTGATTTTTGGCAGAATACGGCCAATTACAGGTGAGAACTAACGCAAACATCCAAAAGCATATGATAATAATAGGGAAGGTTCATAAAGGTCATGTAGCAAGGGTGAAGTTGGTAAGCTGGGTCAACACCGAGCTTCAGAGAATATAACTTTTCCAAATATTGAATAGGTGCGTTCCAATTTATGTCAGTAATTTTCATACATTAAACAGGCGGCTTTTTGCCCATAAAGGTAGGGTCTGGAAATCTTTTTCGCGTTTGAGGTGTTTGGGCTCTTGCATCTAGAGCAGAAGCCTGCTTGCAGAGGCGCTATGCAAGGTTTGTCAGAAAATACAGGTTGGTTTCCCGTCGTGTTTCGCATGGAAGGCGAGCGGGTTCTTGTTGTGGGTGGCGGAAATGTTGCCGCTAGCAAGGTGCAGCTTCTTGTATCCACAGGTGCGCGGGTTGAGGTGCTTTCGGCTTCCTTGTGTTCCGAACTTGAACGGATGGTGGATAAAGGCACCATACACCATTTTCCACAGGATACATCTGCACAGGATTTGCAGCCGCGCCTTGCTGGCTGTCGTCTGGTTTATCTGGCAACCAATGATCGAGATCTGAACCAAGCACTTGCCACTCTATGCAAAGCGGAGAATGTGCCAGTTTGCGCCGTGGATGATCCGGCTATTTCCACATTTATTACGCCTGCATTGGTCACACGAGGGAAAGTGCAGGTTGCTATTTCTACTGGAGGAGCCGCTCCCGTTCTTGCCCGTAGGTTAAGAACAATGGTGGAGCGTGTTCTGCCAGAAGGTCTGCACCGTCTGGCAGATTTTATGTCCACTATGCGGGATGAATTGCGCCAGCGTATCCCTGATACTTCGGCACGCCGGCAGTTGTGGGAACGTTTTCTGGATGGAGAAGGTGCATGCGTTGCTTTGGCAGGCAATACGGTTGAAGCCACACGCAGCCTGCAGGAACTGGAAGAGGGGAACGCTGCCCGCGGTGAGGTCTGGTTGGTTGGGGCAGGGCCGGGTAATCCTGATTTGCTAACTCTGGCAGCTTTACGGTTTATGCAGGATGCGGACGTTATTCTGTATGACAATCTGGTTGGCCCAGAAATTTTGAATTATGTGCGGCGAGATGCCGAACGTGTTTTTGTAGGAAAAAAGCGCAATCGTCATACATTGCCGCAGGAAGACATTAATCATGAATTGGTGCGGCGTGCACAGGCTGGCCAGCGGGTTTTGCGTCTGAAAGGCGGAGATCCTTTTATATTTGGCCGAGGCGGCGAAGAACTGGAAACATTGGTAGAGGCCGGTGTACCGTTCCGGATTATTCCGGGTATTTCTGCTGCCAATGGATGTGCGGCATATGCTGGTATTCCACTTACACATCGTGATTGCGCGCAGGCATGCCTGTTTATTACGGGACATGCACGTGCAGACGGCGTGCTGAATCTGGAATGGGAAACCATTGCTCTTAAAAATCAGACAGTGGTGATTTATATGGGGCTGACAATGCTTTCTCAGCTTTGTGCCCAGCTTGTTAAGCACGGATTGCCTGAAAACTGGCCTGTCGCTGTTGTGGAAAAAGGTACTTTGCCAGAGCAGAGAGTATGCGAGGGCACATTAGCGACCCTACCAGCACTGGTGGCCGAACAGCAGATACAAAGTCCGGCACTGGTGATTGTTGGAGAGGTTGTACGCCATCGTGTGATCTCACCGCGTTATTAATTTAAGATACAAGATCAAGCCGTTGATATTTGCGGCACCTTTGCCAGCCGATTTAAAAAAGTCGCCGCTTATCGGAAAGACAGGACAGAATATGATAAACACTTCATTACCCCATGCAGACGCTGCCAAGCGGGCTGAGGCTGTGCTGGCGGAACTAAAAGCACAGTTTAATGAACGTGTTTCGTGCAATGAGTCTGTTTGTGAAGCCCATAGTCATGGAGAGGCTTTGCAGGTGGCCCGCATGCCCACTGCCGTGGTGTTTGCTGAAAGCACGGCGGATGTGTCTGAAGTGCTCAAGCTTTGCCATCATTATCAGGTTCCAGTGGTTGCATTTGGGGCAGGCACATCGGTGGAAGGGCATGTTACGCCCCCAGAGCATGCCATTAGCCTTGATCTTTCCCGTATGACAGAAGTGCTGGAAGTTAATCCGGCTGATCTGGATTGCCGTGTGCAGGCGGGTCTGACCCGGCAAGTGCTGAATGTTCAGTTGCGGGATACGGGCTTGTTTTTTCCGGTTGATCCGGGTGGGGAAGCAACATTGGGCGGCATGTGCGCCACGCGTGCTTCTGGCACAGCCGCTGTGCGTTACGGCACCATGAAAGAAAATGTGCTTGGGTTAACTGTTGTGCTGGCAAATGGAGAGGTTATTCGTACTGGTGGGCGGGTGCGCAAGTCTTCCACCGGGTATGATCTTACTTCTTTGTTCGTAGGGTCTGAGGGCACGCTAGGGATTATTACAGAAGTGCAGTTGCGCCTCCATGGTATTCCCGAACAGCTCTCGGCTGCCATTTGCCAGTTTGAAAATCTGCATGATGCCGTCAGCACAGCTATTGAAATCATCCAGATGGGGGTGCCTATCGCCCGGGTGGAACTGATGGACGATGTGCAGATGGCTGCCAGTATCAGTTATTCTGGCCTGACAGATCTACAGCCTCTTACAACCCTGTTTTTTGAATTTGCTGGTGCGCCAGAATCCGTGCGTGAACAGGTGAGTGTTACGGAAGACATTGCGCGCGAAAACAATGGGTTGCGCTTTATGTGGGCCGATACGGCGGATGAGCGTGCACGCCTTTGGAAGGCGCGGCACAATGCGTTTTGGGCTGCCAAAGCGATTGATCCTGCAGCGCGTGTTATCAGCACGGATTGCATTGTGCCCATTTCTCGCTTGGCAGATCTGATAGATGGCGTTCGGCAGGATATTGCGGCCTCTGGCTTGCAGGCTGCTATTTTAGGTCATGTTGGTGATGGCAATTTCCATACCCTGATCATGACAGAAGATAGTGATACCGGGCATGCCCGCGCGCTTGATCTTGATCGCAAGATTGTTGCACGAGCCTTGGCGATGGGGGGCTCATGCAGTGGTGAACATGGTGTGGGTTTGGGCAAGCTGGAATTTCTTGAAACCGAGCACGGGGCAGGGGCTCTGTCTGTCATGCGTGCGTTGAAAGCAACGCTGGATCCGTTGAACATTCTAAATCCCGGCAAGCTGTTGCCAGAAGGGCCTGTGTTCAAAGGGTAAGGAGCGTACGGGTGGCTCGCCCGTATAAACTTGACATTTACGTGTTATTTTCTGTTTATACACACAAAATCGTATTTATCTGGAATGGACTATAAATCATGTCTTCGTCCTTTTTATCCCGTAGGGTAATGCTTGCCGGAATGGGCGTGGCCATGATGGCCCCCTACGGTGTTGCGCGTGCAGATGGTCAGGTTTTGCGGATCGGCATTATTGCCGGTGAAGATGAAGATGTTTGGCGTGTGGTGGCAGAAAATGCCGCCAAGGAAGGGCTGACACTCAAGATTATTCCGTTTTCAGATTACAATGCGCCGAATGAGGCATTGGCTGAGCACGAACTGGATGCAAATGCGTTCCAGCATGGGCCATTTCTGGAAGCACAGAACAAGGCCAAGAATTTCCATATTGTGTCTGTCGGCAACACGTATCTGTCTCCTATAGGTTTGTATTCTCGACGCTGGAAGTCTGTTGCAGAACTGCCCAACAAAGCAGTTATTGGTGTGCCTAATGACCCAACAAATGAAGGGCGTGCCCTTTTGCTGCTGCAAAAACTGGGGCTGATTAAAGTGGCAGAAGATGCTGGTTTAGTGCCGACTGCATTGGATATTACCGAAAACCCACGCCAGATTTCTGTAAAAGAAATGGATGCCGGAATGGTGGGGCGCGCACTGCCAGATATGGATGCTGCTGTGGTAAATACAGATTGGGCCAACAAAGCAGGTATTGATTTACAGAAAGAACGGATTGCGCAGGAAGCCCCACAAAATAACCCATATGTCTGCTTTATTGCGGTGAACGAAGCAGATAAGGGTGCACCATGGGTGAGCAAGCTGGTTTCAGCTTTTCAGCAAGATAATGTCAAACAGGCGTTGGCACAGGCTTTTCATGGTGCAGTTGTGCCGGGTTGGTCATGAGTCTTTTACAGGTTGAACATCTTACCCGCTCATTTGGCGGCCAACCTGCCCTTAAGGATATTTCGTTTACGGTTGAAAAAGGCGATAGTCTCGGCATCATCGGGCGCTCTGGGGCGGGCAAGTCCACCCTATTACGGTGTCTGTGCGGGCTGGATCGTCCTCAATCGGGGCGTATTTTGTTAGAAGGGCAGGATCTGGCGGTTCTTCCAGAATCTCAGATTATTCCTTTACGCCGGCGTATTGGGCTTGTGTTCCAGCATTTCAATTTGCTGACATCCCGCACTGTGGCGGCCAATGTGGCTTTGCCATTAGAAATTGCAGGCATACCACGGGATCAGCGCGTGAAGCGTGTAGCGGAACTGCTTGATCTGGTGGGTTTGGCCGATCATGCTCATAAATATCCGGCTATGCTCTCTGGCGGGCAAAAGCAACGTGTTGGTATCGCCCGTGCCCTTGCAGCACAACCTGCCTTGCTGTTGTGTGATGAGGCCACTTCTGCGTTGGACCCTGAAACGACAGAGTCGATATTGGCTTTGTTAAACAGCATCAATCGTGAATTGGGGCTGACTATTGTTTTTATTACACATGAAATGGACGTTGTGCGTGCATTAGCCAGGCATGTTCTTGTGTTGGATCATGGCCGGGTTGTGGCACGAGGCCTTCCGGCGGATATTTTGGAAGAAACCAGCCTGCAAGCTGCCTTACCCCCGAATATGGAACGCAGCCCACAAGAAGGGAGTCATGCAGTGGTCAGGTTAACGGTGGACCAGAACCTAATTATGGCGCCGTTACTGCAAAATGTGCAGCAGATGTGCCAGACACAGGCCTCTTTGTTGCGCGTTATTCCTGCCGAGGATGCGGAATATCAGGTGTTGGATGTTTTGTTGCAGATTGGAGATGTTTCCGTTGCGACCATGAACTTTCTTCAGCAAAATTGTCATGCAGCAGAAGTGGTAGGATATGTCCCGGCTCATTCTTGATCTGCTATGGCACGCTACAGTCGAAACGCTGATAATGGTGCTGGTATCTGGGGTTATTGCAGTAATTTTTGGGCTGCCATTAGCTGTTTTTATGGTTGTTGCAGGGCGTGGTGGCCTTTACCCATTGCCTGTGCTGCCACGTTTACTTGGTGTGGTGATTGATGCCATCCGGGCTGTGCCATTTATTATTCTTCTGGTGCTGCTTATTCCATTTACGCGGATAGTTGTTGGAAGTGCGTTGGGCACAACGGCTGCCATTGTCCCGCTTTCCATTGCTGCTATTCCGTATTTTGCACGCATTGCTGAGGTTTCGTTGCGGGAAGTTGATCATGGATTGGTGGATGCCGTACGTGCCATGGGCGGAACACGGTGGATGGTTATCCGTTATGTTTTGCTACCAGAAAGCATGCCAGCGCTTGTATCTGGCATAACGGTTACACTGGTGACCTTGGTGGGTGCATCAGCTATGGCTGGCACTATTGGGGCTGGCGGTTTGGGGGATCTAGCTATTCGTTATGGCTATCAGCGCTTTAACACTACCGTGATGTTAGGAGTGGTCGCCGTATTGATTGTGTTGGTGACGGGGATGCAGGCTTTGGGCAACTGGCTTTCCCGCATCTTACGCCATTCTGAGCGCATCAGAATAGCCGACTAAAGTTTAAAAATGGCCTCTCTATTCTTCATCAAATAGAGAGGCCAACATTGTAAAATTAAGCGCCTACAAGTTCTGCATCAGCCGCAGACCCAAAGAGCTCATAATGGATCTGGTTTTCCGGTACGCCAGCTTCTGTGAGAACTTTAATCATATCTCGCATAAAGCTATCGGGGCCACAGATATTGTAATCTGCGGTTATATCTACACGAGGTTTAATCCATTCTGCGCTGATTCTGCCTTCATGCAGCGTCACGTTCTTGCTTGAACGGTTTGTGGGTACAGGGGAGTGGCTATAGAAAATATCAGCTTCAAGAGCATCTTTTTCAGCCAAGGCAGAGATATAATCCGTAAATGCTTCATCCTGTGCAGTGTGAACACCGTGGATGTAGTGGATGTTGCGCTTGGTGCCATCTTTCAAAAATGCACCAAGGGTAGAAATAAAAGGTGTTTGCCCAACACCTGCACACAGCAGAACGATTTTGCTGTTTTTTTCTGTTCCGGGGGTAAAATCTCCTGCTGGTGCAGAAACGTCCAGAACCTGTCCTTCTTGCACAGTATCATGCAGCCATTGAGAAACCACACCCCCATCTGCCCGACGAACACTAATGCGGTAATGATCTGCGCCGGGTTCGGAGGAAATACTGTAGTTGCGTCGTTGTGAGCCATGCTCAGGAACATCCAGCTTAAAGCTGAGATATTGCCCGGCTTCGTGCTTCATAATGGGTTTGTTATCAACAGGCACCAACTCGAAGGATGTAATGGTATCACTTTCCCGCACTTTGCGTCGTACCGTAAAGGGCCGCCAGCCTACCCATCCACCTGGTGCTGCGGCATGGGCTTCGTAAATCTGTTCTTCACGGCCAATTAGAATTTCTGCCAGGAACCAGTAAGCTTTCCCCCATGCTTCCAGAATTTCGGGGGTGGCGGCATCACCTAATACCTGAGCAATCGCTCCCAAAAGCGCATCAGCTACGTAGGGATAGTGCTCTGGAAGAATGTTCAGTCCAACATGTTTTTCAGCAATACGTTCAACCATGCCGCCTAGTGCGCCTAGGTTCTCTATATTGCGGGCATAAGCCAGCACAGCCAAGGCAAGGGCTTTGGGTTGTTCACCATCTTTTTGGTGAGACATATTGAAAAGATCCCGAATATCGGGGTTGGAGAGCAGGCGTTTATACATTTCCTGCGTAATATCCAGCCCGTGTGCTTCAAGCGCAGGGACACAGGCTTTTATGATTGAGATTGTTTTTGCATCAAGTGGTGAAGGCATGGAGAGGATTCCGTATAAAATGTATTTCAGTTACATCTTATAGGCACATAAAAAGATGTCAATAATGCACATCTTTTGTGCGGAGATGGCTGCATTGTGATGCATGCAATATTTAAGTGTATGGATGCACTATATTTGGGATGTTATGTTAGATAATGGCTAATATTAAACGATTTGTGGAAAAAGACATTTTTGATTTTGCATTTCTGTAAATCTAAGACTACTTATTGCATATAACAAAATATGTTATCAGGTTATTAAGTTTGCAATGATCTGCCATACTTTGCAGAGCATGAAATATGGCAACCATAAAATATTGGGCATGCTACAAGAACCACGGTAACTCTGGAGCAATGGATATAAAGAGCAATGGCTGACCAGGACGACGTTATTTCACCCGGGATAGATCTTGGGCAAAGGATCAAGATCCTGCGTAAATCCGCTGGACTTACGCAGCAGCAGGTTGCAGACGCGCTGGGGGTTTCAAGGCCAGCTATCGCTTTTTGGGAAACCGGACGGGAAGGAAGCGCCAGAAAGCATATTCCCAAACTGGCGGCACTTTTTAATGTTGACCCAGAAATTTTTCTGACCGGCTACGTGCAGGAAGATATTGAGTTGGTGATTACACCCGATGAGCATGATGTGATCCGGCTTTACCGTATGCTTGATCCATCTCGCAAAGTATCTGCTCAAAAATGGTTAGAACGGCAGGCCCGGATGGCCCGACAGGAAGACTAAATTTATCGGGTAAATTTTTATATGTTAGGCAACTTCTTTTCGGTGTTCATAGGTGAGCACCTTTATGAACACTGAAAAGAAGTTGCCTGTATAAAGTTGCTGTTCAAAGGTGCTCTAAAGCCAAAGCTGCCGCAGAAGCAACATCATGCCGTAAGACAATAACATTGCCCTTTCCGTATGGGTGAACCCTGTTTGTTAAAATCAGAACAAAGCTATCTGTTTGCGGCACTAACCACAGAGATGTACCCGTAAAACCGGTATGGCCAAACGATCCTATGGGAAAGTAATCACCTCGCGGGGTAGAATAATGAGTGGCAATATCCCACCCTAAACCTCGTTGATCGGTTTTGCCCGCAGGTTGCTGCGGGGATGACATCATGACCAGTGTTTCTGCCTTAAGTGGAAAAGGAGAAGAACACCCGGCGCGTTTGTTGAGCAGCGCAATGGCGTAGCGTGTCATATCATCCGCGCAGGAAAATAATCCTGCATGACCTGCGATACCTCCCATCCGGCGTGTTGTGGGATCATGTACGATACCACGGAGAAGGTTTCCCTTTTCATCATACTGAGTAGGGGCAATTGTGCTGGAAAGTGTGGGGGCTGGAGTAAAAAAGGTTCTTTTTAGGCCCAGTGGTTTGAAAATATTTTGTGTTGCGTAGTCTTGTAGGGTCAGGTCAGAGAGCTTTTCTACAATCAGCCCAAGCAGGATAAAGTTGATATCACTGTAAACAAACTGCTCTCCCGCAGGATGAATGGGCGTGCAGGAAAATGCCATCTGTATAGCTGTATTACGGCCTATCCACGGTGTTGAAAGATCCAGATCTGGCGGTAAACCGGAATAGTGCGTGAGCAACTGGCGAACAGTAATTTCCTGTTTGCCTTGTCCGGAAAATTCAGGAAGATAATGGCAAACCGGCATATCTAGTTGGACTAATCCACGTTCATACAACTGCATGATGGCCGGAGCAGTAATGAGCACTTTGGTAAGAGACGCCATATCAAACAGCGTATCCCATGTCATGGCTTCTGGATGAGGTACAAGTGCGCGTTGCCCAAACACACCTTTCCAAACCACTTGGCCTTTATGGGCAATGGCGGCAACGGCTCCCGGTGTTTTACCGTTTTTGATGGCATCCTGAAAAATGCGTTCCACTTGTGTAAAGTTGTTTTGGGTATCGGATGCCATGCTTTTCTTTGTTGAGGAATAGAATAGGCTTACTGCTCCCGTAAGCAAAATACGACGGCTAAAAGAAGAGGGCATATATTTCTGCCTTATAAGAAAACACCATGAGAAAATTCAATTGGTTCAAGTCGCCACAAATCTAAAGGTAATATTCAGGCGGGTTTCTCCTGTTCTGGCATGTGTGCCAGCCCGAATGGGTTTTATGCCATGAAAGCGTAAGCGATCAGGCCCACCCCACACCAGAACATCTCCATCCCTGAGCAAAATTTGTCGAGTAGGATCTGATCTTTTGAGCCCTCCCCACAGAAAAACCGCTTCCAAGCCAAATGAGAGAGAAACCACAGGCTGTTCCGTACATCCTTCATCGCGGTCTTGATGAAGGCCCATGCGTGCACTAGGACTGTAAGAATTGATAAGGCAGGCATTGGGCTGGAATTGTGCGAAACCAGCTTTTTGGGCAGCCTTGTGCGCCAAAGTTTGAAAAATGGTAGGCATATTTGGCCAAGGTTGGTCAGTAAAAGGGTTTACTCTGGTATAGCTGTAGCCTTGTGATGTGCTAACCCATCCAAATGGGCCGCAGCACGTCATGGCAACAGACATCTGGCCTCCGCCCGGGGTGTACATTTTTCTAAATGGCGCTTGCTGCGTAATGCGGTGAACAGCCAGCATACAGGCTTCAGCATCATGCAAAGCGAAACCGGGCAATAATACGGCTCCGGCATTCAACTGCACGGAGTTTGGCCGGATATCTGGCAAAAGAAAATCCATTTGCACGGAACGATTGTCTTTCATGGTGAAAGCTCTGTGTGGAAAGTGTTTGCGGTGATGTGCGCTCTCTGGCACAGCATGGAAAGAGTATAGCAGCACCTACGTTTGAAACAGAAGGAGCAGATCCCCAGCAATGTCGGTTTCTGGTCGGGATATGATGTTTATCGGCGGCATTCCGGCTGTTATCAGCTTTAATGCCGGTAGCCGTATGTTTCGTGGGGTTTTTATAGGCCTGAACGCAGAGGTGGATTTTCTGGCGCGTTCTCCCATGGACTTACAGCCCCAAGGTGAGGCGGCTTTAAGTGTGTTTTTGGAAACATGTCGCCAGCAGAATCGTTCTCCTTTACTTGCACGACAAGTAGGACAAAAAGGTTATCTGCTTGAAGATATCTACGCAGAACTGGAAGAGCCCGCACGCCAGAAAGGGATAGATCTCTATCAGCTTGTGCGTGACCAGACACTGGAATTTCAGAAAACGGGAAATCGAAAAAAAGCTTCAACCGTTTTTCTGAATTTTTAATGGGAACGGCAGATTTTCTAAGAAAAAAGGAAGGCTTGGGATAAGCCTTCCTTTTTTAACACCTGTTGTGCATCAGACAGTTGTATTAGCTGGGATATTCTGTTTGGCGGGGGCCATCACGGATACAAGTGCAACTATGGCAATATTGATAACCAGAGAAAGAAGGCCAGTAGAAATATTGCCAGAAAATAGCCCCAGATTAACGGGGTGAATAGGTTTTAGGCCGTCCATCCAGCAAATACTAACACCAAAAACTGTGCCTACAGCCCACCCAGTCAGCATAGCGACGGCAGAAAAGCGCACACGAAACAGGCCCAGAATAAGCGCAGGGAATGTTTGTAGAATAAACACGCCTCCCAAAAGCTGGAAATCAATGGCAAACTGCGCGTTCAGGAACAATACGCAAATCAGTGCGCCAATTTTTACTATAAAAGCTACAATGCGGCTGGTGCGTACTGGATTTGCCTGTGGGGGAAGCAAATTGTTGGTGACCAGATTGGCCGCGCCAATTGCCATAACGGCCGCAGGCACCAATGCCCCTACGGCAATGGCAGCAAGGCAAAAACCGGCAAACCATGCAGGAAATACACTTTGGAACAGCATTGGCACAACCATGGAGGTATTGGTGGTGTTAATGCCAGCCGCATGCGCCATAAAGCCCAGCATGGCTATAAGCCCCAATACAATGGTGTATGCGGGTAAGAAAACAGCATTCTGTTTGATGGTATCTGCTGAACGAGACGCCAGAATACCCGTAAGTGTATGAGGATATAAAAATGCAGCTAAAGCGGAAGAAAGCGCAAGGGTAGCATAAGGTAAGCTTTGCCCGGTTTTAAGCACCGTATCTGTATGTGCCGCAGAGGCAAACAGGGCACTGTAACCGCCGGTGTGTAGGGGTATAACAGTTACCGCTACCAGCACGGCAATATAGATCATAATATCCTTGATAAAGGCCGTAAGTGCCGGAGCATGTAGCCCTCCCAACCATGTGTAAGCGGCTAGGGAAATAAAGGCGATAATGAGTGGTAGATCGCCCGGTAATCCTAAAGCCTGCACCACAGTACGGATACCAATAAGCTGGAGCGCAATATAAGGCATAACCGCTACCAGCCCGGTTAAGGCAATAATCACTTCCAGTGCCCGGCTGTTAAAGCGTGCCTTTACAATATCTGCCGCTGTTGCGTGCCCGCCTGCGCGCGCAATCTTCCAAAGCTTTGGCATAACAAGAAAAATGAAGGGATAAACAATAATGGTATAAGGCAGCGCAAAAAAGCCATATGCTCCCGCCGCATATACCAGCGCAGGTACTGCAATAACCGTATAAGCGGTGTAAAAGTCTCCTCCCACCAAAAACCATGTTACCCACGGCCCAAATTCTCGCCCACCGAGTGACCATTCCTCATGGCTGTCGGTATCACGTTTGGCATGAAACAGGCCGCGTATCCATTGTATGGAACTGCCAACAACAATGGTCGCGGCAAAAAAGAAAACAAAAACGCCAAGCGCCCAAGGGTTTATGGTGCTCATGTGTTTTGCCCCTTTTTCCAGACAATCCAGATAAGAGCAGACGTTACTGGTACCCATGCGAATTGGTACCAGTAGAAAAATGGAAAACCCCACAAAACAGGATCGTGCCTATTATACAGGGGCGTCCAAAGTAACCCTAAAAAGGGCAGGGCGAGTAGGAGGTTCAGATATTTCATTACAGAAAACCCGGTCATTTTGTTTTTTTTGTTCGCGACCGGGAGAAGGATGGCGATGAAAGTTACCGCCTGTCAATTATTCTGTATGTCTTTTTGGTTCGAGCAACCAAGTTGTGTCTTT
Organism: Acetobacter oryzifermentans; assembly: GCF_001628715.1. NCBI lineage: Bacteria > Pseudomonadati > Pseudomonadota > Alphaproteobacteria > Acetobacterales > Acetobacteraceae > Acetobacter > Acetobacter oryzifermentans. The sequence continues at coordinate 2,315,612 of NZ_CP011120.1, read as the reverse complement.
TCCACTACAAACAGGGGTGCTGTTTGTAGTGGGGCAGAAAAAACAGCTTGATGTTTTAGCGTGTGGCGCTGTGCTTTTTATTCTGTAAAACTTGGTTTAGCTTATCGCCATATTGCCGATAGCTACCCTCTGGCACGCAACCCATTTCTTCCAAATCTGCCAGATCCGCTCCGTGATTGATCCACAGATTTACTTCACGTGAATCAATAGATGGTGGGATTTCACGAGGTTCATAAACAATAGGTGCGTTTTCACCTTCCGTAGCACCAAACAGCATAAAGCTATCGGGTTCTGGTGTTTTACTGGAACTCAGGCTGATTTCCCCACACACAACCTGCTTCTTTTCTGCATTGGGGTGCGTAGTTATTGCGCGGAAAAAAGGGTGGGTATCCGGAAAGCGTTTTGTAAGCGTCTTGAGTGTATTTTTTACAAAAGGGGATGCCTTTTTATCGCTGCCGTCAATAACGGTTTGCGCACTTGCAGAACAGGCTAGTACCGGCGCGCCAAGGGCAGCAAGCAACAGGCCAAATGCCAGAAAGCGTTTCATGGTTTTGAGTCTTTCCTGTTCAATGAAATGTATTAGGCAATATTATACTGCAATTTCGTGTTTAAAACAGCTTTCGCCTTCCATGGTGTAATGCCGCCGCAACTTAACCGGCCACCTTGTTGAGGGGCAGGTACACCTGTGGTGGATGGAAGTGATAAAGGGAACCCATACAGGCTTCTTACAGCCAAAAATCCAAAGCACTCGGCTTCCAGCGCATCCCCATTCCATCCAAGAATTTCTGCCGGAGAGACTTGGCCGGGTAACCGTTGAGTAAGTGCTTCCATAATAGCAGAGTTATGTCGGCCGCCGCCACACACAAACCATGCTTGAGGCTGCTCTGGTAAAGGCGTGCGGGCAATGGTTTCCGCAGTAAAGGCAACCAGTGTGGCAGCTCCATCTGCCGGGGAGAGCGCAGCAATATTTTGCAAGGCTGTATGAAAGCTTAGCCTGTCGAGAGATTTAGGGGCTGGTTTGCTAAAAAATGGATGTGCTACGAGCTGCTTCAGAATAGATGCAGACACTTTACCGCTGCGTGCCAAGCGCCCATCTTTATCGTAGGGGATGCCAGTATGGCGGAAAGTCCAGTCATCCAGCAGAGCATTGCCGGGGCCTGTATCACAGGCCAGAATCTCACCTGTTGAGGTCAGCAGAGTAAGATTAGCAACGCCTCCAATATTCAGGATTGCAACAGGGCGTGGCTGATCGTGCAAAAGGGCTGCATGATATAAGGGGGCCAGCGGAGCACCTTCTCCGCCTGCGTGTACATCAGCGCTGCGAAAGTCATGGATAACAGGCAAATCTGTAGCAGAAGAAAGCGCAATGGCATTGCCAATCTGCCATGTGCGCCCAGGCTGGTGCAGAATGGTCTGACCATGAAAGCCAATAAGATCGGCTGGCATATCAGGTGCCATTTGGCGCAGTTTTTCAACAGCTATGGCATGCACCTTTGTCAGATCATGTTCTGCAGACAGTAATGCAGGATCAGAAGACGCAAGCTGAGGAGCTTCATCCAGTATGCGGCGCAGGCGTGCCCGTAATTCCGCCGTATAAGGCACGGTCAGCGCTGGGCCGTGCCGGAATATACGTGTGCCATCAGTTTGTATGAGAGCTGCATCTACGCCATCAAGTGATGTGCCACTCATAAGCCCAATGGCGGTAAGGGGAGAAAGCAAAGACATAGTGTTAATGTGCCGCGTTTATATCCAGCCCGGTACGCAACTGGCCGGTTGGCACATCCCATAACAGAATCCGGTCTTGCCCCTGTTCTGTAACATGCAGGGCCAATACGTTATCCCGCACGCGTGTTACGCTTAACAGGTGTTCACCCGCAGGTAATGTAGCATGTGCCGTGGAAAGATTGGCAGATGGAGCCGCATCCGATAGCGCAACCGGCGGAAGGTTGGGCGGAGTGGGTTTACTACTCATGCGATGAATAAGTACGCCTGCCAATACCACAACACCCACCACAATCAGCACACCCATGCCAATAACGGCTACAAGTAAGGCTTTGGGTGTTTTGTATTCCTGTGGTTCTTCCATCTTAAAGGGCCGTGCCTTCTGCAATATGGCGTTTCATGCTTTGCACAACGGCTGCCAGACCATCAAAAATAGCCTGTCCAATCAGAAAGTGCCCAATATTGAGTTCTCGCAGTTCTGGCAGGCTGGCGATGGGGCCAACATTTTCAAATGTCAGCCCGTGGCCAGCATGCACTTCCAACCCAAGAGAGGCTGCTTGCATGGCTGCGGCACGCAGGCGTTCCAGTTCTCCCGCTTTCCCTTCTGCATAAGCGCCAGTGTGGAGTTCGACAACTTGTGCGCCTGTTTTGGCGGCAGCTTCTATTTGTGCGGGGGAGGGATCTATAAACAGTGAAACACGGATGCCTGCCTGTGCGAGTTTTTGCACCTTTGGTGTAAGTGTTTCTAGTTGCCCCGCTATGTTCAGACCGCCTTCTGTAGTTAGTTCTTCACGCCGTTCGGGCACAAGGCAGCAGGCATGGGGGCGCAAGCCAAGGGCTATGCCAACCATTTCTTCTGTTGCAGCCATTTCCATATTAAGGGGAGCCGCAATTTCTGCACGCAGGCGTTCTAAATCTTTATCACGGATATGGCGCCTATCTTCACGCAGATGGGCGGTAATACCATCTGCACCAGCCTGAATAGCTAACAGGGCCGCAGCAACGGGGTCTGGATATGTGCCCCCACGTGCATTGCGAATGGTGGCCACATGATCAATGTTGACGCCAAGCCGGATAGCTGAAGTCATGCTGCGTTCCTTCTGTTTTGCGCAAGCTGTGCGGCCAACCGAATGGCAGCAACAAGGCTGCTTGGGTCTGCCTTGTTCTGGCCCGCAATGTCAAAGGCTGTTCCGTGGTCGGGCGATGTGCGGATAATGGGCAGCCCTAGCGTTACGTTCACACCTTCTGCCATATCCAGTGTTTTAAGAGGGATCAGCCCTTGATCATGATACATGCACAAAGCCACATCATAATGGCTGCGTGCTGCGGGTGTGAACATGGTATCTGGTGGCATGGGGCCTGTAATATTAAGCCCTTCCTTCTGTAAGGCTTTAATGGCTGGGATGATAATCTGTTGTTCCTCATGCCCCATCAAGCCGTTTTCTCCCGCATGAGGGTTTAATCCGGCCACGGCAATGCGCGGGGCTTTCAGGCCAAAATCGCGTTTTAGCCCAGTGGCAACTGTGCGGGCTGTTTTAATAATCAACTCTGTATTTAACTGCTCCAGTGCGTGCCGGAGGGAGACATGTACGGTAACAGGCACAACCTTGAGAGAGGGCCCAGCCAGCATCATCACTTCCTGTCCAGGCACATGGCATAGTTCTGCCAGATAGCTGGTGTGCCCCGGATGTTTGAAGCCCGCGCTTTGAATAACCTCTTTGCTGATAGGGTTGGTGATAATAGCTGAGGCTTCACCATTCTGGGCTAATTCTACGGCCAGACGGATGCTTTCAATAACACTGGATGCATTCTGACGGTCTGGCTCTCCGGGAGAGGCAGGTGTTGCCAGTCGGAGGGGGAGCACGGGAATAGCGTGGGAGAAGATATCCGATCCCTGTTCCAGATAGCGCACGGCCTGTAATGGGGCATGTTGCTCCAGAAGGGTAGGGTCTCCCACAAAAACAAAGGGGAGCTTGCTTTCGCGCAATATGCGCCATGCTTTTACAGTAATTTCAGGCGCAATACCTGCCGGGTCACCTTGTGTTAGAGCAAGCATGGGCTTCTTCCTTCAGCGCAGGAAAATACGGGTCTGTAAAGCACAAAGGAAAACTTAGAAACGATCAGGCGTAAAGGTGCTGAGGAAATGATAAAGCACATTAGGTGCAAAACCATATTCCACAGCCATAACTGCATCCGGGCTGAGAGCACGATACCATGCAGGATTAAAGTGATCAGACAGCGTAATGGAATTGGGTAGTGTGTGTGCTGAATGCAGCAGGTTCATAAATGGCGTAAGGCTGTTCAGGTTTGGGTCAGTCGGTCTGTTTTGCATGTAGACGTTTGGATCAAAAAACAGATGGCCCGAACGCTTTTCCTTATCGCCGGATCGGAGGAAGTGGTCATACCCATTTACAAAACCGCCAGCTTGCAAATTTTGCTCCGAAATATCGGGGTAGCGCTGAAGATAATACCGTTCGGAAAATAGGTAATGTGGAGAAAAGCTTTTGTATCCCCCATTGCAGTAATGCTCAAAGCCAGAAACGCAGGTGCCGTTTGTAATGGCTTCTGCTGCCTCGGAGCAATTTACCCGGTACCATTCTTCGTTGAAATATCTGTTGGGTGAATGGCCAGAGGATGCCCCTTCGACCTTGTACCATTGTTCAAGCTCATGGTCAGAAAAAGACAACAGAGCATCCATAATTGCGCCGTATTCTGCGCGGTACCAATTTGCGTCAAAGGGGTACCATAAAGCTTCGGATGCTTTACTTGGCATAGTCTGTCATCTTTCGTTTTCAGGTATGGAAATCAAAGGGCCTGAATGCTGTTTTCAGCCTACAGCACGGCGGTTGCGCCACAATGCCGCAAAGTCAATCTGCTGCATGATAACGGGTAGGAAGCCTGCTTCCCGGCATAGAGTGGCCAGCATGTTGCGGGCAGCAGGGTAAAGAAGCCGAGGTGCTTCTATAAGAAGCAAGGTTTCAAAGGTTTCTGCTGTTGCATGTTGCAGCGTAAAGATACCTGCATAAGTCAGATTCACATCAAATAAGGGGACAACTTCTTCCCCTTCTCGTTGTGCAGGAAGGTGCCCCTGACAGCGCAAGATCAGTTCAACTTCAAAGTTGGGCTGGTTTTCACCCATTTGATGGGCACGTACATCTACAGAAACACCAAGGTGAGGGCGTTCTGTTACGCGTGAGTAAATAGCTGGTGCCCCAAGAACCTGAAATTCAACAGATTTAACATATTGGATTCCCATCATAACAGACGGCGCAGGAGATGTGTGAGATGCGCCGCCAAGTGAATCTGCAGTTTCGGTATTCATGATGGATGTCTGATCCTCAGGAGTAATGTCGCAAACAAAAATAGCTCATTATTCAGGAAAAATGAGCAAAACAATATAATCCGCACCAGCCCTACCAGATTCAGACAGTTGCGGCGAGAGGAAACACAATAAACTTCTTTTCTGTTGTAGCTCTGGCAACGGTCTAAAAATGTGTGAAATATTTTATCATTAAGCTTGCAGTTGATGGTATCCAGTCGCTTGTTCTTTGCGTGTGATACGGCTACGACTTGATGCCATGATCAGGCTGATAATTGTTGTCCCATTCCTGCTGGCGCTTGTGGTGTTCAGTGCCAGTAATCAGGATCCGCTCGATATGTGGTTGCTGACATATAGCTGGAAGTCTTCAGCTGGTGTGTTGGCGCTGTTGGTAGCTGCTGTTGCCTTTTTGCTGGGAGCTTTCTGTTTGTGGACGGCAGAATTCAGGCAACGCCGGCGTGCGCGCAAGGCAGAGCAACATGTAAAAGAACTGGAAGCGCAGCTTGCCCAAGTGCAGGCCGTATCTAGCATGCCAGTGGCCCCAGCGCCCGTAGCCATAGCGACTCCGCCTGTTTCGCCTGCAAATGGAGCAGAACCACATGTCTGATACAGCAAGGCAAACAGGTTTGATTGTGGCGTTGGATACGCAAGACCCGGCGCAGGCCAAGGCATGGGCGCATGCGGTGCAAGGTGTTGCGGGTGTTATCAAGCTTGGTATGGAATTTGCTTATGCAGCAGGCTTTCAGGCTGTGGCAGATCTAGCTGGGCAGAGGCCTTTATTTCTGGATCTTAAGCTGCACGACATTCCCAATACTGTGGGAGCCGCTGTAAAAGCGCTTTCTCATTTGCGCCCTCGTATGCTGACACTGCATGCTGTTGGTGGTGCAGAAATGATGAAAGCTGCACGCAAAGCATGTGATGAGGCTTTCCCGGAAGGAGAGCGCCCATTACTGCTGGCTGTAACTGTGTTGACCAGTATGGATGATCAGGCCTTGGCAGAAGTAGGTGTGCCGGATGATACGCGCACGCAGGTTTTGCGCTTGGCGCATCTGGCAATGAAGTCCGGGATGGATGGATTGATCTGCTCCGCGCATGAACTCAAGGCACTGCGAGAAGCTCTGGGTGACAAGCCTGTGTTGGTAACGCCAGGTATTCGGCCCGCAGGAGCAGCTAAGGGTGATCAGAAACGCGTTATGACGCCTGCGGAAGCACGCGCTGCCGGAGCAGACTGGATTGTGGTGGGAAGACCCATAACTCAGGCTGCAGATCCAGCAGCAGCAGCAGCAGCAATTGCTGCGGAACTGGCAGCATAAATCTGCTGCATATAGCTGGAGTAGGTTATGAGCAGCGTTCGGACAGGCGTAAAAATCTGCGGCATTACAGAAGAAGCCGGGCTGGAAGCCTGCATGAAATATGGCGCAGATTGGGTCGGCTTTGTTTTTTTTGAACGCTCTCCTCGCTATATAAATGCATTGCGGGCAAAGGTTTTAGCTGCCCAGGTTACAGACGGCATCAAGAAAGTCGGGCTCTTTGTACGCCCTGACGATGCTGATTTGGAACGCGTGTTGGGTCAGGTCGATCTAGATATATTGCAGCTTTATACAACGCCTGAACGCGCCGTGCAGATACAAGACAAGTTTGGGCTGCCTGTTTGGTTATCCATTCCAGTTGCCTCACAGGCTGACTTGCCACAACAAAGCATAGTGGAACGGCTTGTGATTGAGCCTAAGCCCCCAGTTAATGCAACACGCCCGGGTGGTAATGCGCAGCGCTTGAACTGGGATATGCTGCATGGTTGGAAACCTGCTTATTTGTGGATGTTGGCGGGGGGGCTAAATCCCGAAAATGTAGGACAAGCCGTTGCAACAACCGGAGCAGCAGCGGTGGATGTTTCATCCGGCGTTGAAACTGCGCCTGGCATTAAGAATCCGGATGCAATTGCGCGTTTTATCCATAATGCGCGCACTTCAGCCGTTGGTTGAGATAAAAACTTTATTTTTTCCGCTTTAGGTCTTGTTTGTTCCGAAAATTTTGCTATTACCTCTCTCGCGTCGGAGAGATGGCCGAGTGGCTTAAGGCGCACGCTTGGAAAGCGTGTGTACGTTAATAGCGTACCGAGGGTTCGAATCCCTCTCTCTCCGCCATAACGTAATTTCCCCTTAAAAATAGTCAGTTCAATTGAGCTGTAGAGCTACAGCGTTTTGTGATGTTGTTCCGTATCACAAGATACATACAATATTTTCCGATGCCCTAAAGCTTGGTACGGCTATAAGGTTGCAGGCTAATTGTACGAGTAGGATAGCGAAAAGTAGGGCTGCAAATACATCGTATAGTGGAAGACCTAAAGTGAATAGACTTCCAAAAATGATGTATCCTGCTACACTGTGAATGTCCGACATCCATAAAAACAGATAATCTTTCCATTGCCATGTGCGTGTAGCAGATGGTGCTAAGTCTTCATTTATTAAACGATTATGATGTGTTCCATCCATAATGCTTTCCTACATTACGATTCGAATACGAAATATATTATTGACCAATTAGTCAGAATAAAAATACGATTTCGATACAAAATATCATTTATCCTTTAACGATTGGAAAACAGAAAGGCAGTCTTCTCCTGCTTCATGTTAAAGGCGGAGCGCTTATTATAGCAGAAGGCAGTATGCGAGCAGACATTCTGTGTGGCCCAGATGGAAAAATTGCTCATGTAGCAAACACGATAGAAACACCATCGGGTTGTGATGTTGTGGATGCTGCGGGGTTATTGGTAATGCTGGGAGGTATAGACCCGCATACTCATATGGAAATGCCTTTTATGGGCACAATTACAAGTGATGATTTTTATACTGGAACAGCTACTGGCTGAGGCGCTGAAGAAAAACCCCCCACTCATGAGTGGGGGGGTAGGAAAATAATGAATAAGGGAAATGACCTGAGTTCTGTAAATCTAATTAGTATAATGCGTTAAAGGCAAATTGTGGTGATACAATGCGGGATGTGTTATGTCCCGCATAATACACGGAAACACCAGCAATAACGCCATAATTAGGTGTCCAGTTGTATTCTAGTGCTGGGGCAACCTGCCAATCTCCCGAACCGGAACTCAGTTCATCTACTTTCAAACCAGAAGCATAATGGCCTTTTAGGCGGGTGCCATTAGCCCAATCTCGTGCCACGTCAATTGCAAAAACCCATCGCTGTGTAATGCCATATTCCAAGGAAAATCCTGCTTCACCATACATGCCGGGCTGTCCATGGCCGCGAAAACCGCGTGTGGTACCATAACTGGTAACATCTCTTAGATGAGCAGAATTAAGAGCGCGCCGGAAGGTTGCCCATAGCCGTAACCGCAACTCATGGTTATTGGGCATGGTGTATGTGGATTGTTCAGTTAATGTTGCGCGATATGTGTAAACGCCGCTGCCAACGCCATCCTGTGAGCGTCCGAGGTGAGAGTAATCACCTGTAGGAAAGGAAACGCCGGTAATAAGGTTGAGTGTGGGAATAAACCGTTTGGGATCTGCCGTAAGATAGCGCCACATGAGATCAACTGGCACATCTCCAATTTTCAGGCCGCTACTGGTTGTATCTCCATGCTTCCACCGGTAGCTGATAGCTGGCGTGGTCTGAATGCTCAGGTAATCCGTTAAGGCGTACCGATAAATGGTAAAGCTGGTAACCGATTGCTGACGCGGGGAGGACATGGGCACATTGTTATTGTGCGGACCGATCATACCTGAAGGTACAGAGTAGTACATATAGGGTTCTAAAAGAAACATGCCCTGTTTAGAGAGGGGGCCTGAAGGAGAAACCAGAGAGCCAGTGTACCATTGATCGGCTGCGCATGCGCTTTGGGAATATGTGCTTACAGTGATGGCAGATAGGGCAAGGGGCAGAAGAAAACGCAGAGATTTATCAGAAAAATATCTGAAAATAGTGCTCATCAAATGTGCTCCTTGGAAACTTGATTGTTTTCCGCACATGGAAAGCCTGCATCATCGGTAAGTTCCACAGAGGAGAGTGTTTGTGGAACAATATTCTGTGGTTTCTGGTCGGAGGTCTTCCACCCAATAATCAGCACAAGAGCCAATAATGGAATGGCAGCGATAGACATGGTGCCGGTTGGGTAATCCAGTGCCATCAGCAGTAAAATGCAAAGGAAAAACACAATACTTAACCAAGATGTAAAAGGGGCACCGGGCATTGCAAAACCCGTAGGGGCAATACGACCTGCCTTAATGGCCTGACGTAATTTGATCTGGCATAAGAGAATAAAGCACCATGTGCTGATAATCCCCAGAGATGCCATGTTGATTACGATTTCGAAAATTTGTGATGGCAACAGGTAATTTAATCCAACACCAACCAGATAAATGGCAACAGTTGTGAGAATGGCTGCTGCTGGAACAGATTGTTTGTTCATATATGATAGGTAACGTGGTGCGGAACCGTTAAGTGCCAGAGCCCGAAGTACTCTGCCTGTGGAATAGAGGCCTGAGTTTAGACTGGAGAGTGCTGCGGTGAGCACCACAATGTTCATAACGGAATCCATCCCCGGAATACCGAGTTTGGAAAAAAATGTAACAAATGGGCTAATGCCTGCCTGATAAGAGGACCATGGCAGAAGCAGCACAAGGAGAGTAACAGTGCCAACGTAAAAAATAATGATCCGCCAGATAACATTGTTAATGGCAGATGGCAGGATTTCGCGTACATTCTGGCATTCACCAGCGGCAGTGCCAATCATCTCAATGCCGAAATAGGCAAATACAACGCCTTGCATCAGGGCGAGTGCAGGAAGTGCCCCATGAGGGAACAGGCCTCCATGCTCAGTAATCAACTGTAGGCCAGTCGTATGTCCATCAATCGGAACGCGCAGGCCTAAAATAGCACTTCCAACAACAAGAAAAATTAAAAGTGCTGCAACTTTAATAAGCGAGAACCAGAATTCCATCTCGCCAAACCATTTTACACCAATCAGATTCATTGATGTAATAACCATAAGGGCCATAAACGCCATAACCCATTGCGGAACAGCAGCAAATACACCCCAGAAATGCATGTAAAGGGCTATGGCAGTAATATCGACAATACCTGTCATGGCCCAACTAAAGAATGAAAGCGCACCTGCGACATAAGAAGCACGAGGCCCTAGAAATTCCAGCGCATAGGAAACAAAACTACCGCTGGTAGGCCGGTACATAACCAATTCCCCTAGTGCTCTGAGCATGAGGAAGGAAAAAATACCGCAAACTAGGTAAACTATTGCAAGAGAAGGCCCTACAGCTTGAAGCCTGCTTCCCGCACCCAGAAAAAGACCAGTTCCAATAGCGCCTCCGATAGAGATCATTTGGATCTGACGTTTGCCTAAAGCTTGTTTGTATCCTTCTGAAGTCTGTTGAAGAGGGTGGGATGAAGAAGTTTTTGTGTCCAAAATTTCTATCTCCATGACAACAGACAGTGCGAAATCTGCAATATATTTTATGGAACGCACCTTGTTTCGATAATGCAATAACAGTAATCGCAGGATCAGGGAAGTCATTGCAGAATCGAAATACCATAGAGTTAATGTATAAAATGTTTCACAAAAATAAACTTTATATGTATTATTTAAATATAAATTGACTTTATAGGTGAGTATTATCGAATTTACTTAAATTAAAATGCAAACCACAAAGTAAAAATTTTTTTATATATTATATAGTAAAGTTGAGAATATATTATAATATCTTAATCAAGATTTGTTTTTTCTGAATACGAATAAATAGTTAATTTATAAAAGCCGATAAATACTGATATTTATTAGGCGTTTAAGTGAGGTGTCGTTACCATTCTATTGTAAATGGCACGACACCTCATCAAAAAGTTACTCGATGCAGACAGTTGCTTCGCTTGTAAGCACGCGGAAAGTAAAGCTTTCCTGAAGATACAGCTCAACGGTTTCTGCCGTATGGCTTAGATAACCGATGGAAAAGTCCTGCCCGATATCAAGCTGCAAATCTCCACCGCGCTTGGAGATAACAAAAGCACCTTCAATAGCCGGAGCCCAGATGGGTTCACCTTCAATCAGGCTCTCAATATGTTTGAGAACAGGGTAGCCAACATCATCTCCACCGCTTACAGCCTGATAGGCTTTGGTGCCGAGAACAAGAGAATAGGGGCCATTCACGCCAGCAAGACGCAAGGTATCCAATGCAGCAGTAATGGCATGCGGATAATCTTTTGCAGAAGCTGGCAGCTTTGTATGTGGGTTAGATGATCCCTGCCGAATGCCTGTAATTCCGGCAGCAGCATAGCCATCAAAAATGGCACGATCCTCTGCGAAAGCAATTTTCTGGGCAGCATCCTTAACGGGCTGCCAATCAGAATCCAGAGAGCCACGTTCTACAGCATCAATTTCTTCGCGCGATAAGGTAAAGGGAACCCGCAGTTCCACAAGGGGAAGCACTTCGCGCTGTACGGCCTGTATGCCATCGCTTAGGGAGCTGATTTGTTTATTGCGGCCAGTACCAACGCTGGAAAATGCTGTGCCTTTTGGTTCTGGTGTGTCAACCACGCGCCGTCCGGCCAGATTGCGGCAGATTGTGCGAGAAGCTTCCTGTTCAATTTCGGCCCAGGCAGCGTGGGAAATGGGTGCAAGATGTTTATGCAGGTTGTTCATTTCAGGCGTCCTTATTGTTTAATGATCCAATTCCAAGGGAACCGTGAAGAGGTTTTGTGTTTTGAGAAGCAGATGCAGGTTCTGGAGATGCCTGAATATTTTCTGTGCTCATGTTGGGAGCATCGTCAAGGAAGTCACTCGTGGGAATGAAGAAAAGTGACCCGGTTACCGCTGTGCTTACATCCAGAATTCTATCGTAATTGCCAGGAGGCTTGCCGATAAACATATTTTGTAACATCTGCTCTGTGCGTGCAGGAGAACGTGCATAGCCAATAAAGTATGTGCCAAACTCTCCTTTACCCACTTCTCCAAAAGGCATGTTGTCACGTACAATCTGAAGTTGCTGTCCGTTTTCTTCAATGTTTGTAAGAACATTGTGCGCGTAGCTGGGCTTGGCTGCTTCGGGCAACTCTATGTCGGATACTTTTTTGCGGCCAATGATGTGTTCCTGAACTTCAGTTGGGATGGCATTCCATTTTTTAAGATCATGCAGGTATTTCTGCACAATAACGTAACTACCACCCGTAAAAGATGGATCTTCATCTCCAATAACTGTTGCCGCAAACGCCGCTTGTCCTGTTGGATTTTCGGTGCCATCAACAAAACCGAGCAGATCTCGTGCATCAAAATATTTAAAACCGTGCACTTCATCTACAACTGTTGCAGCACCTTCCAAGCGGGAAGTTAGGGCTGTTGCCATCTCAAAGCATAAATCCATACGCGTGGCACGGATATGGAACAGAAGATCTCCCGGTGTTGAGGGGGCATGGTGCACGCCGTTAATTTCCTGAAAGGGGTGGAGTTCCTTTGGGCGAGGAGCCCCAAAAAGCAGATCCCATGCGTTTGATCCAATACCGGTAATACAACTTAATTTGCCATCTGGAATACGAAACCCGACACCTCGCACAAGTGACGAAATATCGCCAAGGAGATCTAAAACCTGAGTGCGAACTGTAGGGGCATCATTCAGGGTCATCACAAGGAAAAGGGCTGATTGTGTTAATTTCGTATCAACTGGCTGCGGTGTAACCACTGTGAGGGAACTCCTGAATGCATAACGCGTTATATAATCACGACTGATGCCTAGGGCCTGTTAGATCTTGAATTTCTTCCCATATTGTAGGGATGGAAGAAGGAGACAGAACAGGCACCTTTACGGACGAGACATGGGCGATCTGGGAACCTCTGATTGAGGAGGTTCGCCCGAGGGGCAAGACGCCGCCACATGATCTGCGGCGGACGATAGCAGCGATTTTCTGGCGTCATGAGAATGGCGCGAAATGGCGGAGTATCCCCGCTGAACTGGGTCCGTGGTGGCGGGCTGCGCAGCTTTTCATCCGCTGGGCGAAGCTCGGCGTATGGGAGCGGCTGCTCGCACTGGTTCAGGAACAACAGGGAGTGGCATTCGGAATGACTTTTCTGGATGGCACAAACATCAGGGCTCACCACAAAGCGGCGGGAGCCCAAAAAAAGGGGCCTCTTTCGAAGAGCGAGACCATCGTGAAGCACTTGGCCGCTCTCGCGGTGGCTATGGCACAAAAGTCTGCGTGATCGCTGATGGACATGGAAAAGCCTTCGGTTTTGCGCTGGCCCCTGGACAGGCTCATGAACTGCCTCTGGCACCAGCCATGCTCGACAGCCTTCCCGCCACTCCCCTGTGGGTAGTAGCGGACAAGGGCTACGCGTCGAACGCCATGCGTGAACGGATATGGGACATGGGAGCACGGCCAGCCATTCCTGCGAAACGACGCGATGGCCCGGTCGCCTGCCCCAAATGGGCCTATCGGTGTCGGCATCTCGTTGAGAACCTCTGGGCTCGCCTCAAGGAGTGGCGCGCTGTCGCAACCAGATATGAAAAAACAGCAACGTCGTTCCTCGCGGTCATCCACATCGCTGCCGCAGCAGACTGGATCAAGCTCTAACAGGCCCTAGCATAGGCAGATGAGTATTTGAGGCAAGATGGAAGGTGGTATCAAATAAACGCATCCATCGGATAATAAATTTTCATGATAAGTATCTTTTATCATAAGATAAACAAAAGGTCTTGGACGAACATTTTCTGTTGATTTATTTTAAATACCAAATCATGGAGGTGTTGTTTCCGGTGCATAATGCGTAATTATAGCATTTATGGCGTATAGATAGAATTTTTGTTGCTATCCAATGTCAATTTTCGGTCAAAATACCACTAATTATAAGTTTGGAAAGAACCTATGCAACCTGCGCATGATATTGCGCTTCTTTTGGCGCGCTTCCAGTTTGCCTTTACTGTAGGTGTTCATATCATCTTTCCGGCCTTTTCAATCGGGCTGGCAGCTTACTTGGCTGTATTGGAAGGATGCTGGTTGAAAACCGGACGTTCTGTTTTTCTTGATCTGTATCGATACTGGATTAAGGTATTTTCGATCGTTTTTGGTATGGGTGTCGTGTCCGGTCTGGTGATGTCGTATGAATTCGGCACGAACTGGTCGGTTTTTTCTCAAAAGGCAGGCCCCATTACCGGGGTCCTTTTGTCTTATGAAGTGATGACAGCATTTTTTCTTGAAGCCGGATTTCTAGGCATCATGCTGTTCGGCATGAACAAGGTGGGGCGTAAACTGCACTTTGCCGCCACATGCTGCGTATCTATAGGCACTTTAATTTCCATGACGTGGATTCTTTCTTCCAACTCATGGATGCAAACGCCACGTGGCTATATGATAGACCCCGCAACTGGGCGTTTTTTGCCAGCAGATTGGCTGGCTATTATTTTTAATCCGTCCTTCCCTTTCCGGCTGGTACATATGGGGTTGGCAGCCTTTTTGTCTGTTGCCTTTATTGTTGGCGCAACAGGTGCGTGGCACATGCTTAAGGCACGGCGTGAAGGAAAAGCGGCCACGGCTCCAGTGCGCACCATGTTTTCCATGGCCATGTGGATGGCAGCTATTGTGGCCCCGCTACAGATTATGGCGGGTGACGCGCATGGCCTGAATACCCTGAAATATCAGCCAGCAAAAATTGCAGCTATGGAAGGGGATTGGGATTCCACGTCCCGCGCGCCAGAGCTTTTGTTTGGCATCCCCAACATGAAAACCGAGCACACGGATTATGCAGTAAGAGTTCCGCTGCTGGGTTCCCTGATTTTAACACATAGTCTGGAAGGTAAAGTGCCGGGGCTAAAAGACTTCCCGCGCGATCAACGTCCACCTTCACAGGTTATTTTCTTTTCCTTTCGTATCATGGTTGCGCTTGGTGTGCTCATGATGCTGGTTGGCTTTTGGTCTCTGTGGCTGCGGCGCACACGCACCTTGTTTACAAATGCTGTGTTTCATCGTGTTGCGGTGTGTATGGCTCCGGCTGGTTTTCTGGCCCTGCTCTGCGGTTGGGTTACCACGGAAGTGGGGCGGCAGCCTTGGACTGTTTATGGTCTTTTAAGAACATCACAGAGCGTTTCACCAATTATGCTGCCAAGTATGGCTGTAACAATGACAGCTTTTGTTGTGGTGTATGTCATTGTGTTTGGGTCTGGCATTGGCATTTTGGTGCGCCAATTAGGGCATGAGCCGCAAGAGGGAGAGCCAGAAGCAAGTTCCGCAAATGCATCCGATATTTTGGCAGAACGCATGCATCCGGAAGTTATTGAATCTTCTTCTGGTAAAGGAGCTTGAGCACAATGGATCTTACATATTGGCTCCCGGTTATATGGGCCGTTATCTTGGTGGCGGCTATTTCGATCTACGTCATTCTGGATGGTTTTGATCTTGGTATTGGTATGCTGTTTGCATTGGAGCGGGACCCAGGCCGCCGGAATGTAATGGTCAGCACCATTGCGCCGGTATGGGATGGTAATGAAACATGGATGGTACTTGGTGGGGCTGTGCTTTACGGCGTATTTCCCGGGGCGTATGGCACGCTTCTGCCAGCATTTTACCTCCCGATCATTCTTATGTTGTTGGCGCTGATTTTTCGTGGTGTGGCATTTGAATTCCGGGTCATGACGCATGGCACAGGCCGTGAGACATTGTGGAATGTTGGTTTCATGCTTGGGTCTGGTATTGCGGCGTTCTGTCAGGGTGCCATTCTTGGAGGTGTTGTTCAGGGCGTAAAAGTTGTTGATGGAGCTTTTGCCGGAAGCGCGTTTGATTGGCTGACGCCGTTTAGTATTCTATGCGGTATAGCCGTGATGTGTGGTTATGCCCTGTTGGGGGCAACTTGGCTGATCTGGCGCACTACCGGAGTGCTGGAAGCTTCTTGCCGCCGTTGGGCCAGTAAATTGGCCATAGGGCTGTTTCTGGGGATTATTGCAGTAAGTCTTTGGACACCACTTTTGCATGCACCTTATTTACGCCGTTGGACAGATTGGCCAAATGTCGTTCTCGTTCTTCCTGTGCCAATTCTTGTAGCTGTGTTGGGGGGGCTGTTTGTACGTGGTTTGCGGCATGAGCATTCCAAGGGTCCATTTTTATGTGCTCTGGGCTGGTTCTTTTTATGCCTTTCTGGTTTGGGGATTACGGTTTGGCCTTATATTGTTCCGCCGGGTCTGACGCTTTGGGATGTGTCCGCTCCCCCAAGTAGCCAATTGTTCCAGCTTGTTGGCACAGTTATTCTGCTGCCAATTATCCTAACCTACACAATTTATTCCTATCGTGTGTTTCGCGGAAAGGTAACGGAAACAGATGGCTATCACTAAAATTGTTCAGGGAAATGGAGATGGTGCCCCAAAAAATATTGGGGCACGGATTGGATGGTTTGTAGCGATCTGGACACTGAGCACCATAGTATTTGTTGCTGGGGCTTCTTTGTTACACTTGATAATACCGAAATAAATTAGGCTTTAATTTCCCCTATTTTAAATTACAAATAGGGGAATATCTTAACGAGTGTATTTTATTTTGAGATAGCAGTATTTTCTCTTTGTTGTTTTACAGGATTATTTTTGTCTGTTTTAGAAAAATCTTCAGCATTTTCTAATTGATTGCGTGGTGTGCTTTTAAAAGGCGGGATTTTTTGCCCAGGAAAGTAGTAAGGCCCCCGGTAATTTTGATCGAGCTGAGCGTTATTAAGCTTGTCGACCATATTATTACCCGTTCCATCAGAATAAATGGAAGATTGCGGCATGGGGGTAGGCTTCTGCAGTTTAGGAGCGCTATGCGCCAAAGCTGGCAGTATCAGGCATCCCAAAGCCATTCCAGTATATATGATTTGGTTTATGCGTGACATGAGGGCTTTCTCTTTGCTGAGTATAGGCAGGTGAGAGATGATGGGCCTATCAAAACAGAAGCCTTCTTATAACCACTCATGACTATGAGATGTTCCTCTGGGAGCGCAAAATTTTTTCATTCAAAAATGCAACCTTCGTATTGGTATTTCGTCTCTGATCTATCGGTTTGTTTTATATAATCTGGATTTATTTGGGTAATTTAAAGTATTGATTTTAAATATATAAATGAATATATCGTATGGAATATCATAAAATAGTATAACTTAGAAAAATATTGAATAAATTTCTGCATAATGATAATATTTTAGATGCACATTACGTATGAAATAAGAGGTGAGGAAATATTTTATGAAAGATTCTGGAACGGCGCACGCGCATTTTGGTTGGTTTAAGCGCCGTAAACAGATGAAGCCGCAGGACATTACTGTTGTTGATGCCCAGATGTTAAACAAGGCAGTAGGCGCGGCTGCTTTGGGTAATGCCATGGAGTGGTTCGACTTTGGTGTCTATGGCTATATTGCTGTCACACTGGGGCAGGTCTTTTTTCCATCGGATGATGCTGCCTCCCGTCTGATTGCAACTTTTGCTACGTTTACCGTAGCATTTTTGGTGCGGCCTCTTGGCGGTATGGTTTTTGGACCGCTGGGAGATAAGTACGGCCGCCAGAAAGTTCTGGCTTTTACAATGATTGCAATGGCAATCGGCACTTTCTCCATTGGCCTTATCCCGTCTTATGCTCAAATTGGTTTATGGGCGCCTTTGCTATTGTTGCTGGCCCGTTTGGTGCAGGGGTTCTCAACTGGCGGTGAATATGCCGGGGCAGCCACCTTTATTGCGGAATATTCGACCGATAAAAATCGGGGGCTTATGGGGAGTTGGCTGGAGTTTGGTACTCTGGCTGGTTATGTGGCAGGTGCTGGTATTGTAACAGCTTTGCAGATTGGCCTTAGCCATACGGCCATGCTGCAATGGGGATGGCGTATTCCTTTTTTAATTGCAGGCCCACTAGGGCTTTTGGGTGTGTATATGCGCTCCCGGCTAGAAGAAACGCCAGCTTTTCAGGCATACGCCGAACAGGCCGCGCAGCGGGATGATGAAAAGCCCGGTTGGGGTGAACTGCTGCGTGTGCATTGGCGGCAGTTGCTAAAGTGTATGGGTCTTGTTCTGGTATTTAACGTAACCGATTACATGTTGCTGACGTACATTCCCAGCTATTTGACGGTTGCTTTGGGATACGCCGAAAGCAAAGGGCTTTTGCTGATTATCATTGTCATGCTGATGATGATGCCACTGAATGTTATGGGTGGGTATTTAAGCGATAAACTAGGCCGCCGACCAATGATTATTGGGGCCTGTGTTGCCCTTTTGGTTCTCTCTATTCCTTCTGTTCTGCTGTTGCAGAGCGGAAATGATTGGTTGATCTTTTTGGGTTTGATGCTTCTTGGCCTAGCACTTGTTTGTTTTACCAGCAGTATGCCTTCTACTCTGCCAGCACTTTTTTATACCCCGATCAGATATACGGCGCTTTCTATGGCGTTTAACGTATCTGTTTCAATGTTTGGCGGCACAACACCGCTGGTAACAGCATGGCTGGTTGGGCATACGGGTAATTTGCTAATGCCTGCATATTATCTCATGTTTGCAGGGGGTATTGGTATTGTGACAATGCTGACAGTAAAGGAAACCGCCTGTATGCCTTTGCGTGGATCACCACCCGCAGTGGGAAGCGAGGCTGAAGTTAAAAAGATCCTTCAGGGGGATCACCCTATCACAGTGGATTCTACGTTACCGTCTATTCCTCAGGAATAAGGTAAAGTAGGAACACTTCGTAGGATGCAGGCCCAGCATGAAACTCTCATGCTGGGCCTGTTTTGCATTTAAGTTAGATGGTCTTTCAGCCAGTTTTCAACAGTCTCAAGTAATGCGCGCCCACTGGCTTCATCTCTGGTAGGAGCGGGAAAGCACGGGCCAGTTTGTATCTGGTAACGCATGGGGAGGGGCGGCTGTTTTAGAAAAGACCAACCCTGCGAAAGATAGGGTGAATCTGTTTTGATCAAAATGGTCTGCACTGGCAGGCGTGTGCGTTGGGCAATAGCAGCAAAGCCTGGCTGCATGGGGCTGGGTTCTGTTCCTGCGCGGGAGCGCGTGCCCTCAGGAAACAATAGTAATTGATTGCCTTCTTGCAGACGTTCAGAGGCAGGGCCAATGAGCCGCAAAAGACTATCATGCCGGATATAGCCCGCAGTGCGTAATGTACTGCCCAAAGTTGGGCGTTCCCAGATGGAGGCTTTGGTAACGCAAACCAGATGCGGCAAGGCAGAGGCCAGAATAAGGCTATCCAACCGTGAAGGATGGTTGGCAACCAGTATGATGTTGGGAACGTTTTTAAGTGTATTGAGTTCTGTTAGATCACATTTCAAAATATCGGCAGCTTCAAGATAACGCACGGCAAGCCGTGCCATGAAACATAGCCATGCTTGGCCTATTTTGCGGCGTTTTGGCCCTTCTGGCAAAGCGTGCCGAAGAAGGAAAGATCCTGCATCCAGCGCCAGAAAAATAATACCAATAACGGCAAGTGATGCATAAAACCGTAAGCTGGTACCAAGTTTTGAAAACAATGACATGAGAATACAGTACAGCTCTGGCAAGAAGAAAAGACATGCAGAACATATACATGACGCCACGCTATAGAGGGCATGGCGTCATGTATATTTAGAGTAGATTATTCACCGTTCTGAGATTGCATAATACGGCGTAGATCCGCTGCCATATGGGCGCTATCTGCACGGGCATCAACCATTCCCTTATAACGCACCTCCGGCCCCATCACCACAAACTGTGGAGACATCCGCATGGTATATGTCCATTCAGGATCAGGCACCTTTTCGATAGGGGCATGATATTCCTTTGCCAGATCAGCCAAAGCAAAGGGCGCTGCTGTGCCGCTTACAATGCGCGGGCCAATACTTTCACCATATTGGCGCAGGCGCTCTGCATCATCTCTGTCTGGGTCAAGGCTTACAAAAATGATAACAGCATTGTGCCTGCCACCTTCTACCTGATCCAATGCGGCAGACATATTGCGCAGGGCTGGGGCGCAGGCGTCTTCTGCGCAGTGTGTGGCGCCAAACAGAACAAGCATCCAACGGTTACGGAAGGTCTGATCCGTCATGGTGCCAGTTGTGGAATCCATCAGGCGGAAGGAACCTCCCACCTCGTTACCATAAGTGTTTAGTTGCACGCCGTGTTTTAAGGCCAGGTGAGTGGCCGTGTAGCCTCCGGCGGCTGCCAGAGCCAGCACGCCAAAGGTCATGAGGGCTATACGTTTTCCAGCCGGTGTCATGGTCTTAATGTGCCTCCGCCCAATTTTGGCCTATTCCGGTTTCTACAACCAGCGGAACAGCAAGATCTGCTGCTGCTTCCATAACGTTTTTAATAATTTCTGCCACAGCTTCAGCGTCTGATTCATCTGTTTCAAATAACAGTTCATCATGCACCTGCAGGAGCATGCGTGTTGCGCCAAAGCCTGCTTTTTGTAGAGCCAGTGGCAAATGAACCATGGCGCGTTTTATAATATCTGCAGCACCACCTTGTAAGGGAGCATTGATAGCTTGTCGCTCGGCATATTGGCGTCTGGCAGCACTTTTTTCATGAATGCCCGGCACATAGCAGCGGCGGCCAAAAGGTGTGAGAACATAGCCATGGGTACGTGCTTCTTCCCGCATACGTTCCATGTAATCACGAATGCCGGGGTAACGGGCAAAATAGGCATCTATATAAGTGCGCGCTTCACCAGCAGGAATGCCAAGCTGTTTGCCTAGCCCAAAGGCTGAAATGCCGTAAATAATGCCAAAATTAATGGCTTTCGCGCGCCGTCGCGTAAGGGCATCCATACCCTCAAGTGGGATATTGAACACTTCCGATGCCGTGCGGGCGTGAATATCCTGCCCGAGCTGAAAAGCTTCACGCAATGCAGGAATATTGGCAACATCGGCCAGTAGCCGCAGTTCGATTTGCGAATAGTCAGCAGAAATTAGCTTCTTGCCAGATGGCGCAATAAAGGCCTGCCGGATGCGTGTGCCTTCTTCCGTTCGCACTGGAATATTTTGCAGGTTGGGATCAGTCGAAGATAAGCGCCCGGTGGAGGTGATAGCCATTTGGAAAGATGTATGCACGCGGTCATCCCGCCCGGCTTGGCGCAAGAGCGCATCCGTATAAGTGGATTTCAGCTTGGCAAGTTGTCTCCATGCTAAAATACGCGCAGGCAGATCATGCCCTTGGTCGGCTAGATTCTGCAATACAGAGGAATCTGTGCTCCACGCTCCGGCCTTGCCGCGTTTGCCACCCTTCAGGCCCATTTCGTCAAACAGGATTTCCCCCAATTGTTTGGGGGAGCCGATATTGAACTGTCGCCCGGCGGCTTCGTAAATATCGTTTTCCATGCCCTGCATACGGACTTCAAAATCTTTGGAAAGCCGGTCAAGCTCTGTACGATCTATAGCAATGCCAGCTTTTTCCATATCGGCCAGAATAACTGAAAGCGGGCGTTCAATCTGTTCATAAAGTGCCAGTGCCTTGTTGGTGCGCAGCGTGGGGTGCAGCACATACCAGAGGCGCAAGGTTACATCGGCATCTTCAGCCGCATATTTGGTAGCTGTTTCAACAGGAACTTGCGCAAAAGGCACGCGGTTACGGCCTGTGCCGGTCACACTGTCATACGTAATGGGCGTATGGTTTAAATGCAGGTTAGAAAGCTCATCCATCCCTTGCCCATGCAACCCGGCAGACTGGCTGTAAGAGATTAGCATAGTGTCATCAACAGCGGTGATGCTGGAAAGCGGAATGCCCGCATGATCCAGAATGAGCAGATCAAACTTGGCGTTATGGAAGATCTTTAAAACGGCATCATCCTGCAAAAGTGGTGCCAGAAGTTTAAGGGCCGCATCAACTGCAAGTTGTTCACCCGTGGGAGCTTCCAGAGTGCCTTCATGTTTTAATGGCACATAGCAGGCTTTGCCCGGAGCCGTTGCAATAGAAAACCCAACAATATTAGCCGCCAGCGGGTCTAACCCATCTGTTTCTGTATCAACGGCACAGATACCGGCTTCCTGCGCTGTGCTGATCCATTTTTGCAAAGCTTCTGCTGTGCGTACGGTTTCATAGTCATGATATGTCGCAGAAAGCACAGAAGCATCGGTGGTTGGCGCGGCATCAGCAGCAGGCGTGGTGGCTCCGGCAATAGATGCTGCAGCCACTTTTTTTGCTGCACGATGTGCGTGGGCGCCAGAGGGATGCCCAAGCCCCATACGGCTGAGGATGGAACGAAAGCCCATGCGGTCTAGCCAGTCTGCCAGCATTAGCATGTCTGGCTCACGCGTGTTGAGCTCATCCACCGGCACGGGGAGGGGAACATCTGTAGCAAGTGTTACCAATTGCAGAGAAACGCGAGCGGCTTCGGCGTGTTCAATCAGCATGTCACGCCGCTTGGATTTTTTCATTTCCGGCGCGGCATTCAAAACAGCTTCCAGTGTGCCATATTCCTGCACAAGGGCGGCTGCTGTTTTGGGGCCAATACCGGGCACACCGGGAACGTTATCTGTGGGGTCTCCCATCAGGGCCTGCACATCCACTACTTTTGTAGGCGGCACCCCAAATTTGGTTTCCACTTCTGCAGGACCAACAGGTGTTTGCTTGATTGGGTCCAGCATGCAAACGCCATCCCCCACCAACTGCATGAGATCTTTGTCTGAAGAAACAATGGTGCAGGTACCGCCCTGTGCCCGAATGGCTGTTGCGTAGGATGCAATAAGATCGTCTGCTTCCCATCCGGGCAGTTCGATGCCCGGCACATTGAAGGCCTGTGTGGCCTCCCTGATCAGGCTGAACTGGGGGCGCAGGTCTTCAGGCGGTTCGGGCCGGTGTGCTTTATACTGCGGATAAATTTCTGAACGGAATGTCTGGCGGCTGGCATCAAATAACACAGCCAGATGGGTGCCTACATGGTCTTTAAGCAAACGAGCCAGCATGGTGGTAAAGCCGTAAACGGCATTTACGGGCACACCTTCTGGGCTGGTCATGGGCGGGAGGGCATGAAAGGCGCGGAAAATAAAGCCGCTGCCATCTACCAGAACCAGATGGGGTGTTTCTGTCATACTGATGCAAACCGTGTAAGCGGAAGGGAAGGCAGAAAGAAAGCCATAGGGTTTGGATATGCCCCTTGGGTTTTGATGTCCAGCACTGGGCACCTGGCTTTCTGGAGGGTGTTAAGGCCCGTAACAGACAAATACCCCGGCGAAGGCCGGGGTATAGGGAGTATGTTTACAGGAAAGGCACCTGCAAGTTAGCCAATTTTTTTAACCCAGCCATGCGGGTCTGCTGCGCGGCCAAACTGGATATCGCACAAAGCTTTACGTAGGCTGCTGGTGACCTCACCTGTCTGGCCGTTACCAATGGTGCAGCCGCCTTCTGTGCTTTTAAAGGTGCCAATGGGTGTCACAACAGCGGCTGTGCCACAGGCAAACACTTCTTTCAGCTTGCCGGAATCGGCATCACCATAAAGCTGATCAATAGCGTAGCGTTCTTCTTTTACTTTAAGACCACGATCACGCGCCAAGGTGAGAAGGGAATCGCGCGTAATGCCGTGCAGAATGGTGCCGCTATCCAGCGGAGGTGTTTGCAGGGTGCCATCTTCAAACACCATCATTACGTTCATGCCACCCATTTCTTCCAGCCAGCGGCGTTCCTGCGCATCAAGGAACAGAACCTGATGGCAGCCATGTTCCTTGCCTTCCATCTGGGCCGTTAGGCTGGCGGCATAGTTGCCACCACACTTGGCCGTACCTGTTCCCCCGCGGGAGGCACGAACAGTGCGTTCTTCCACCCATACAGAAACCGGGCCGGCATCCTTGGAGAAATATTCACCCGCGGCACAGGCAATCACAATAAACTTGAATTCAGATGCCGGTTTCACGCCCAACGCGGCTTCTGTGGCAATCATGAAGGGGCGGATATACAGTGTGCCGACTTCTGGCTTGGGCACCCAGTCCTTATCCAGTTTTACAAGCTGGGTGACTGCTTCCAGAAAAAGTTCTTCAGGCACCTGCGCCATAGCCATACGTTCGGCAGAATGGCGGAAGCGGCGGGCATTTGCATCTGGGCGAAAAAGCTGCACGCTGCCATCTGGAGTGCGATAGGCCTTCATGCCTTCAAAAATTTCCTGCGCGTAGTGCAATACGGATGCCGCAGGGTCCAGCATCAATGGCTGGCGGGGCAGGATTTCAGCAGAATGCCAACCCTTACCTTCCGTATAGGTGACAACAGCCATGTGGTCGGTAAAAACGCGGCCAAAACCCGGATTGGCCAGCATGGCTTCCCGCTCTGCTGCGGGGGTAATGTCTGTTTTGCGGGTAATCTTGAAGGCGGTGTCAGATTCGGTGGTCATGGGTTCTGCTGTCTCCACGGCGCTGGGGTCTGAGCCAGATAGTCTGGCGGCTCCGTTGCCTCGGTTCTTTTTTTGCTATCAGACGTTCTTATATCTTAGGTCTGAGTTGGCAGGCTTGATGGGGCTTTTCCTATCATGTTCATGCTTTATGTGCCAGAGAGCCAGACAGGCATGCCCCGTAGGGCGGTTTTGCATCTGGCGGAATAGGTGGCTGTTTTCGGCAAGGCAGGCTGTTATCGGGCCACCTGGGCACTTCCGTCTTTTTTCGGAGAAATGCGTTATGGCACCACTTCCTTTCCAACAAAGCTATGCAGCATTGCCAGAGCGGTTTTATGCCAGCGCGCCTCTTTCTCCTGCGCCAGATCCCAAGCTGATCCGGTTGAATTACGCCTTGGCAGAACAACTTGGGCTGGATGCACAATGGCTGGCCAGCCCGCAGGGCGTGGCTATGTTATCTGGCAGTGCAATGCCAGAAGGTGTGGATCCACTTTCCACGGCGTATGCGGGGCATCAGTTTGGCAGCTTTAATCCGCATTTGGGCGATGGGCGCGCCTTGTTGCTGGGGGATGTGCAGGATGCTCAGGGCCATGTGTGGGAAGTGCAGCTTAAAGGTTCTGGCCCTACACCGTTTTCACGTAGGGGGGATGGCCGCGCTGTGCTGGGGCCTGTGTTGCGTGAATATGTGGTCAGTGAGGCCATGCACGCCTTAGGTATTCCCACAACTCGTGCGTTGGCTGCCGTAAAAACAGGCATGGCTGTTTTACGTGAAACCATGTTGCCTGGGGCTGTTCTGGCACGTGTGGCTTCCAGCCATATCCGGGTTGGCACGTTTCAGTATTTTGCATCGCGGCAGGATTTGGCAGGGCTGCGGATTTTGGCGGATTTTGCCATTGCCCGGCATTACCCGCAGGTAGCACAAGGCCCAGCGCCGTATCTGGAGTTTCTTCAGCAGGTTATTGCGGCTCAAGCCAAGCTTATCGCGCAGTGGATGCTGGTTGGGTTTATTCATGGTGTAATGAATACGGATAATATGGCCGTATCAGGGGAAACCATAGATTATGGTCCCTGCGCTTTTATGGATCAGTATGACCCCAATACCGTGTTCAGTTTTATTGATGAGCGCGGGCGTTACGCCTTTACCAATCAGCCAACAATCGCCTTGTGGAATCTTACGCGCTTGGCGGAAGCCTTGTTGCCACTTCTTTCTGAGGATGAAGATGAAGGCGTGGCCTTGGCCGGGCAGGCGCTTGAGCAATTTGGTGGACTGTTCCATGGCGCATATTTTGCGGGATTGCGTGCAAAACTTGGTTTAAAAACACAGCAAGCCAAGGATGAAACATTCTTCCATGCTTTGTTTGCTCAGATGCAGGAGCATCAGGCTGATTTCACCAATACCTTCCGCAGTTTGAGTGATGAGCGTGTGATAGCGGGTGAGTATGTGCCCGATACGTTAGAGGGTATGCAGCCCTGGCTGCATCAATGGCGGCAGCGCTTAACGCAGGAAGCGGAAGAGGTGCCAGCGATACGGGCAGAGAATATGCGCTGCGTAAACCCGTGTTATATTCCGCGCAACCATCTGATAGAGTCCATGATCGGCACTGCTGTGAATAATGATGATTATACGCTGTTTGAGGAAATGCTGCGCCTTACCGCATCACCTTATACAGAGCAGGCAGATATGGCGCGGTATGCGCAGCCACCCCAGCCTGAAGAGCGCGTAAGATATACATTCTGTGGCACGTAATCGCCGCTTATACGCAACCGGTAATGACGATAAAGCGGTGGTTATCGGCTGTGGTTTCAATGCGTGCCGCTACGCGGTACACAGTGCGTAACAATGCTGGAGTTAAAACCTCCGCCGGAGGGCCGGAGGCAATAATACGGCCTTCGTGCAGCACACAAACCAGGTCGCACAAGTTTAACGCGATGTTCAGATCATGTAGCACCATCACTGTAACAAGGTTGTTTGCACGCGTGATCTGCGTGAGTAGTTTTGTAACAGCATACTGATAATGCAGATCCAGCGCACTAAGTGGTTCATCCAGCAACAAGGCCTGCGGTTGGCGGCCAAGAGCCTGAGCCAGACCAATGAGCTGACGTTGACCGCCGGAAAGCTCATTCAATTTTCGCAATGCCAGATGAGCAATATTAAATTGTTCCAAAAGGCTTAGTGAAACCTCAATATCTTCTTCATTTGGGGCATCAGCAAAACGTTGCCCTTGCTTGTTGGGCATAACACGTTTTGCAGCCAGCATAGCTTCTAGCGCAGTGATATTAACAGGTGCGGGCAGGGCTTGCGGAAGATACAGGCAGTGTTGGGAACGTTCAGGCAAACGCATGCTGGTAAGCTGAAGACCATCCAGCGCAATAGTGCCTTGAGCAGGTAATAGGCCACTCATGGCGCGTAACAAGGTGGATTTGCCGCTGCCATTTGGCCCCAGCAGGGCACAGATACGCCCATGTGGAAAGCGAGGTGTTGTTAGATCATCCAGCACCGTATTGCGTCCATAATGGACGGTGAGATTTTGTGCTATCAGGCCAGAGGAATATTTGCCTGCTGTCATACCATTGGCCGCTGTTTAAGGATAATGGCCAGAAAGAATGGAATGCCCACCAGTGAAGTAATAATACCAAGAGGCACCACAATGCCCGGCACCAAAATACGCGCAACCAAAGAAGAAACAGACAAAATAAGTGCGCCGGTGAGTAAGCTGCCGGATAGGCTGAAATAATGATCTTCTCCCACCAGTCTGCGTGCAATATGTGGGGCTACTAATCCCACAAACCCGATCACGCCCACAAAAGCAACGGAAAGAGCGCATAAAAAACTGATACGTAAAAGCGTTGCTCGGCGCAGCCGCGGGACATCCACCCCAAGACTGGCGGCGCGCTCTTCTCCCATTCTTAAAAGAGTTAGCCTTCCAGCAGAGCGCAAAGAGAGTGGAAAAATAAGAACCAGGCTGCCAGCCAACAAAGCTAAAGAGGCCCATGTAGCACGGCTGAGGCTGCCGAGTGTCCAGAAAACCAGATCTTGCAGCGTATCTTCACTGGCAACAAATTGCATAAGAGCAACAAGCGCCTGAAACGAAAAAACAAGCGCAACCCCACAAAGAATAACCGTGCTGGTATCGGCTTGTCGGAAGCGTGTTAGCATATCCAATGCAAAAACGGAGAAGACCGAGAACACAAAGGCACACCCTGCTACCAGCCAGTTATCGGGCACGCCTGTAATGTGCCATTGTAAAACAATAGCTAAAGAAGCTCCAAACGCTCCGGCAGCGGAAACACCTAATGTAAATGGGCTGGCTAATGGATTGGCCAGAACTGTCTGCATTTCTGCACCTGCCAAGCCCAGAGCGCCACCTATGCAGGCAGCCATGAGGGCATAAGGCATCCGAATTTGCCATACAATAATGGCAGTTTGCTGCGGTACAGATGCTGAATTGAACAGTGTATGCAAAAAGAGGGTTGGAGAGAGATGAGCAGGCCCAACCAGAAAATTGGCACCAAGTGAAAGTACAACCCCTATAGCCAGACAACCAAGGATAAACAGCCGTTTATAGATGCTGGCACGATATGTAACTTGCACAGCAGTAAGGTCTGGCAGCGTGTTCTTGAGACCCGGCATAGTATCCTGTGCTTGACGGTGTGCAGTGGAAAAGGCTTTGTGCGTTTTCATCTTTTCCTTCTGCATGAAACTCGAAAAACGGATAGGTGTTGGCACAGATGGTTATAATGCAAAATGGTTATGATCCATCTTTGCCCGTAAAGGAAACATCCTTCTCCTTTACAGTAACGCCAGAGCAGGCAGGAGAACGGATTGACCGTTTTCTGGTAGCTATAATGGAAACGCTTTCACGCTCACGCATTAAAAGCCTGATTGAAGAAGGGCACCTTAAGTGTGATGGCGTGTGCATAAGAGAACCAGCAGCCATAGCTCGTGCCGGCATGAAAGTGGAATTGACCATTCCACCCGCAGCCCCCGCAGTGCCGCAAGGAGAGGATATTTCTTTCATCGTTTTGTATGAAGATGATGATCTGATTGTGCTGGATAAGCCTGCGGGCCTTGTTGTGCATCCCGCACCGGGGAATGAGACAGGTACGCTGGTTAATGGCCTGATTGCCCATTGTGGTGAAAGCCTGAAAGGTATTGGGGGAGAACGCCGCCCGGGTATTGTGCATCGGCTGGATAAAGATACCTCTGGCGTTATGGTGGCAGCTAAAACAGAGATGGCGCATCAAGCCTTGTCAGAAGATTTTGCCGCTCGTCGGATAGACCGTACCTACTTGGCCTTTTGCTGGGGGCTACCCAATCCGGCGGAGGGAGATTTTGAAGGGGCAATCGGGCGCGATAAGCGAGACCGCAAGCGCATGGCGCTCACCCCCAAAGGCGGAAAATGGGCGCTCACACATTACCGCACGTTGCAGGCTTTTGGCACGGGGGCTGCCCTTGTGGCCTGCAAGTTGGCCACAGGGCGCACACACCAGATCCGTGTGCATTTTTCTGCGAACGGACACCCTTTGATAGGTGACCCGCTGTATCTGCGTCGGATTCCCGCAGCCTCTCGTGTACTGCCTTCTGCAGCCCGTGCTGCTGCTCTGGATTTTCCGCGCCAAGCTCTTCATGCAGCGCGGTTGGGGTTTATACATCCCAGAACGGGTGAAAAATTGTTGTTTGAAACCCCTATGCCGGAAGATATGCAGGCATTGGAACGCAGCTTGAAGGCTGATCAGGAATAGGTTTTTCGATTCGGAAACGAGAAACAGGACTGCACAGGTCCAGAAATATGGCTGTCTTCTGCCATGCATCTTAGAATTCTTGACACATGTGCTTTTTCCAGCGCACCCTATTGCACCCACTAGGCCTTGGAAACCGTAGCCGAACTGGTGGGAGAGCCTCTTTTCAGTTTGCCGCTCATACGGAGGGCAGAGGAATTGAGGGTTAAGACATCTGTCCATCGCATGACTGGATCTTGCCTCTTTTTATGAATGCATTGCGGGCATTACGGGAACCCAAAGCATTCAAGGGAGTTTCCAGTTCAGGGGAGTAGTCAGCACATGGTATCTTCCGTTATCAATGTTGGGCCTGAAAACAATCTTTCAAGGTACCTTCAGGAAATCCGCAAATATCCTCTCCTCACACCAGAAGAGGAACTCAGCCTTTCACGTCTGTGGCGCGATAAAGGAGACGTTAAAGCCGCGCATCAGCTTGTAACTTCTCATCTGCGTTTGGTTGCAAAAATTGCCATGGGTTACCGTGGTTATGGCCTGCCAATCAATGAACTGATTAGCGAAGGCAATATTGGCATGATGCAGGCCGTAAAGCGGTTTGATCCAGAAAAAGGGTTCCGCTTGGCCACATATGCCATGTGGTGGATTCGTGCAGCCATTCAGGAATACATCCTGCATAGTTGGTCTTTGGTGAAAATGGGCACCACTGCGGCTCAGAAAAAGCTGTTCTTCAATCTGCGCCGCCTGAAAGGACAGATGCAGGCCATTGATGATGGTGATCTGAAGCCAGAGCAGGTGAACAAGATTGCCACAACACTGGGTGTTTCTGAACAGGATGTGGTGGATATGAACCGCCGCATGGCAGCCCCAGACCATAGCCTGAATGCACCCATGCGGGCCGATCAGGATAGTGAATGGCAAGACCGGTTGGTTGATGATCACACCAATCAGGAAGACGTTTACGCTGAGAATGAGGAACTTTCTGGCCGTAAAGCGCTGCTTTCTTCCGCGATGGAAAATCTGAACGAACGTGAACGCCGGATTTTTACGGAACGCCGGTTAAAGGATGATCCCTCAACGTTAGAAGAACTGGCGCACGAATATGGTATCTCGCGCGAGCGGGTGCGCCAGATTGAGGTGCGTGCGTTTGAAAAAGTGCAGGCGGCCATGAAGAAGGAAGTTCAGGCCCGGCGCGAAGAAACCTCCTAGAATACGTAATAAGCTTTGGCGTTTCCTAATTGCAGGCCATGCAGGCAGGAAACGCCAAGATGCTTATATTTGTTTGAGCGTATAAAGGAATGCTTACGATCAGGCAGCCGCAGCGTCTTGAATGAAAAATGTGGCGTCTGTTCTGCCGTTCCAGCTTTCTGCCCGCAAATACCCTGCAAGATGCAGGGCCGGGCGTGTTGTATCTTCCAGTTTGGCCGCGAGTGGGTTTTCATGCGCGCGGAACAGAAGCGCTTTCAACCGGCCGTTATTTTCACCCTTTAAAAGCAGACGCAGCGTATTGCCATCGCGGCCAATGCGATCTGCACGTATAACTGTTACGCGTGGTATGGCCAGCAGAGGTTCTGGGTTTCCAGCACCAAACGGTGCAAGGGCACCCATGTCTTGCGCTAATTCAGCCGTGGCGCCAGAAATAGCCACCACCGCATCTACTGTAAGCGGCACTTTTTCTGGAAGCGTGGCAGCCTGTGCCAACCGAGTATCTAGAAAGGTATGAAATTCTTCCAGCTTATCTGCTGTAAGGGAAAAACCAGCAGCCATGGCATGGCCCCCACCGGTTTTCAACATACCTGCCTGACGGGCTGCAATAATCACGGTGCCAAGATCTAAGCCGGGAACAGAGCGGCCAGAACCTTTAATCGTGCCATCTTCTTGTTCTGCGCCTACAAGAGCAGGGCGATTGAACCGTTCCTTAATACGCCCCGCTACAATACCGACAACACCGGGATGCCAATCTTTCCCCGCTAGCATAATAACAGCGTGTCCGGCTTTTTTCTGAGCTTCTGCCTGTTGCATGGCAAGATCCAGAATATCGGCCTCAACACCTTGCCGACGGCGGTTTACGGCATCCAGACGTTCGGCCATCTGGCGTGCTTCAAAGTTATCTGGGCAACGCAGCAGGCGGAGGCCTAAGGCTGCTTCTGCAATACGGCCGCCCGCATTAATACGAGGCCCTAACGCAAAGCCGCAGGAAAAAGCATCTGGCGCTTTGGTAACGCCAGCAATTTCCATAAGTGCATTCAGGCCAGTACGTTGGCGGCGGGCCATAATTTTAAGCCCTTGCGTTACAAACGCACGGTTAAGCCCATGCAGTGGCATAACATCACAAACCGTTGCCAAAGCCACCAGATCAAGCTGGCGCATAAGATCGGGCGGAGGCTGGTTTGCTGTAAACCAGTCTGCACGCCTCAGATCTCTCGTAGTGGCAACTGCGGCAAGAAAGGCAAGGGCTGCTGCGCAAATATGATGCAGGCCAGAGGGGCAGTCTGGCCGGTTAGGGTTGACCGTTGCCAGAATAGGGGGAAGGGCATCTTCCGATTTGTGATGATCCAGCACAATCACATCGGCTTTGTCTGTCATCTGACACAAAATATCTGCCGAAGCGGTGCCGCAATCCACACAAATCAATATGGAAGCGCCCTGCGCCACCAAATTATCCAGTGCGGCTACGTTAGGGCCATATCCTTCGGTCATTCTGTCCGGAATATGGGTATGAACAGTGCAGCCGAGTTCTTCAAAAAAAGAGGCAAGAATGGCGGAGGCGCAGGCACCATCCACGTCATAATCACCAAAAATCCCAATTACTTCACGATTCTGGACAGCTTTTGCCATGCGGGCAGCAGCCTTATCCATATCCGTGAGAGTGGAAGGATCGGGCATAAGTGCCCGCAACTTGGGTTCCAGAAAATGAGGGGCTTGATCCGGTGTAATCTGGCGTATGGCCAGCAAACGGCCAATAATTTCTGGAATACCCAGTTGTTGAGCCAAAGCAGCCCCCAGACGCATCAGAGCAGGATCTTCTGCCCCGGCACGCCAAATCCAACGCCGCCCAACAAAGCTGGCTTCCACCCCTAATACAGCAGGCGTGGAAGTTTCTTCAGGTTGTTCGGTAAGTTGCAAGGTGCTGCTTTGCATCACAATTCAGAGCTGTTTATTGCGGAGCCCATGTTTTAGTTTTGAAATTATGGTGGCCTTCAATAAAGCGCACCGTTCCAGATTTGGAACGCATAACCAGAGAATGCGTAATGGCCTGATGCGGCAACTGCCGAACACCACGCAGCAACGTGCCAGTGGTTACACCCGTGGCAGAAAACAACACAGAGCCGGCAGCCAGATCATGCAGGCCCAGCTTGCGATCGGGGTCTTTGCCAGGGTTCATTTTGCGGGCGCGTTCACGCTGTCCTTCATCTTCAAACAGCAGCCGTCCTTGCATTTGCCCTTCTACGCAGCGAATGGCAGCCGCAGTCAGCACACCTTCAGGTGCACCGCCAGAGCCTACATAAATATCAACCTGACTGGTATCAAGGCAGGCGGCAATTCCGCCAGCCACATCGCCATCTGTCAGCAGGCGCACACGCGCACCGGCAGCACGGGCGCGGGCAATCATTTCTTCATGCCGTTCCCGGTCAAGTGTGCAGAGCAGAAGATCCTGAACACTTTTGCCTTTGGCTTTGGCCAGATTTTTCAGGTTGTTTTCAATGGAATTATCCAGATCAACAACACCTTCGGGCAGATTGGGGCCAACCACAATCTTGTCCATATAAATATCTGGCGCATGCAGGAAGTTACCACGTTCTGCCAGTGCCACTACGGTAATGGCATTTGGCATATCTTTGGCGCAAAGATTGGTGCCTTCTAGCGGGTCCACGGCAATATCCATGCCGGGGCCGCCAGAGCCTACTTTTTCACCAATATAAAGCATGGGGGCTTCATCCATTTCCCCCTCACCAATCACCACCATGCCATCAATGGCTACGGTATCAAATGCTGTGCGCATGGCTTCTACGGCAGCGCCATCCGCATCGTTTTTGCGGCCACGTCCTGTCCACCGGGCGGAAGCCAGAGCAGCGGCTTCCGTGACACGCACCAGCTCAAGCGCCAGATTGCGATCAGAAACAACAAAAGGAGAGGGGCCTATGGAATCAGACATCAGAAACAGGATCCTTGCTTAAAAGTCTATGATACCGGAAAAGGTGGCTAGAATCAGGCTGTTTCGATCCGAATCATCACAGGGCTGTCCGTCACCACGCTCAATGCATCTATTTTGGTGATGGCATCCTGCATGGCGGCTTCTGATGTCTGATGCGTAACCAGAACAAGCGGAACATACGGTGTTGTCTCATTTTCCGCAGGATGCTGAAGCATGCTGCGCAAGGAAACACCGCAATCACGCAAGACAGCTGTAATGTCTGCAATAACGCCGGAGCGGTCTTCTACCATGAGGCGGAGATAGAAAGCGCCTGCTCCGGTGCCAGCAGGGCAAGCACGCAATGCAGGTTCTGCACTGGCCTGCACGCCCCATACCGGAATGGTGTGGCCACGGGCAATATCAATCAGATCCGCGGTTACGGCACAGGCTGTTGGGCCAGCACCGGCACCGCGGCCTTCCAGCATGATACGGCCAACAAATTCACCTTCAGCCACAACGGCGTTAAACACGCCATCCACCTGCGCAATAGGTGCGTTGTGTGGCAGCAGGCAAGGTGCAACACGCGCTTGCAGGCCTGCATCTGTCAGCCGGGCAAGGCCCAGAAGTTTGATGCGGTAGCCAAGGGTGCGAGCAAAAGCAAAGTCAATGGCGCCAATTTGGCGGATGCCTTCTACCTGCACGGAATCAAATGCTACTGGGCGACCAAAAGCCAAGCCTGCCAGAATTGTCAGTTTGTGGGCTGCATCTATGCCATCAATATCGGTGGAAGGGTCGGCTTCTGCATATCCCAGATCCTGTGCATCTTTCAGCACCAGATCGAAATCCTTACCCGTTTCACGCATTACGGTAAGAATATAGTTGCACGTGCCGTTCAGGATGCCGCCAACATGCAGGAATTTGTCTGCGGCCAAGCCTTCTCGCACTGTTTTAATGGCAGGGATGCCGCCTGCTACGGCGGCTTCAAACAACAGGGGAGCGTTGTTGTCTGCACTAAGCTTGGCAAGGGCGGAGCCGTGAACAGCAAGAAGAGCTTTATTGGCGGTTACAACTGGTTTGCCAGCAGCCAGCGCTTTTTCTACCAGCGCACGGGCCGGGCCTTCGCTTCCACCAATCAACTCTACAACAACATCGACATCTGGGGCTGAAACCAGATCCAGCGGGTTATCATGCCAATGTAACGTGGAAACATCTATGCCGCGGTCGCGCGTGCGGTCTCGAGCGCTTACGGCCACCACTTCCAGTTTGCGGCCTGCGCGGGCGCTCAGCAGATCTGCATTCATACGCAGCAGGCGAATAACGCCAGCGCCAACCGTGCCCAGACCGGCAATACCAAGACGAAGAGGAGAAGAATTGGAACAGGATGTCACGGTGCAACAGGCTCCGGCTTTTTGGTAGAGGAAGAAGAAGATGGCGAGATACCATGCGCAGACAGGAACCCACGAATGGAACGCAGGGCCTGACGCAGGCGCTGGGTGTTTTCAACCAACCCGATACGAACATGGTCATCACCATATTCACCAAAGCCAAGGCCAGGAGCCACAGCCACGCCAGCTTCTTCCAGAAGGAGTTTGGAAAAGGCAACACTGCCCATTTCACGGAACGGCTCAGGAATAGGGGCCCAAGCAAACATGGAACCTTCTGGAGAAGGAACATCCCATCCAGCTCCGTGTAGGCCGCGAATCAGCACATCGCGCCGGTCTTTATAAAGAGCACGCAAGTCAGCCACACAGTCCTGCGGGCCGTTAAGGGCGGTTACAGCAGCTACCTGAATAGGCGTGAAGGCACCATAATCCAGATAAGATTTAATGCGGGTAAGTGCTGCAATTAGGCGCTCATTACCCGCAGCAAAGCCTACGCGCCACCCAGCCATGGAATAGGTTTTGGAAAGAGATGTGAATTCTACAGCAATATCTTTCGCGCCCGGCACGGCCAAAATGGAAGGAGGCACAAGATCACCAAAATAGATTTCAGCATATGCCAGATCAGACAGAATCCATATTTCTTCCTTGCGGCAGAAAGCAACTAATTCCTTATAAAAATCCAAATCAGCCAGATAGGCCGTTGGGTTGGACGGAAAGTTTACAATCAACGCGGTGGGCTTGGGCACGGAATGGCGTACAGCCCGCTCTAGCGCGCGCAGCATGTTTTCATCCGGCGTTGCCGGAATGGAGCGGATGGAAGCCCCGGCAATAATAAAGCCAAACTGATGAATGGGGTAGGAGGGGTTAGGCACCAAAATGGTGTCCCCCGGGCTGGTAATAGCGGAAGCCAGATTGGCTAACCCTTCCTTGGAGCCCAGTGTGACAATCACTTCCTTGTCCGGGTCCAGCCCAACGTGAAAGCGACGTTCATAATACCCAGCAACAGCCTTGCGTAGCCCCGGAATACCGCGACTAACAGAATAACGGTGGGTACGAGGATCCTGCACCGTTTCCAGCAGTTTATTAACAATGTGCTGCGGGGTGGGGGTATCTGGATTGCCCATGCCGAGGTCAATAATATCCTCGCCCCGCGCGCGGGCTGCTGCCTTGGCCTGGTTTACCGAGGCAAATACATAAGGCGGCAGACGGCGGATGCGATGGAATTCTTCAGTCATGGGTTTTTAATGCTCTAAAGAAACAGGGGGTAAGGAACCCCCCGCAGGTTTGTGGGAAGAAGCATAGTAATCGTCAGAGCAGAACAGGCAACTCCTCACTCTGCCCAAAATGCTGGAATGACACTTTTGTAAGTGAGTTTCAGGGGCTGGTCGCCACTTTGGCACCTGTGCCAAAGGCATCCCCCCGTACATGAATGCTGGAGGAAGGCACGCCAAGATTTACCAGTGCTGTTGCCAAACGTTGAGCCCGCAAAATCCCAAGTTTTACAGCATCAGACTGATCCTGCGCGCTTAATGAAAGAGCATTACCAAACCCACGGATAAAGAATGGCCCATTAGGGTGATCCGCTTTGAGTTTGCTGAGCGTATTTTCCTGCCCGCTGGACAGCACATCTGACTGTGGCACAAAATGGAAAGAAGTGCCTTTTACATCAACCAGATCATAGTTTGGCTTGATGGTATCTGGCACATGCGCATCGGAAGGCACATCAAAGCCCGGAAAAGATGGGGCTGTGGGAGGGCCATCTGGAATCTGCGGAATATCAGAGGCCGGTATTTCTGTTTGTGCGGCTTTTGGGCGCACTGCTGGCATGCCAACTTCTGGTTCGGCTTCTGCTGTTTTATCCTGCGCCTTGTTAGCGTGGCTATCCTTGGAAGATGCCTTGCCGGTTGGGGACGCAGCGTTTTGCGTATTTTGGTTTGGTGAGGAATTCGCAGCATCCATAATGGCACCACTTACGCCTTCTGGCAGGCTGGCCTGTTGAGAGCCATCTTGTGCCGCGCCATTTTGCTGGGGAGAGGACGCAGCAGAAGGGGCCGCTTTTGCCGGAGGCTGTGCTGTAGCAGAAGGCGGAGGCGGAATATTGGGGATAATGCTGCCATTGGCAGCGACTGTCCGGTAAGCCAGATTGCGCTCACGAATCAGCCCTTGAGTTACCAGCGCGCGATCTTGGGGGGAGGGCATTTCCGGCGCTTGTGTGGGGGTAAGGCCAACATGCGGGTAGGGATCGTAAATACCGGGCGGCGGGGGGCGTTGAGAAGCAATAACCCCACCGCGCATATGCTGCACCCAAGAAAGCGTGCCATCAACGGCATCCTTATGGGGGCTGCATCCGCCAAGAAGAAGCGCACCAGAAGCCATGAGCACTCCAAGCCGTACAGCATTTAGACCTATGGCGCTGCGGGGTGTCCGCTTGTGTTCTAAGCTGGGTTGCGGCATGGCAGCGCGGATACTCCGACTAATGGAAACCAGACAGTAAGACAGAGCGCACCTTACCCTTTTCCGTCCCGGCTGGCGAGACAGCACATGATTGCCCCTTGGCAGGCAGCCTTAGGCAGCGCAGGATAAGGGAATGTACACAGATACAGAACATGCGGAGAAAGCAATGACGGGCATTTTCCCCCGTAACGCCATCAAGATGGATGACGAACCGGAAACTCCGGCAGCCCCGGAGAAGGCAGAAGAAAAAACAGCCGGCGCCCCGCATGGCGAACTGGAACACAAGTTGTTCAAGCAGCGGAAAGTGCTGATTTTTGGCGGAATTGATGATAAAATCGCCCGAGATGTAACGGGCCGCCTTTTGGCGCTGGCTGGTGAATCTGACCAGCCGATTGATGTCTATGTCAATTCTCCCGGTGGGCATGTGGAAAGTGGTGACACAATCCATGACATGATCCGCTTTGTCGATTCGATTGCCCCGATCAACATGATTGGCACAGGCTGGGTGGCATCTGCTGGTGCGCTGATTTTTGCCGCCGGGCATAAAGAGCGCCGATTCTGCTTACCCAATACACGCTTTTTGCTGCATCAGCCGATGGGTGGCGTGCGTGGTCCGGCAACGGATATCGACATTGAAGCGCGTGAAATTATCAAGATGCGTGAACGGCTAAACCGGATTTTCGCTCAAGAAACCGGCCATAGCTATGAAAAAGTCGCAAAAGATACGGATCGCAACTATTGGATGTCTGCCAAGGAAGCGATTGATTACGGCTTAGTGACCAAGATCATTTCAAAGCTATCTGATCTGCACTAATACACATCGCGCCTGCTTCGCATTTCCAACTTTGGATTGGGCGAGGCAGGCGCGTTTGCGTTACTGGATCTGCCAGAATGTCTGCCCAAAAGGTTGGGTGTCGTATGAGGCAAGATCCCTAGAAAACAGGTTCCTCACATGGGTTCTCTGAGCGATATCTATTCTCATCTGCCTGAAAGCATGGATGATTTGCCTCCGCCGCCCAATGAGGCTGCAGTGGAAGAGGCTGATTATCGTGCCCGCCATTGGGTAAGCCCCGTAAAAGGGCCGCTTACGCCGGGGTCTGAGGCGCATAAACATGCCTTGGCGGAAATGTTCCGCGAGACGTTTAATCCTTACAGGCCATCCGTTATCAATTGGCCTAAATTGGACCCAGAAACGCTCAAGCGCATAACGTCCCTGCCTATCTGGGATATCGCCGTGCAGACGGAAGGCAAAGCCCGCTTGCGCATGGCTGCTTATGCTAATCTGGTTACAGACCCAGATATGAAGGATGCCATCTCCCGCAATGCGTGGGAGGAAAACCGGCATAAGGAAGTGCTGTCCAAAATGGTGGCAGCCTATGATATCCCTATGGCGCCGGAACCTCCTTACGTTGAGCCCAAGGATGTTGAGTGGGCGTATCTGGTGACAGGTTTTTCTGAATGTGCGGACAGTTTTTTTGCCTTTGGCATGTTCGAACTGGCCAAGCGTTCTGGCTATTTTCCGCCTGAACTGACAGACACGTTTGAACCTATCATGCAGGAGGAATGCCGCCATATTCTTCTGTTTGCCAACTGGTTGGCATGGAACCGGGCTGTTATGCCCTGGTGGCGTCGGCCTTACTTTGAGCTGAAGGTTCTGGCTGTTTGGGCATTCCTTGGCTACGAGCGCTTGTCTCTTGTGCGCACGGTGGATGATAACGGCCAGGTACATACGCAGGACAACAATTTTACGGTAACAGGCACCAAGGAAGTTACCAACATTCAGATCAATCTGCCTGATTTCATGCAGCTTTGTCTGGATGAGGATGACCGGCGTTTTTCCGGCTATGATCCACGCCTGCTGCGCCCAACAACCACGCCTGCCATTGCACGCGTTATTCGTGATGTTGGGCGGTGCTGGGAATTTGCTAGCGGTGTTTTCAAGGCAAATCGTAAAACAGCAGCTTAATCTGTTTTAAGGTTTATCCCAACCAGCCCGATTATCTTATTTGGGTTGGTTGGGTAATTTTTTATCTGCTTGAGGTTTTGGCGTTGCCATAGCGCCTATAATGGAAAGGTGGGGGCGTTTTTGGGCGCTCTGTTATAGCTTGGGCAATAAGATCATGATCCGGTGCACGGTGGCACACAGGGTCAGTCGCCGTAGCATCTCCCGCTAGAGCCAAGGCTTGGCAGCGGCATCCGCCCCAATCATCTTCCTTGAACGCGCAGGACTGGCATGGTTCGGGCATCCAATCTGTGCCACGGAACAGGCGAAACAGGGGTGCATTTTCCCAGATATCGGCCAGAGAACCTTCTGTAACAGAAGGCATCTGAATGCCCGGAATGCTCTCTGCAGCATGGCATGGCAGCACTTTGCCTACAGGAGAAACGTTTAGAAAGCGTTGGCCCCACCCACCCATGCAGGGTTTGGGCCGGTCTGCATAATAATCTGGCGTTACAAAATCTATGCTCATGCGGCCAGCGAGACGGGTGCGTGCTTCAGCAACAATTTTTTCTGTTTCTTCAACCTGAGCACGGCTGGGCAGTAACGCATTACGGTTGAGTAGCCCCCAGCCATAATATTGCGTATGCGCAATTTCTATGCGTCTGGCCCCAAGCTGTTCAGCTAAGGCCAGCATAGCTGGCACACGTTCACAGTTTTGCCGATGGATTACAAAATTCAGTGTAAGGGGCAGCCCTTCGGCCTTAATAAGTTGTGCCGCTTCCAGCTTTTTGGCGTGGGCGCCTTTCATATGGGCAATATGGTCTGCGCTTTCAGCTTCGGCATCCTGAAAGGAAAGCTGGATATGGTCCAACCCAGCATCAGCCAGTTCTTGCAGGTTTTTGGCATTGAGCAGCACGCCAGAGGTAATCAGGTTGCTATATAATCCTGCTTTGGCGGCATGGGCGATAAGTTCGGGTAGATCTGGCCTTGCCATAGGCTCACCACCAGAAAAGTGAACTTGCAATACGCCCATTTCAGATGCTTCGCTCAGCACATGTTTCCAGTCTTGTGTGCTGAGTTCCTGTGTGCGTGGTTCCAGTTGTAAAGGGTTGGAACAGTAAGGGCACTGTAAAGGGCAACGGTGCGTGAGTTCTGCAAGCAGGCTCATGGGAGGGGGAGGCATGCTCATACTGCCAGCAACACCTGCTTGGTGGTCAGATCCTGCAAAAGGGCTAGCACATCCCGTGCAATAATATCCCGCGGGGCGGAAAATTTTTGGCAGAGCAGCTCTAATATATCTCCCACATTGCGAGTACCATTTATCAGTCGCAGCACTTCAACCGCGATAGGGTCTGCATGAAAGGCGCGTTCAGGCGCTTGAATGAACCATACTTCCCGCACGCGGTCATATTGCAGGCGTGTGCCTCGCGCAAATCGGAGGATACTGCTTTCAGAAATCATGGAAGTATCAGGTGTTTGGCTCATGCTGCAGTTTCTGGGCGGAAAGAACCAGGTGGAATACGAGCGGGCGTGACGTAAGCATAATCCAGCGCATCCAGCATGGACCATAGCACGCCGCATTTAAATTTAAGTGCGTTGAGCACACTCTGCTGTTGCTCCACTGTGCGAGCGTGCTCCTTTACATAAGCAAGCGCAAAAGCAGAATCCTGTGGTGCCTGTGTCAGGCGCGGCTTAAAGTAAGCCAGTGTTTCTTCGGTAATAAAGGCATAGTTCTGCAACATGCCCGAAACACGCTCGCTGATAATGGTGGGGGAGAACAGTTCTGTCAGGGAGGAAGCAATAGCCTCCAGCACAGAACGTTCGCGCACAAAATGCACATACGCCTCTACAGCAAACTTTGTGCCAGGCAGCAGACCTTCGAGTGATTCGACATAGGCACGATCCAGCCCCAGGCCATCCGTAAGCTTCAGCCAGCGCGCTACGCCGCCGGAGCCCGGTTCTGTGCCATCATGGTCTTCTAACCGTCTCCGCCATTCACGCCGCAATTCGGCAGTGGGAAGGCGTGCGAGAAGAGAGGCATCTTTAGCGGGAATGCTGGCCTGATAGTAATATCTGTTCAACGCCCATGCCTGAACCTGTCCTTTGTTCAGTTTACCATCGTGCAATGCGCGATGGAAAGGGTGCAGATTGTGGTAGCGTTCTGCGCCTATGGCACGCAGGGCTTGTTCCAGTTCATTCGGGGTGAGCAGTTGGGTGGTCATAGCGAGACTTTCATTCCATCAAATGCAACATCCCATCCTGCTTGCTCTACGGCATGGCGCTCTGGTGAATCGGCCAAGAGAATAGGGTTGGAATTATTGATGTGGATGAGAATTTTACGTTTCACATGTAAAGGGCGGAAGGCGGCAATGGTGCCACCGGGCTCATCTGCAATGGACATGTGGCCCATGCGGTGCCCGGTTTTGCTGCCCAGTCCGGCGCGGATCATTTCATCATCTGTCCACAACGTGCCATCAAAAAACACAACATCTGCGCCATTTATGCGGTTGCGTAGGGCATCTGTCATCATCGCGCAGCCGGGAATAAACAGGACTCGGGCGCGGCCATCCGTTATTTCCAGCCCA
The DNA here is from genome assembly GCF_001628715.1 of Acetobacter oryzifermentans. Taxonomy (NCBI): domain Bacteria; kingdom Pseudomonadati; phylum Pseudomonadota; class Alphaproteobacteria; order Acetobacterales; family Acetobacteraceae; genus Acetobacter; species Acetobacter oryzifermentans. The sequence goes on along the minus strand of NZ_CP011120.1, from coordinate 2,274,037 downwards.
ATGTTTTCCCCATTGCTCATGATTTCAGCAGGGTTTTCGGCCTTTTCTGCGTAAAGGGGGACTTTGCCCGGTACAATAAAGGGCATGATGCTAAACTCAGCCGGAACCAAGGAAATGGGGTGCTCCGGTTGCATGGCGCTGCGTGGCACAAGCGTGCGATCTAGTGCATTAAAAATAGGATTTGCGTTGATCTGATCCAGCACAGGTTGTGTGGCATATAGATTAAAGTGCTGCCGCTCGCGCAGGGTGAGCAGGCCCGTAATGGCGTCTATTTCCCCACTTGTAAGCACAACGCCAGAAATGGGGGTGGAGCGTAGCCCTTCACGCGGGAACATATCCGGTGTCTGGTTGATCTGGGTGCGCAGATCGGGCGAGGCATTGAGTACATACCAGTGCTGGCCATCTCCGCTTACGGCAAGAGATGCCTGCGTGCGGGAAGGGGCTGCGGGGTCTCCCGCACGGGCGCGGCGGCAAGCCGGGGCGTTAGAGTTCCATTGCGGAAAGCCACCACCCGCACCTGCACCAAGAACAACAATTTCAAGCATAACAACACATCTAAATAAAAAAGCCGCCAGTGCAAAACCGGCGTTAAAACCGGTAATGGCTGGCGGCTAAGCTGGGCATAACCCCGACTTATTTCTTCTGGCCGCAAACGTAGCTGTTGATTTCAGCGCCCAACGGAATTTCGGTAACTTTTGGTGCAGTCCAAGCCATAAGCCTGTCTCCTTGATTGAGTTGAAACAGAGCAGATTCCTACAGGCTCTCCAGATAAAGATCCGCAGGAAAAAGCCGCTTTTGCGCCTTGCAGTGTGATGAAAAATGGCTATCACGCAAGGGTTCTACCCCCAAAAGAGGCGCGTAGAGGGGCTATTTTCACGCAACTGTGAATAAAAGAAGGGCTGTACAGCACAACAGCACAAAATGCGTGCAAGATTTGTCTTGGCTGGCGGAGTCTTCTAAAGCAGCCCAAACAGGCAAGGCCTCAGCCCAGCGGGGTCACTATGCCGGGGAGGAAACAGATGAGTGACCAGATACGGGTTGGGGTAAGACGCACGCATGATGAATAGTCAGGTTAAGGCTCTGTTTGTCCGTGTCTTTCGCAATACCGGGTATATTCTGGGGGGACGTGGGTTTTGCGCGGCTCTATCACTTATAACCACAGCAGTTTGCGCACGTGCATTGGGCTTGCAGGATTATGGTGTTCTGCTGCTTATCAATTCTTTTGTTCTCTCCTGTTCAGCAGGGTTGCGGTTTCAATCTTGGCAACCTTTGCTGCAATACGGCAGTAGCTTGTACCGTAAGGGAGACAGGCACCCGTTTCAGATGCTCTTACGCCATTGCATGCTGCTGGATGGCGTAGGCGCTGTGGCAGGTATGGGCGTTGCCTTGCTGCTGTGTGAATGGTTCGGAAATCTTTTAGGCTGGGGAGATGCGTCTTCCGCTACACCGTTTTGGTACATGACAGTTATTCTGTTCATGAACACAGGTGGCGCTATGGGCGTGATGCGGTTGCTGGATCGGTACGAACTCTCTGTACTGGCAGATAGCGGAAGCGGGTTGATCCGTTTGGTGGGTAGCCTTGCGGGGCTGTTCTGGCATTGGTCTTTTACCAGTTTTTTGGTGATCTGGTATTTCTCAACTGTTGCATCATTTTTTATCAATTACGGCATGGGCGCGTATCTGCTTTTGCGCTCGGATGGGTTGCAGAATTTCCGTATATTCGGCGTGCCTTGGGTAAGCCCTATCAAGGGTATCTGGCGCTTTATTTTTTCTGTCAGCATCAATCAGGCGCTTGCACGGCTTTCTTCGCGCTTAACGGTGATGATTGTAGGTGCCGTTCTTGGCCCGCAGAGTGCTGCCATTTATAACGTAACGTGGCAGATTTCTGATGGTCTGGCGCGCCCGGCCCAGATGATGACACCAGCTTTGTATCCAGAACTGGTGGCCTTGAAAGATAAGCGAGACTGGGCATCTATCCGGCAGGTAACGCATCGTATCTTGCAAGTGCTTGGTGTGTTCTCGGCAGCGGTGCTGGCCATTGTGTTTGTGTTGGGGCCTTGGTTGTTGCATGTGCTGCTGACTGTGCCGTGGTCTGGCACCCGCACACTTCTGCTGCTGATGACATTAACTGCCATTCTGGACTTGTGGGATGTGCCGCTAGAACCTTTGTTGGTTTCTCTTAATCGTGCCCATCAGATTTTGCTGGGACGGTTGTTTACAATGTGCGTAACACTGCCCTTGCTGTATTTCCTAACTTCTGGGTTAGGAATGACCGGAGCCGGTCTGGCAACATTAATAGGCGAGTTGGTAATCTTCCTAACCCGGCTTGTGCCTTATCTGTTGATGAGCCGAAAGCAGGATTTTGGAAGAGGCAATGGCTAAGGCAGCGCCAGTTTCTGATACATGTGAGGTATGGATACTGGATACACATCGTGCCGGTGAAATGGCGCAGTGCAGGGCTTTGGCGGATATGCTTGGATTGCCGTGCCAGATTATTCCACTTCAGGCAGATTTTAGCTTGCCAGAGCAGATTCCGGATACCCGAAACCTCCGGTTGATTCTGTCTTTTGGTAATGCAGTGCAGGCGGCCTTGGCGTTGCGAACGCGTTGTAAAAACACGCCAGCCGTTGTGCAATTAGGGCGGCCAAGCCATGTGCCCGCAGCAGATTTGGATCTGATAATTATTCTGCCGCAGGATGATTATCCAGCAGCTTCCAACGTATTGCGTTTAAGATTTCCCTTAAATGGCGCGGATAAAGGCCAGAGATTTATACCGCAAGCAAATCCAGTTACGCGGCATGGCGGCACGGTTGTTTTGTATGGTGCGCCCTCAAAGCAGTTTTTTCTGGATAAGCAGGATACATATAAACTCCTAAGTTTCAGCCATAAACTGGCACAGGCACACCATGAACCATTGCATGTGCTTACCAGCCCAAGAACTCCTGTAGAGGCTGAAGGTTGGCTGGAGGATATAAGTAAAACCATTCCAATGCAGATTTACACGTTCCGAAAAGGCGTTAACCCTTTCCAGAGGTTTTTGCAGGAGGCCAACAGGTTTGTTGTAACTGGAGATAGTGCATCCATGTTGGCAGATGCGTGCCGTACGGGGGCGCCTGTATGGCTGTTTCCATTACGGACTAAGCAGAGCTTCATGGAATGGTTGCAAGCCAGCGTAGATTGGCTGGGGTTACACACTATCCGCAACAGGCTCGTGCGTTCTGGTTGGTTGGGAAGTGGGACATGCTTTGAGAAGTGGCATACCACTCTGGCCGAGCAGAATTATATCCATTTGGTGTCACCACAGGTTTCTTCTCAGGCATTGATATGGCAGCCAGATGCATTGCGGCGGGATGATGATATGCAAAAATGTTATGAGAGTATCATGAAACTGCCTTTGTTTATTGCCAGATAAGCCACGGCATTAGATATGCTGGGGAGCGTGGCAATGTTTGCCACATTTATGGTTTCTGCCATTGGGAAGTCTGTTTCGGCTGACGACTTATAACGGCATTTCACAACGGGCAGACATGTGCATGCACGATAATCTTGAACGGAATGAGCAGGCAGTTCTGCAAGGAACATGCGCAGCCATTGTGACGTATGGTGACCGTGTCCATTTTCTAAAGCAGGTTTTGGAAGGTGTTTTTAGCGCCGGTGCCGGGCATGCCGTTGTTGTAGATAATGGCACGGCAGAAAGTGTGGCGGCAGAAATTGCTAGATTGCCAGAAATATTCGGGGCGGATCGGCTTACCATTATTCGCCTGCAAACCAATACGGGTTCAGCCGGTGGTTTTCATGCGGCTATTCAGGCAGCGGCTTTGCGTGAAAGCACACAGCATATATGGGTGCTGGATGATGATAACAGGCCTGAGCCAAACTCCCTGAAAGCTCTTTCCAAAGCATGGATAAGTATGGGGGCAAGTAAGCAAGTATGTCTCAGTAGTTTTAGGGAAGATAAAACAACATATAAGAAACTTTTTAAAACCTGTAAGCTGCACGGAATTACAAAAAACTCATTTTTCGGTTTTTCCATGCAGACTTTGTTGCGGAAACAAAAAGCAAAGGTTTGGCAGAAAGATGGGCTGAAATGCCTGCAAATGCAGATGTCAGCTTATGGTGGTTTCTGGTTTCATAAAAGCTGGATTCAAAAAGTTGGTCTGCCGGATGCACGGCTTTTTCTTTATTTTGATGATTACGATTTTACCCTACGGATTACAGAAAACGGAGGGCAAATTTGGGCGTGCCAGAACAGTGTTCTAAAAGATCTGGAATTATCATGGCAGGTCAATGATTCCGTATTGCAACACTGGCTGCGTGAAGAAGAAAACTTTTCCCGCACTTATTTCTCTATTCGAAACCGTGTTTATATTGAAAGAAACTTTGTAAAAAATAAGTATATTTATGATGTAAATATCATTTTGTATTTTATATCAAAGATTATTTTTAAAAATAGGCAGAGTATTTACTATCATTTCCGGCATCCTCACTTGGTGTGTAGAAGGTGGAAGCTGATTGCGCAGGCTATAAAAGCCGGTAAGGCTGCAGATTTTCAAACACTCCCTCCGGCGGTTTGAAGGAAATGTTTGCTAAGCTGCTTAACGCGGTTTTAAAGAATTTTCTTTCTGTAAGGCTAAGCAAAGCCTGATACTTTAATCACGTCTGTTTAACCCCAGCGCAATAGTAGAATGGCACCGGGGTTTTTGCGTCTTAAGCGCCCGGTTTTACTGGGTCTTTCAACGTGACAATAAAGGGCACATGGTCAGATGGGCGCGGCATTTCGCGTTCATTTTTATCAGGTTCAGCCGTTTGCAGACGTTCTGCAAGGCGAGGGGAAAGCAGCATGTGGTCAATCCGCAGCCCGCAATCCCGCTCCCATGCGCGGGCCTGATAATCCCAAAATGTATAAGCTGCGCCTGTTGGATGCACTGCCCGCAAAGCATCTGTCAGCCCCAGCCAGAGTAAGCGACGATACGCAGCCCGGCTTTGTGGGCGCACAAGAGCATCTTCTGGGCCAAGGGCTCCGGGGGCGCAATCTATAGGGGCAGGACAGATATTGTAGTCACCCGCCAACACAAAATCTGTTTCTTCAGCTAGCAAAAGGCGCGCACGCGCTGTTAAGGCATTTAGGAACTCAAGCTTGGTGGCATAGCCCTGTTCTCCACCTGAATTGCCATTGGGCAGATACAAATTGCCCAGCACAATATGTTGGGTGCGCACTTCCACATATCGTGCTGCCGGGTCTGAAAAGCCGGGGAGGTGATCTGTCGTGACGCTAAAATCTCCACGCACAAGAGTAGCAACCCCGTTGTAGGATTTCTGCCCTATTACGGCGCAGCCATACCCAGCATCCTCAAAGGCAGCTTTGGGGAATAGATCCGTCTCGCACTTGATTTCCTGCATCATCAACACGTCTGGCTGTTCACGCTTCAGCCAATCCAATACCAGATCCATGCGTTGACGGACGGAGTTTACATTCCAAGTTGCAAGTTTCATGCCACGGAAAAGCTTGTGCCACAGCCGCAGGAAGACGCCGCATTAGGGTTGTTCACCGCAAAATGCGCGCCCATCAGCTTGTCTGCAAAATCAAGCTCTGCGCCAGACAGCAAATCCATACTGGCCGGGTCAACCACAACCAACGCCCCGTTTTTTTCTATGCGCGTATCATCGGCCGCAATATCAGCCGCGGGAATAAGCGTGAAAAGATATTGAAAGCCGTTACATCCTCCGGCTTCTACAGAGACACGCATGGCAACCGGTGCTGGCGTTTCTGGGGTGGCAGTTGCCTGCTTTTTGGCAATTACACTGGCAATGCGATTTGCCGCAGATTCCGAAACGGAGAAGGGTGTTGGCTGGGTCATCTTTCTTAAATAGCTTGCGCGCCCTCTGGTTTGAAGGGGCAAGATGCCAAGAATAGTCAACTTTGGCGGAATATTCTAAACTCCTATAAGTTTCATCCGGATTGGATACCGGCAACAGGCTGGTGGACCGTGCTGCAAAGGAAACCGCAGGAGTGCCAGACACGACAGAATGCAGGGATCTGATGCCCTATGCCGTTCAGCCAGGAGTAGGCCGGGCGCGCCGCCTTTATGATGAGCCAGAATCTCTCACACGTTCACCGTGGCAGCGTGATCGGGATAGAGTAATCCATTCTTCGGGCTTTCGTCGCCTGCAATATAAAACGCAGGTGTTTGTGAACCATGAGGGAGACTTCTTTCGCACGCGTTTGACACATTCCTTGGAAGTGGCGCAGGTGGCCCGCTCCATGGCGCGGTTTCTGAAGCTGGATGAAGATCTAACAGAAGCCGTCGCACTGGCGCATGATCTGGGGCACACGCCTTTTGGGCATGCGGGAGAAGATGCGCTGGCTGCCCATATGCAGGAATGGGGTGGGTTCGATCATAACACACAGGCCCTCCGGCAGGTGATGCTGAAGGAACGCCGGTATCTGGCATTTGATGGGTTGAACCTGACATGGGAAACACTGGAAGGGTTGGCCAAGCATAATGGGCCAGTTAAACGCCCGTCTGCACGATTGCTGGAATTAGATGCGCTGTTTCCGCTGGAACTTTCTACATACGCCTCTGCCGAGGCGCAGGTGGCGGCACTGGCGGATGATATTGCCTATCATGGGCATGATCTGGACGATGGCGTAAAATCAGGCCTGCTCTCGCTGGATGATCTGGTAGATGTGCCCGTAGTGGGGGAAGAACTGTTTGAAGTGCGGAAGGCTGCGGCTGATCTGCCTTCTCACGATACACGCACTTTGCAGCGTATCCGTCATGAAATGGTGCGTCGTGTTATTCATAAACTGGTGACGGATGTGTTGATCTGCACGCGCGAACGCTTGCAGGATCTGGCCCCTCGGCATGTGGAGGATATACGCGCGGCATCCGGCCCTGTTGTGGCCTTTCAGGAGCAGATGGCCCAAGCCAATAAAGGTATTCGTAAGTTTCTGTTTGCCCACCTGTATCGTCATTGGCGCGTGAATAGGATGACGCACAAGGCCCGGCACGTTACGGCAGAACTTTTTGATACGCTTACGGAGTCGCCATCCCTGCTGCCAGCTGAATGGCAGCGTGAGGCAGAGGGAAAAGATGCCACAGGGTTACGGCGTGTGGTGGCGGATTATGTGGCTTCCATGACAGATCGCTACGCTATGGAAGAACATAGACGGTTGACGGACCTGTCTGTTGCAGGCTGATAAACGCGCTTTCAGCGCTTTCTTACTATTACGGGGTTAAGTGTTTTATGTCTGACTGTGTGTTTCAGCGTTATCGCCAACATGTTCTGGCCATTGTGCAGGAACTGCTGCCTAATGTGCCGGAAGAAACGCTGGCTCGCGTGGAACTGACCCCAACGCGAGACCCCGCGCACGGAGATATGGCAACCAATGCTGCTCTCCTGCTGGCTAAGGTGGCACGCCGCAAACCATCAGATATTGCGGCCGATCTGGTCGCCGCCCTGCAAAAGGTGGATGGTGTTGCCTCTGTAGCCGCAGCCGGGCCGGGTTTTGTAAACATTACACTTAAGCCCGATGTCATGCGTCGTGTTCTGCCCGCAGTGTTGCGTGCGGGTGAAGCCTATGGGGCATCTCAGGCTGGCAAAGGCTTACGGGTGAATGTGGAGTATGTTTCCGCCAACCCAACAGGGCCTATGCATGTAGGCCATTGCCGTGGGGCTGTGGTGGGGGATGCCCTTGCCAACCTTATGGCCAAGGCAGGCTTTGCCGTTACCAAGGAATTTTACATTAATGATGCCGGTGCACAGGTAAAAGCGCTGGCATGGGCGGCTTACTGGCGCTACCTGCAAGCTCTTGGCACCAAAATGACGCAGGATGATTTTTCTGCGTTGGCTCCCGGTGGCCTGCAATATCAAGGTGAATATCTTATTCCAGTAGGTATGGAGCTGGCGGCAGAATACGGGAACAAGCTGACAGAAACCGATGCAGATGGTGCGCCCCTGCCAGCGCCGGAAGCCACATGGCTGGAAACAGTGCGTGGTTTTGCCGTGGCGCATATGCTCACGGCTATCAAGGAGGATCTGGCAGCCCTTGGTGTGCACCACGATGTGTTTACATCAGAAGCCGAAGTGCTGCACCGTGGCGTAACAGATGCAGCCATCAGCAAGCTGGAACAGCAGGGCCTGCTATATGAAGGTGTGCTGGAGCCCCCCAAAGGCAAGTTGCCGGAAGATTGGGAAGAGCGTGAGCAGCTTTTGTTCCGTTCCACTCAGTTTGGGGATGATGTAGATCGTCCACTGCGCAAATCTGACGGCACCAATACCTATTTTGCGAACGATATTGGCTACCATGCAGATAAGGTAGCCCGTGGTGCGCAGATGATGATTGACGTATGGGGGGCCGATCACGGTGGTTACGTCAAACGCATGAAGGCCGCCGTTAAGGCGATTACGGGTGATACGGTACCGCTTGAAGTGGTGCTGTGCCAGATTGTGCATATTCTGCGTGATGGACAGCCCGTTAAAATGTCCAAACGGGCAGGCACGTTTGTTACTCTGCGTGATCTGATTGATGAAGTCGGGCGTGATGCGGTGCGCTTTACCATGCTTACCCGCAAGAGTGATGCCCAGATGGAGTTCGATCTTGATCTGGTGGTGGCGCAGCAGCGTGATAACCCGGTGTTTTATGTGCAGTATGCCCACGCTCGTTGTCGCTCCGTGTTGCGCGCCGCCGCAGAAGCCGCTGCATATGGTGATACGGATGATGCAGCTCTTGCTTCAGCATCACTCGAATCTCTGACATCGGATGCTGAAATGGCGCTTATCCGCCGTTTGGCAGAATGGCCGCGTATGGTGGAAGCCGCCGCGCTTGCGCGCGAACCCCATCGTGTGGCCTTCTACCTTGCAGATGTGGCGGGTGATTTTCATGCCTTATGGAATCGTGGCCGGGATGATGCTTCTTTGCGCTTCCTTCAGCCAGATGCTGTAGAGGCAACCCGTGCGCGTCTTGCCCTTGTTGCAGCTACGGCGGTGGTTATCCGCTCTGGTCTTGCAATCATGGGTGTGGAACCCGTGGAGGAAATGCGCTGATGAGTGATGAAGACCGGCCCAAATTTTCAGCGGATGACAGGATCAGTCGTGCGCGTGAGCGTATGAGTATGGATTATGAAGACCCGGCACCAACACGGCCAACGGCTGTAGGTGGCCGCCCAACCGAAAACGTGCTGACCCGCTTTTTAAGCAGTGATACGGGTACGCGGCGGCTGGTTTACGGAGCGGCTGGTCTGGGTGGTTTGCTGGTGTTGGGGATTGGTGGCTGGGCGCTAATAGGGCACCATCAGCATGGTATCGCCATTATGGGGCCGCCACCGGTTTCTATGCGCACAAAGCCGGTTGATCCGGGTGGGATGCAGCTTGATTCTGTTGCCATGCCCGATGAGGAGGGTGATCCAAAAGCACACCCTGTTCCGGCCCCAGAAAAACCTAATCCAGAAGCCTTGGCTGCCCAATATGGCGCACAGGGTGAAAGTGATTCTGCGAAGCCGGAGGGGGTGCTCGTTCCGGCTACAGGAGCAGAAGGGACAGGTGCTGGGCATGCAGCAGATCAGCAGGCGGCTGCGGCACCTCCGGCAGGCGCACCAAGCGCCTCTGCGCAGGAAGAAACCGAAGCTTCTACCAGCGGGGAGGAGGGGGATACAGCGGCTGCGCAATCGGTTGCCAATAACCCGAAACCCAAGCCAGACGCGGCTGTTCCGGCCAAGGATAAGGATACTGCTGTAGCAAGTAAAGCAGCACCGGCTGATACAAAAACATCAACTGTGCCACATGGCGGTGTAGAGGGTGGAAAGTATCAGGTGCAGTTGGCTGCGGTGCAGAATGAAGATGAAGCACGTAAGGAATGGTCACGTCTGAAATCGCGTTACCCCACCTTGTTTGGAGAGAGCACTCCCTCCTTTGTGCGGACGGAGCAGAATAACGCTACGTTCTATCGTTTGCGCGTAAAAGGCTTTGCTTCTGTGGCAACTGCGCGTGAATTCTGTTCTGCGGTGCGCGAACGCGGCATGGCCTGCATGGTAGTGCGGCAGTAAGCTGCAACTGGTCTGGCAGAATGGAAGCAGGACACACGCAGGCAGATGTTGAAAGTGCGCTAAGCCCGGCAGAGGCTTCTGGCGGGTTGCCTGTTCATGTTGATACCCAGGTAGAGCAGGTGCCACGTGTGCCGCTGTTGCGGTTAGAGGGGTTTGAAGGTCCTATGGATCTTCTGCTTGATCTGGCTCGGGCGCAAAAGGTTGATCTGGCCCGTATTTCCATTCTGCAATTGGTAGAACAATATCTTGCTGTTGTAGAAAATGCCCGCCGGGTTCGGCTGGAATTGGCCGCAGACTGGCTGGTTATGGCGGCATGGTTGGCGTGGCTTAAATCCCGCCTGCTGCTGCCTCCGGATGATGAACTTGCTGTAGAGGGTGAAGAAGCCGCAGAACTGTTGCAGGAGCGGCTGATAGAACTTGCCTGTATGGGTGAGCTGGCCCGTTGGTTGGATGACAGGCCCAGATTGGGGCGGGATGTATTTGCCCGTGGCGTGGCAGAAGATCTGGTGGAAATAGACCGTTCTGGTCTGGTGCTAGATATGCCGCAGCTTATGCGGGCCTATATGGCGGCTATGCGGCGTAATGCACGCAAGCGTATTTATGCCCCACGCACTTTACGGTTCTGGACTGTGCAGGATGCCTTAAGCAGATTGACACGTCTGCTAGGTGAAACACCACCGGGCTGGAGCAGTCTGGATGCTTTTTTGCCAGATGTTTTACCTGAACAGGCAGAAGGAGCAGATGCGGTGCGCCAACGGCGTGCTGCTGTGGCGGGTACACTTATTGCGGGGCTGGAATTGGCAAAAAGTGGAAGGCTAGAATTGCGGCAGGAAGAGGTTTTTGGACAGATCATGCTACGCCCGCATGAAGAAATACATGAAACCGAGCATGATAGTGCTGAAAACATACTTCCAGCAGAAGAAGCGCAAACTTCATGATCACTGACATGGCGGATAAACTTGCTTCTGAAAGTGAAGGAGCCATTAAAGTGGTTCAGTCTGAAAACACTATGGTTTCAGAAGAGGCTTTGCGTCTGGCTGAAGCGCTTATTTTTGCTTCTACCGAACCCGTAAGTGCGCGTCGGTTGGCGGAGTTGCTGGAATTGCGTCAGCTTGTACCAGATGGGGTGGATAATCTGGCAACGTTTGTAACGGCTGTTTTGCAATCCCTTGTGCAACGTTATGAAGGCCGCGGTGTGATGCCTGTTGAAATAGCCGGAGGATGGCAGTTTCGGACAGCGCCAGATTTGGCGCCAGCCCTTACGCGTGTATTGGAGCGGCCTCGCCGTTTTTCACGTGCAGTTATGGAAACACTGGCCATTATTGCTTACCACCAGCCCTGTACACGCGTACAGATAGAAGAAATACGCGGTGTCAGCCTTGGGCAGAATGTGCTGGATACGTTGATAGAATCTGCACTTATTATGCCTAAAGGGCGCAAGGAAGTGCCGGGGCGGCCGGTGCTGTGGGGCACCACGCAGGATTTTTTACGTCACTTTAGCTTACGCTCCTTGGCGGATCTGCCGCGTAGGGAGGAACTGTTGGTGGAAGTGCCCGAAAATGCGGGAGCAATGGGGCGCCCTCAAACCGAAATTACGTTTGCAAAGGGCGAGGAAGAGGCCGCAGACCAAACAGAGCATACCCTCGATACGTCAGATGCTGATGCCGTGCTGGATAGTGAGCTACAGGCTGAGGCTGATCCAGTTGAAGGTGCTGAAAATACAGATGCGCAGGCAGAGAAAACGCCAGAGGTTGCGGAAGAAAGCGTAAAACCGCGTGTTCCCGCGCCAGAAGGCTCGTGATAGATACTCTGCATCTGGTTGTGCGGGCGTTTTTGTTTTTCCCGTGCGGTGCGTGCAGCAACGGAACTGCCCATGTTTGATTTTGCCTGGTCTGAAATTGCGCTAATTGGCGCCGTGGCTCTGGTCGTGATCGGCCCGAAGGATTTGCCCGTGGCCATTCGTGGGCTGGCTGGAGCTGTAAAAAAGGCACGTAAACTGGCTGGGGAGTTTCAATCTCACGTTGATGAGATGGTGCGTGAAGCTGATCTGACAGAAGTGCGCGATCAAGTCCGAGACCTCAAAAACCTCAACGTACGTAATCGGATCATGAAGGCCATTGATTCGGATGGTACGTTAAGCAGTTCTTTCGCACCTCCGCCACAAATTGCTGAACAGCATATTCCTGCGGGCCCTCGTGCATTGGATATGCCAACTTCCAGCACACAAAGCACAACCAATGTTTCTGCTTATGTGCCCAGTACATATGAACCAGCCATAACAGATGAAGATATTGCCAGCGCCCCGCCAGAATTGCCGCCCAATATTGTGCGCCGCATTTTAAAGGAGCAGGAACGCTTGCATCCACCAGTATTTTTGCCACCAGTGCGCGTCATGCACGGTGGGCGCAGTGTGGCGCCGGGTGAAAGATTGGGGCGCGTATCTGGCCCAAGTAGACCGGCATGGCAGCAGGATATGGATATGCAGCCAGAGCAGCCGAAAGGGGCTGAGCCAGAACAGCAGGTGGTGGATTATCAACCATGAACGAGAATGAAACCGTGGGGGAAGATCCTATTCACGATCAGCCAATGCCGTTGATCGAACATTTGCTGGAATTGCGCCGCCGTTTATTGTGGGCGGGAGCGGCTTTTATTCTGTGTTTTGCGCTGTGTTACCACTATGCGGGTGATATTTATCTGTTTCTGGCGCGCCCGTTGGGCGAAATTATGCGCCAGCAGGGTGAACAGCCACATCTTATTTATACGGCACTGTATGAGGCATTTTTTACCTATATCCGTGTGGCGTTTTTTGGGGCGGCGTTCCTCTCTTTTCCCGTTGTGGCCATGCAGGCATGGATTTTTATAGCTCCCGGCCTTTACCGATCGGAAAAACGCGCTTTTGCACCTTTTTTAATTGCAACGCCCATTCTGTTTCTGGTTGGGGCCTCTTTGGCCTATTACTTTATTTTTCCCATCGCGTGGCGTTTCTTCCTGTCGTTCCAAACAGCAGGCGCTGGGCATGATGGGGTGCAGATTGAACTGCAAGCCAAGGTTTCCGAATACCTTTCTCTGGTTATGAAACTGATCATGGCTTTTGGTGTGGCGTTTGAATTGCCGGTGGTGCTTACGCTTCTGGCGCGTGTGGGCATTGTTACGGCGGATATGCTGCGCCGTTTCCGCCGCTATGCCATTGTAGGCGCCTTTGTTATTGCTGCTATTCTGATGCCGCCAGATGTCATTACCCAGATCGGTCTGGCCGTGCCTTTGGTCTTACTTTACGAAATTTCCATTATCTGCGCGTGCTTGGTTGAACCTAAGTTTAAGGCGAGCCAAGCGGAAGATACATCCAACACCCAGCAGGAGGTTCCCTAACCCATGCATGATATTCGCGCCCTGCGGGCTGATCCCGCTGCTTTTGATGCTGATCTTGCCCGCCGCGGGATTGAGCCAGTTTCGGCTCGGCTGCTGGCATGGGATGAGGAACGCCGCCAAGCACAAACTGTGTTGCAGGAAAAGCAGGGCCGCCGGAAAGCGCTAGCGCGTGAAATTGGCACACTAAAGCGGAGTGGTGGCGATAGCAGTGATCTGGAGGCCGAAGGTTTGGCCTTGCGCGCAGAAATGGAAGCGCTGGAAGAACAGGTTAATACACTGGGTCGTGAAAGCACAGCCCTTCTCGCCAACCTGCCAAACCGTTTGGATGCCACCGTGCCAGAAGGCCCGGATGAAAGCGCAAACGTGGTGCAGCATGAATGGGGCACAAAGCCTGCCTTTACGTTTACACCCAAGCAACATTTTGAGCTGGGCGAAACGTTGAAGCAGATGGACTTTGCAACAGCCGCCAAGCTTTCTGGCTCACGTTTTGTTGTGCTGCGTGGCGGTATTGCCCGTCTGGCACGTGCTTTGGGCCAGTTTATGCTGGATCTGCATGTGACAGAGCATGGATATACGGAAACGCAGGTGCCCGTCATGGTGAATGATGATGCCATGTACGGAACAGACAAACTGCCAAAATTTGCAGATCAATCCTTTCGCACGGAAGATGGCCGCTGGCTTATTCCTACAGCAGAGGTGCCGCTTACGGCTTCTGTTTCTGGGGATATTTTGGAAGGTGCAGCACTGCCGCTGCGTATGACAGCGCTAAGCCAATGCTTTCGGAGCGAGGCAGGGGCCGCCGGGCGCGATGTGCGCGGAATGCTCCGTCAGCATCAGTTTGAAAAAGTGGAAATGGTTTCCGTCACCACGCCAGAAGAAAGTGATGCTGAGCATGAGCGTATGACGCGCTGTGCAGAAAAAGTTCTGGAAAAGCTGAATATCCCATATCGTCGTATGCTGCTATGCGCTGGAGATACCGGGTTTGGTGCAGCAAAAACCTTTGATCTGGAAGCATGGTTGCCGGGGCAAGATGCTTGGCGGGAAATTTCTTCATGCTCCAATACGCGGGATTTTCAAGCCCGGCGCATGAACGCCCGTTATCGCCCACAGGCAGGGGCCGCACCTGCTTTTGTGCATACGCTGAATGGTTCTGGCCTTGCTGTAGGCCGCACCCTTATTGCGGTAATGGAAAACTATCAGAACGAAGATGGCTCTGTGACCGTACCGGATGTTTTGCGCCCATATATGGGAGGCATTGAAAAAATCAGCTAAGGGCAAGGCTTAGATACAATGGTTTCCAAACCCACCTTATACTTGGCAATCGCCATTGTATCTGAAGTGATCGGCACATCCTTGCTCACAGCCTCGCATGGGTTTGCGCGCTGGGGATACGCTATTGCCAGCTTGGCAGCGTATGGGTGTGCCTTTTATTTTCTGTCCATTCCGCTCAAAACTATTCCAACAGGCATTGTTTATGCCATTTGGAGCGGGGTTGGCATTGTGCTTGTTTCTGCTATTGGCGCTTTGTTTTTCAAACAGATGCTGGATACACCGGCCCTTATTGGCATTGGCCTGATTATGGCCGGGGTGTTGGTGATCAATGTGTTTTCAGGTTCCATACAACATTAATGTGCGGAACTGATGGTTTTCATAACTAACCCCGGTGTGAGCACCTGTGGCAGTGTTACGGGCGTTCCGTTAGCTGGAATGAACAGATAAAAAGGCACGCCATCGCGCCCATGTTGGCGTAGGAAAGCCGTAATAGCGGCATCATGTGTCGTCCAGTCTCCGCGCAACAGGGTGACATTCTGGGTTTTGAAGGCTTCGCGCACTTCCGGCACATCTAACGCCACGCGCTCGTTTACCAAACAGGTAATGCACCAGGCAGCCGTCATATCTACAAACACATTTTTTTTGCTGGCATGTAGGGTTTGCAGTTTAGTGGCGGAAAAAGCTTCTACGCCTTCAGGCAAAGACATGCCTTGTGCGGAAGAAGGAGCCGCAGTTTGTTGCCGTAATATGGGCAGCATGGATAATGCGCCAAGCAATGCCAATAAAGCCAAGCCGTGTAAGGCAAAGCCGTGTAGGGCAAAGCGTTTGCGATCAGATAATGTGTTCTGGTGCGTTTGGGCCAAACCATAAACCCATGCAGCCAGACCTAAAAGCACCATACCAGACCCAAGCAGCACAACTATGGAAGCACCACCTTCCAGCGTGGCAACCCATAACAACCACACGCAGGATGCCAACAGGGGGAATGCCAGAAACTGGCGCAAATAAACCATCCATGCGCCGGGGCGGGGCAACATTCTGGCGCCGGAAGGGCAAGCTGCAATCAACAGATAAGGCAGCGCCAACCCCAGACCGAGTGCGGCAAATACGGTAAGCCCAGCAATTGGGGGGCCAGAAAGTGCTCCTGCAATAGCCACGCCCATAAAAGGGGCGGTGCAAGGTGAGGCCACAACAACAGCAAGTACGCCTGTTAAAACATCATTCCACAAGCTGTGGCGCGTATGTGGTGCGCTGCTGATAGAAACGGCAGAAAAAGAAAATACGCCCAGAAGATTCAGGGCCATGGCAAAAAGGAGCCAACAGACCATCCCCACAAAAAGAGGGGATTGAAACTGAAAGCCCCAGCCCGTTGCAGCACCTGTAAGACGTGCTGCCATCATGATTGCGCCCAGAAGGGTAAAACTGCCAATAACCCCAACTGCGTAACAGGATGCACTCAGGATCTGTTCCCGCTTTGCGGCATGGCCAAGCCGGGTGATCGCCAAAGCCTTCATGGCCAGAATGGGAAAGACGCATGGCATCAGGTTGAGGATAATGCCGCCTATAAAGGCAAACAGCATTTGCTGTATAAAGCTGGGGGAAGCAGCGAGCGTATTTTCTGGTGTATCAGTTAATGCGCTATGGGTGGCATTTATTTGCAGTGCGCGTTCTGTGCCCGCTTTGTCCTTCAAAACCACAATGCCAGCTAAGAACCGTAGGGCAGAAAAATCCGCAGTCGGTTTAAGGTGCAGTGTGACAGAGCCATTGTGGATAGTGGATTTTTGTTCGGCAGCTTCGGCAATTTTTCCCTGTTGTTCTGGCATGAACCACGCATCGGATACGGATGTGGGGTTCAGATCCTTGCCAGTCAGCTGTAAAATACCGTTGGAGGAAAAGGTTGCCGTGTAAGGTGAGGGCACAGCCATGTGCTGTGAGGTTTGCTCAAATAAAGGCGCTTGAGCGGAGGGCGTTGGAGAGCCTTTATTCAGCGTAAGCGCAAGATCAGCTTCCTCTGGCACGCAGACGTGCTCGCACACCAGCCAGTTTGCATGTGCCTTAATGTTTATTTTGTCTGATTTCTGGTCTGCGGTCTGAAGGGGAAGATCCAAAGGCAAAATAACATCGCCTGTATAGGCGTAAGACATTAACGAAGAATCGGGAATGCGCTGAGGTACCGGCCAATGGATGATTTGCGTGCTGCCTTGCAGTGCGCCATCAGCATTTATGGTGATAGTTGGCGGATCTCCCGCATCTCCCGGATTTTGCCAGTAAGTATGCCAGCCGTTTTGAAGCTGAAGCCGCAAGGCAATGTGTAAGGGAGCACTGGCATCAGCGGTATCAGATGCTGTTATCAGGCTTGCGATGCTATGGCCGGTTTTAACCTGTGGGCTTTCCGCTGCGATTGCTGAAGCACTGGAAAAAACACATGCCATCATCAAAATGGCCACAAACCCAGACCGCCAGCCTGTAAAGCCATGCCTGTTTCGCCTTGCCTGCATCCAGGTAAGAGAATGAGATAGGCCAGAAGCAGTAAGACGTAGGAAGGACATAACAGGCAAACTCATGGTGCATTCTGCGATAAGGAGCGCGCAGCATAGGCCAAACTTGCCTGTAATTGTAACCTGCTGTTGGTGAAAGCAAAGGATGCAGAAAAAGCAGTTAGTGTTCTGCCTGTCCTTCGGCATCTGGTTGCAGCACAAACAGGCGTGAACAATAGGGGCATACAGTTTGATGTCCGCCAATTTTCAGCCATACGCGGGGGTGTCCAAGTTCGCTTAAGCCGCCATCACAGGCAATTTTGCGTTTGTCCACCATAATGGTTTCAACATGCCCCAGTTTGGGGTGTGGCACAGGGTTGGCAGGCTGTATCAACATAGGTGTGGTATCCCCTTTTTGCTATGATGCCTAAATGAAAGACATGTGCAGGCTGTGTGCATGATAGCTGGGTGGGCTGTGGTTTTGCACCTTTCTTATCTTCCCATGCGCGTGAGCAAGCATGGTCGCTATTGCTGCGCATTACTGGTTGTGTTTTTGAGTATGACAGGATGCAGCATGAAACTTCCTGATCCCCCCAAGCCTCCCCCACGCTTTGCGGCAGCCGCCCGGTTGGTTCCGCCTGACCGTATGTTTACACTGTCGGATGGTGCAGCTCTTCCTGCGCGCGTATGGCAGGCACAAGGACAACCTCGTGGCATATTGCTTGCGCTGCATGGGTTTAATGATAGCCGTGATGCATGGGAGCAACCTGCACCATTTTTTGCCGGGCAGGGCATAACTGTGGTGGCCCCAGACCAACGCGGGTTTGGAGAAGCCCCAAACCGTGGAGAATGGGCAGGTTCAGACCGCATGGTGCAGGATGTGCGGGAGGAAATTGCCATTCTTCAGCAAGAAAACCCGCAAATACCGCTCTATCTTACGGGCGAAAGCATGGGTGGTGCTATTCTCATGCTTTTGATGTCTGGTACGGATGCACCATCTGTTGCAGGCACATTACTGTTGGCACCCGCTGTGTGGAATCTGGGCCTTGGGGCCGATATTCCACTGGATGTTCTGGCAACGCTTTTTCCGCACCATTGGGTAACGGGGCAAGAACTGCCCGTGCATGTGGTGGCAAGTGATAATCCGGCAGCTCTTTTGCGCCTGTATTTTGACCCGCTTACTCTGCGAGCCACCCAGCTTGAGGCTTTACGTGGGTTGGTAAGCTTGATGAAACAGGCAGCCACAGCAGCACCGCAAATGAAAGGGCAGTTGCTTTGTGTGTATGGCGATAAAGATCAACTCGTGCCTTCCAAGGCAATGGCTAAGGTATGGGAAATTCTACCCAAAGGCACACGGTTGGACCTGATTTCTGGCGGGCATCATTTGTTGCTGCGTGACAAGAACGGAAAACAGGTGATGCAGGACATGCTGACCTGGATAACGCAGCCAGACAGCTTTTTACCATCAGGCGGAGATGTAGCCGCCAGTGCATGGCAGGCACAAAACCCGGCAAAGACAGAGGGAAAGTGGTTTCCTGCCTCATGGTTGGATGGTTTGGCGCGTTAAATTCATCCAGACAGAATGACAGAGTCAGAATAAGAAAAAAATCTATCTACGGGAAGTTATCAGGATAATGCAGATAGAGGCTTGGCAAATACCCCTGAATTGCGTTAGGGAAGGCGCACGGACCCGTAGCTCAGCTGGATAGAGCGTTGCCCTCCGAAGGCAAAGGTCGCGCGTTCGAATCGCGCCGGGTCCACCATCCTTTGAAATGATTGGCTATTTTTTGCAGTATTCTGCAAAGGTTAGACACTTTTGTGGTTTCGGTTAGACAGTTTGTCTTATTTTTTGCGTCGGTAATGGTCTTTTGCATCTTCTAACAAGCTACGCAGGCATGCGCGTGGGGAAGCAATAAACCCGATAAAACCCAAAAATACGGTAATACCCGCGCCACTTCCCAAGTTGGCTCCTGTTTGAGAGGAAGATGCCCGTTGGGTTGCCCGATCTGTGTTTGGTGTGTCGTTTTTAGGTTTGGGCATACGGCGCATTCTCTCGGGCAGTAAGTGTCTCAGCACCAAATATGTAAGACCGTGAACAGGGCTGAAAAACCATTATTTCATGGGGGCAGCCAGAACATGCAGATATGTACATATTTTTTGTATGAGCGCTTGGTCTGGAGCAGACGGGATGACATCTTTCTGTTTCAGTCTATTTAGAAGATCCTGAGTTTGTTGCATGCGCATGGAGCTGCCAGATGCCCAGATGCGAAGGATTTTTTTGAGTTCGGTTTTTAAGGCATCGGGAAACGTTTTGTCTTTCACAGTATCCCGTAGAAAAATCAGATACAGGCCTTTCACCATGTATAAGATTTGTTCCTGAATATACTGCTCCGTCTTTTCCTGAGGGAGAGCTTTAGAGGTATTGATAATTCTCACAAGGCTTTCGGCATTTCTGGAAAGCCAGATATGGGGTTGGGTTTTATCACCCGTGCGTGCCAGATGGTTCAGACTTTTTTCAATCCATCGGCGTGTGCGGCGCATGTGGGAATCAAGCCGGAATGGAAAGATAATCAGAAAAGTCCACCGGGTGAACAACACAGCGCCCAGAAACGCTAGGGTAGTATTGAAAAAAGATTGTTCATCACATCGTCCCTGATTGGCAGGGCCTAGCAGCACTGGCAGGAACATGTTGAATGAAAAAGCATATCCTGCTGTTTGTGTGTGGCGCGCGGCCAATCCACCAATAATCATTGGAATAAACAGTAGCAGAACCAGAAGTTCTGGTGCCGTTATGGCGGGAATAACAAGTAACGCGTACAAAGCAGCAATTAACCCGCACCATAAAGCACCCTTAAAAAAAGGAGCTGCCGCTAAAAGCGGATTTTCACGCGTAGCCAGCAAGCCATATACGAGAGAAACAAAAGAAAAAAACGTTGGGCCTGCGGGCCATGCTGTCACTTCCCATACAAGCCAGGCCCCCAGAATACCCAAGCAGGCCCGGATACCGTTATCCATTGCCTCTACGGCATGCCTGCGAGATTGCAACCTGAAGCGGAAATGATCTCCGGATTTTGGGTGCATACAAGCCTGAATGTGCTGGCGAATTATAGCTTCATCAGCCAGCATGGTGTGGTTTGTTGGTGTGAGTTGATGCGTGAGGGCAAGGCCATATCCGCGGGCCAGCATGGTAATCATGCCTGCAAAAGCAGCGCGTGCGTGATCCGCGGCATGAGAATGTGGGCCCATTTCCAGCGCATCATATTCTGCGCGCGCATTGGCATTGAGAAGTGCAGATAATGCTGGCTCCAGTGTGATGGCGCGAGGGCGATGGATAAGTGAAGCAATACTTTGGTTTGTGCTGAGCAGGGTTGTGCTCAGGCGCTCTAAAAGGCGTTTTTGTGCTTGTTCCTGCAAGCCCGGCATAAACACCACGGCCAAAGTGGCCTCACACACAATTCCCAAGATAATGTAGGAACTACGGGCCATAGCGATATCAAAGATATTGTCTGGCTGCATAATGGCGCCAGATGCCACAATGGCTGAAGTGAAACTGGTAACCAGCAAGCCATAGGCACGGTAACCGGTGCCAAAAGTTGCCAATCCGCAGCACACGCCAATCCACAGAGCAAGGCTGCAAAAAAATAGGCCGGGTTCTTGGGGAAATGCTGCAATCAATACAAAAGCGGCGCAGCAGCCAATAAGCGTGCCAACAATACGCCACCGTGCTTTTGAAAGACTTTCCCCGCGGGAGGAAAGAGCCACCACCCATACAGTCAGTGGTGCCCATTGGGGGCTGTCTAGCTCCATCCACATGGCAATTAGCAACGAGAGGCAGGCCGCACTCGCGGTACGGAGTGCGAACAGAACATCTGGCACGCTAGGTGCCAGCAGCCACGCTAAAGCTGATTTGTTAAAAGGTTGCCCTATTGCGGCGGTAAGTGTGCGCATAACGTTTCCTGCAGGTCGGAAAACGCACGCTGCCGGATACAAAAACAGCCGTCCAAGTGTTTGTTGTAATTATATCATAAGTAATATTTATGATGAAAACACAACAAATTCAGTGAACATTTTAGATAGAGTAAGAGTGGTGAAAATCCAACTTCTGTAAAATTTCCCAGGCGCGCATGGATAGGGTGGGCATAATAGTTTGTTGCAAGCGCACAATGCCGACATCAGGGGTGGGCAGATTTTCTAACAAGCGTGTTTGTAATATGCCGCTCCGTTCAGGAAGAGCCGCCACCGGCAAGATTGTTGCAAGGCGGCTGGCAAGTACTTCTGTATGCAGGAGTTCCATAGCATTTGTTTCTAGCATGATATGGGGTCTTATGCCCGCATCACGAAACGCAGCATCTATAAATTGCCGACTACGCATC
>NZ_CP011120.1:2067500-2247500 GCF_001628715.1 Acetobacter oryzifermentans | reverse complement strand
CGGGGTGACCCTCTCTGGAGATATCGGAAGTGCGAATGCTGACATGAGTAGCGACAAACAGTGCGAGAAACACTGTCGCCGAAAGTCCAAGGGTTCCTGCGCAAGGTTAATCCACGCAGGGTTAGTCGGCCCCTAAGGCGAGGGCGAGAGCCGTAGTCGATGGGAAACAGGTGAATATTCCTGTACCTGCCAGAAGTGACGAATGCGATATGTTGTCAGGTCTTAACGGATTGACCTGGCTTTTGGAGCATTCCAGGAAATAGCTCTGGCGTATAGACCGTACCCGAAACCGACACAGGTGGACTGGTAGAGAATACCAAGGCGCTTGAGAGAACGATGCTGAAGGAACTAGGCAAATTGCTCGTGTAACTTCGGGATAAGCGAGACCCGTTGGTGGGCAACCATTGGCGGGTGGCACAGACCAGGGGGTAGCGACTGTTTATTAAAAACACAGGACTCTGCGAAGTCGAAAGACGACGTATAGGGTCTGACGCCTGCCCGGTGCCGGAAGGTTAAGAGGAGGTGTGAGAGCGCTGAATTGAAGCCCCGGTAAACGGCGGCCGTAACTATAACGGTCCTAAGGTAGCGAAATTCCTTGTCGGGTAAGTTCCGACCTGCACGAATGGCGTAACGACTTCCCCGCTGTCTCCAGCATCGGCTCAGCGAAATTGAATTCCCCGTGAAGATGCGGGGTATCCGCGGTCAGACGGAAAGACCCTATGAACCTTTACTGCAGCTTTACAGTGGCATCAGAGACATTCTGTGTAGGATAGGTGGGAGGCTTTGAAGCAGGGGCGCCAGTTCCTGTGGAGCCATCCTTGAAATACCACCCTGAATTTTTCTGATGTCTAACCGTGGTCAGTTAGCCTGATCCGGGACCCTGTATGGTGGGCAGTTTGACTGGGGCGGTCGCCTCCCAAAGTGTAACGGAGGCGCGCGATGGTGGGCTCAGGCCGGTCGGAAACCGGCTGTTGAGTGCAATGGCATAAGCCCGCCTGACTGCGAGAGTGACAGCTCGAGCAGAGACGAAAGTCGGCCATAGTGATCCGGTGGTCCCGCGTGGAAGGGCCATCGCTCAACGGATAAAAGGTACTCTAGGGATAACAGGCTGATCTCCCCCAAGAGTCCACATCGACGGGGAGGTTTGGCACCTCGATGTCGGCTCATCACATCCTGGGGCTGGAGCAGGTCCCAAGGGTTCGGCTGTTCGCCGATTAAAGTGGTACGTGAGCTGGGTTTAGAACGTCGTGAGACAGTTCGGTCCCTATCTGCCGTGGATGTTGGAGACTTGAGAGGATTTGTCCCTAGTACGAGAGGACCGGGATGAACATACCTCTGGTGCACCGGTTGTCGCGCCAGCGGCACCGCCGGGTAGCTAAGTATGGAAGGGATAACCGCTGAAAGCATCTAAGCGGGAAACCCACCTCAAAACTAGGTCTCCCTGAGGGTCGTGGTAGACCACCACGTTAATAGGCCAGGTGTGAAAGCGTGGTAACACGTACAGCTAACTGGTCCTAATCACCCAATAGGCTCACTCTCTTACTGTCCCCTTAAAAGGACAGCCCGTGCACAGAAATCATCCATATATACGCCTACTTCTTCTACCAACCGTCTTCCACACACCCTTACAGGGTGGACTGGATGACCTGGTGGCCATGGCGGGGAGAGATCCACCCGATCCCATCCCGAACTCGGCCGTGAAAACCCCCAGCGCCTATGATACTGTGGCTTAAGCCACGGGAAAGTCGGTCGCCGCCAGGTCTTCCAATCCACCCTTCCAAAACTTACTACCCCTACAAATTTCAACACAATCACAACCGCGGGGTGGAGCAGCCCGGTAGCTCGTCAGGCTCATAACCTGAAGGTCATAGGTTCAAATCCTATCCCCGCAACCAAGCATAAGCGTCTGAAAAGACAAGAGAAAAGCCACCCAATCGGGTGGCTTTTTTTGTGCCCGAAACACCCCACAGGATGCACATAGGATGCAAATGGGAGTGAAAGCACAGCGTAGTTTGGGCTGATCGCAGGTGTTTCACGATCGCGTGTTGGGTGTGATGGAACCCGGCTACGGTCAGTGGTGCGATCCCATGTTACGGTGGATCATGGTGTCTGATCCTCTCGATTCCGTGCTGGCAGGAGAGTCCCGTTGAGCGGCGCGGCTGCGTCGTCTGAGGCGCTGGCCGGCGTTGTGGAGCGGGTGACGTTCCACAACGCCGAAAATGGTTTTTGCGTCCTGCGCGTGAAGGTGCGGGGGCAGCGTGACCTGGTCACCGTTGTCGGCCATGCCGCCATGATTTCGGCGGGCGAGTTCGTGCAGATGTCGGGGCGCTGGTTCAACGACCATACCCACGGCCTCCAGTTCAAGGCCGAGTTCCTCAAGGCCAGCCCGCCGACCACGGTCGAGGGCATCGAACGTTATCTTGGCTCTGGCATGATCCGGGGCATTGGGCCGGTTTATGCGAAGAAACTGGTGAAAGCGTTCGGCGAGGCCGTGTTCGATCTGATCGAGCAGGAACCGCATCGCCTGCGAGAGGTGACGGGTATTGGCCCGAAGCGCGCCGAACGGATTGTCGGTGGCTGGGCGGATCAGAAGGTGATCCGCGAGATCATGCTGTTCCTGCACAGCAACGGCGTTGGCACCTCGCGGGCAGTGCGGATCTTCAAGACCTACGGGCAGGACGCGGTCAGACTGATCAGCGAGAACCCCTATCGGCTGGCGAAGGACATTCGGGGAATCGGATTCAAAACCGCCGACCAGATCGCCCGGAAGATGGGGATCGCGCCCGATGCCATGATCCGGGTGCGGGCAGGGATCTCCTACGCCCTTGGCGAGGCGATGGATGAAGGGCATTGCGGCCTGCCGGTCGGGGAACTGCTGACCAGCACGGCCGAACTGCTGGAGGTTGCCAGCCCTCTGATTGAGACAGCCCTCACGCTGGAACTGGAAGCAGGCGACGTGGTCGCCGATACTGTGGGTGAGACGGACTGCATCTTCCTTGCCGGTCTGTATCGCGCGGAGCAGAGCATCGCCGAGCGGTTGCATGCCTGCGCCGTGGGGCGGGCGCCTTGGCCGGAGATTGACGCGGAAAAGGCCATGACCTGGGTGGAACGGAAGACCGGGCTTGCGCTCGCGCCCAGCCAGCAGGAGGCGGTGCGCCTCGCCTTGCGCAGCAAGGTGCTGGTGATCACGGGTGGTCCCGGCGTGGGCAAGACCACGCTGGTCAACGCCATCCTGAAAATTGTGACGGCCAAGGGTACGGATGTGCAGCTTTGTGCGCCGACCGGTCGCGCTGCGAAACGCCTGTCGGAAAGCACCGGACTGGAAGGAAAGACCATTCACCGCCTGCTGGAGACGGATCCGGCGACTGGCAGCTTCAAGCGGGATGACACTAACCCGCTGACCTGCGATCTGCTGGTCGTGGACGAGGCCAGCATGGTCGACGTGCTTCTGATGCGCTCCCTGCTGCGCGCGTTGCCTGACAGCGCAGCGCTGCTGATTGTCGGCGATGTGGACCAGTTGCCGTCGGTCGGGCCGGGGCAGGTGCTGGCCGATATCATCGGCTCGGGTGCCGTACCGGTGGTACGGCTGACCGAGGTGTTCCGTCAGGCAGCGCAGAGCCGGATCATTACCAACGCGCACCGGATCAATGAGGGCAGGATGCCCGAACTGAGCGCGGAAGAGGGATCGGATTTCTACTTCGTGGAGGCCGCCGACCCAGAGATCGGACTGCGCAAGCTGTTGGCTGTGGTGAGGGACCGCATTCCGGCGCGGTTCGGGCTGGACCCGGTTCAGGACGTGCAGGTGCTCTGCCCGATGAACCGGGGTGGCCTTGGGGCGCGGTCGCTGAATGTCGAATTGCAACAGGCGCTGAACCCACCGGGCGAGGTGAAGGTCGAGCGGTTTGGCTGGACCTACGGGCCAGGCGACAAGGTGATGCAGATCGCCAACGATTATGACCGGGATGGACGTGTCACGGTTTAGTTCCGGACCTTTAAGACCGAAGATGGTCATGAAGGAGATTTGGAATGGGACGAGTTTATAAGGCTGAGTTCAGGCACGAGGCGGTGCGTTTAGCTCTGAGCAGCGGTCTGTCACGTGAGCGTATTGCCCAAGATCTGGGTATCGGCTCTTCGACGTTGAAGAAATGGATCCGCGATGCGCAGAAGCTTGATACTGTCGTCGCGGACACAACAGATCATACGGCGTTATTGCGTGAGAATGAGAGATTACGCCGTGAGAACCTTCTGCTGCGGGAGGAGAGGGAGCTGTTAAAAAAGGCGACACAGTTCTTCGCGAGCCAAAGGTCGTGAGGTTTGCCTTTATTGCTCGCTATCATGGGCCCCTTTCACGCGAACGGGTTTGCCGTCTGTTTGGTGTCAGCGACCGGGGTTTCAGGGCCTGGCGACGACGCCCGGTCTGTGCCCGCAAAAGACAGGATGACATCCTGATGGTCCATATCCGCGCCATTCACGCTCAGAGCAGGCAAAGTTACGGACGTCCCCGTATGACAGAAGAACTCAGGGCTGCTGGTCTGTCTGTCGGGCATCGTCGCGTTGGACGTTTGATGCGCGCGTATGACATTCGTGTTGTCAGGACACGACGCTTCAAGGTCACCACGAACAGTTCGCACAAGCACAGTATTGAACCCAACCTTCTGGGCCAGGATTTTTCAGCACCAGCGCTTAACCGGAAATGGACAGCAGACATCACATATATCTGGACACGTGAAGGCTGGGTTTACCTGGCTGTGGTGCTTGACCTCTTCTCACGCAGAGTCATCGGCTGGAACCTAGGGAGCCGTATGACCGCAGACCTTGCTACGACCGCGTTACAGCGCGCTATTGCCTTGCGTCAGCCACCACCAGGCTGCGTCCATCATGCGGATCGTGGCAGTCAGTATTGTTCAGAGGATTACCGCAAACTCCTTTCTACCCATGGTTTTATCGTGTCCATGAGCAGAAAGGGAAACTGCTGGGACAATGCAGTGACGGAAAGCTTCTTCAAGACCGTGAAAGCTGAACTTCTGTGGCGGCACGCATGGATGACGCGTCAGGAGGTCGAGCAGGCTATCACATCCTACATCAATGATTTCTATAATCCTCAGAGGCTGCATTCCGCACTTCAATGGAAAAGCCCTCTGGATTATGAGCGCAACGCCGCTTAACAGATAACCAAAGGTCCGGAACTAAACCGTGACACGTCCATCCCGCTGGTGACGCAACATTACGCCATGCTCGCGCGGAACCTGCTCTACACGGGGGTGACACGTGGCCGGAAACTCGTCGTGCTGGTGGGCCAGAAGAAGGCGCTGGCCATCGCCGTGCGTAATCAGGGCGGAAGGCGGCGATGGTCGAAGCTGAAAGAGTGGCTGGCGCAGGGAGCGATATGATGCAGCGATGCTTTCATGTCGGCTTCCGCCTTCATGTCGGTCATTCAGGCGGTTGGTAGGGTTTCCCGAAAGCCGACATGAATCATCCGCCGCCCTACTGGGAAAGTCGGAGAACCAAGGCAAACCTCGCGTCGATGACCGCCGTGTGCTGAGCGGTATTATTTCTGGGAACCGCAATGGTATGCGCGGGCGTGATGCGCCCCGGGAATACGGTCCGCACAAGACACTCAAGAACCGCTGGAAGCGTGGGGCCGATATCGGTATTTTCATACGGATGATGGATGGCCTGTCTGCTGCTAAAACCGAGCCTCAGACGATTATGATTGAAGCGACGTATCTCAAGGTGCACCGCGCGGTTTCGAGCCTACGGCTAAAAAAGGGGATTCAGGCTGTCTGATCGGTCGCACCAAAAGCGGTATAAATACCAAGCTGTATGCGGTCGCCGATCAGAACGGACGACCGTTGAGCTTCTTCATGACAGTCGGACAAGTCAGTGATTACACCGGAGCCCTGCTCTGCTGGACAGCTAGCCTATGGCCAATGGATGCTGACTGGTTCAGGGGTGTTCTTCTGGAGGGAAGAAGGGGCAGACCTTGCATCTCGGGACGGATATCCCGCGGAAAACCAGTCAAATATGACAAGCGAAAATATAAACGCTGCAACCGTATCGAGATCATGTTCGGAAGGCTCAAGGACTGGCAGTGGGTCGCAACACGCTACGGCAGATGCCCGACCGTCTTCTTCCCCGCCATCTGCCTCGCCAAAACCGTCATGTTCTGGCTATGAGTCCTGAGCCTAATACTTAATAGCCATCAATAAGGAATGTAAAAATCTATTGTAAGGAACGTCAATACCATGACGGTCTGCTGCATCCACAACCGCGCCTGTAAGAGCTTCATACTCCAGCGGTCTCCCAGCCTGACGATCCTCCCGCATTGATGTCGTGCTACCGGGCGGAACACTCTGAAGCCATGTCATGGCCTGTTCGATGTTGTCTTCACTCAACTTTGCCCCTTCAGCCAGACCGACCAACAGGGCCTCCCGCATGATCTGCCTGCCCGTCTGCTCAACAAGAGGGTCACGCATTACATCAGCACGGCGGCCTGTAAGAGCTGTAATGGGATTGACCGCAATATTCGATAGAAGCTTGGTCCATATGACCGTTGTCATATCATCTACCTGCCGGACTCTCATTCCCCCTTTTTTCAGAGATGAAATCAGGGATGCTCCGATAGCTGTCTGAGGTACACACACGTCACAATCAGTCACGCGCCGCAATATCACATGGCCGGGGCTCGGACGTTCGACGTTGAGATAAATGATAGCAGGAAGAACTTCCGCTTGTGGTGCGTATTTTGCAACACGTGGCTTGTGGCCCAAACCATTCTGGGCCGCTAGAATCACAGCATTATTCTGGTCAAAATGCTGCAGCCAACTCCCAACGTCATCCGTATGATGCGCTTTCACGGCAAGAACTGCCATATGACATGGGCCAAGCTCTTCCGGAACTGTAATATGTCTTACCGGATATCTATTCTGTTGTCCGCCTTCATTGACGATGATGTCATTGAACGGTGTCCGTGCACCGCAAACAGTAACATCCACACCTGCTTTGATCAGCGCAGCCGCTAATGAAAGCCCTACAGCTCCGGCCCCGATCAAGGCTACCGTTTGAGAAGAGGACTGAGATTTCTGCGTCATATGCTATTCCTCAAAGCAGTGCTCGGCAGCCGGGAAAATACCCCCTTCGACTTCCGCCATATAGTCTCGCGCTGCATCGCGCAGCAGTGTGCGCATGTTTGCAAACTGTTTGACAAAACGGGGAAGTCGTCCACCTCGAAGACCTGCCATATCCTGCCACACCAACACCTGGGCATCGCAGTGTCGACCAGCGCCAATCCCGACAGTGGGGATGGAAACCGACTGCGTAATTTCGGTCGCAACAGTTTCAGGAATCATTTCAATCAGAAGCGCAAAAGCGCCAGCCTCCTCAAAGGCGCTGGCCGTCTCCAACAAATCCTGGGCGCGGCCTCCGCGCCCCTGAACGCGGTATCCCCCCAGTTGATGTTCTGCCTGAGGGGTGAAGCCTATATGAGCCATCACAGGTATGCCCGAACTAACCAGCTTCCTGACCTGAGGCAGCATTTCTCTGCCACCTTCCAGTTTCACGGCATGAGCCCCCCCTTCTTTCATGAAGCGTGCGGCCGTCTTGAAGCATTGTTTGGCTGAGGCCTGGTATGAGCCGAAGGGTAAATCTGCGATAATGAGAGGACGATGGGTTGAACGCGAAACTGCTCTGACAAGTGGAATTAACTCGTCCACTGTGACAGGCAGAGAGGAGTCATTCCCGAAGACGTTGTTTGAGGCTGAATCACCGACTAGGAGAACAGGAATATCAGCCTCTTCAAAAATGGCTGCTGTGTACATGTCATAAGCGGTGAGCATAGCCCATTTTTGCCCGGACTCCTTCATCTTCCTGAGATACGGGATCCTGACGCGTTGCTTTTTTGCAGGCTCAGGGGACTGTATCCCTGATCCATATGGAGCGGGTTGTTCTTGCGCCATTGATTATGACCTTCTTGCCGTTATAGTTGTCCCGCTGTTCCGCACGACAGAACGAACAATACGGTACAAACTCATTCTTTGATTAAAACTTCAGCTTCAATCTCAATCGGAAAATTCAGAGGTAAGGCAGCAACACCAACTGCCGTACGGGCATGACGACCGATGTCGGGGCCAAAAACGTCAAGAATCAGATCCGTGAACCCATTCACAACGGCAGGGGCGTTGGTGAAGCCTGGCTTACACAACACCATCCCATGTACGCGACACCAGCCGACAATACGATCGAGGTCACCCAGTTCGCGCTTCAGGCTGGCAAGAATAGACAGACCGACTTTTCGCGCGGCTTCATAGCCCTCGTCGATAGAAACACTTTCGCCGACTGCGCCAAATGGTCCGGCAGGTTGGCCGTCTCTCTCCTGAGGGCCGTGGCCTGAAATATAAACTCGGTTTCCTCTGACGAGGACCCACGGAAAGGGAAGTTTCATGCCAGAGGGAAGTTGAAGTGGCTCTGGGAGTATAAGTCTCTGGTCCGCTAGCTTCTGTTCGATAATGGACATGTTTAGAGTTCTCCAAAACTGGGAAGCGGTATTAAAGGGTTCCGCGAAATTCCCCGCCATCCAGAAGAATGTTCTGTCCCGTCAGGTATCCGGTGAAGCGGCTACACAAAAAGGCGCACGTCGCTCCAAACTCTTCAGGCATCCCAAAACGTCCCGCCGGGATGGCTTGCAGACGCTGAACGAGAGCCTGATCAAGCGTGAGTCCATGCTTGGTTACCAGAGATTCAAGAGCCTGTTGGCCTCGATCCGTCCCAAACCAGCCGGGCAGGATATTGTTTAGCGTAACATTATTTGCAACGATTTCCGGATCGCGGGACAACCCGGCAACAAACCCGGTCAAGCCAGCTCGCGCGCCATTAGAGAGACCCAGAATGGCGATCGGTGCTTTAACCGCAAGCGATGTAATGTTTATGATACGTCCAAACTTCCGGCTGATCATGCCGTCGATCGTCGCCTGAATAAGCGCAATCGGCGTCAGCATGTTCGCGTTCAGGGCATCCTGCCAGGTCTCATGAGTCCAGTCGCGAAAGTTTCCGGGAGGCGGGCCACCCGCATTGGTCACGAGAATATCGATGACCGGGGCCGCCGCCAATGCATTCTTCTGCCCAGCTTCTGTCGTGATATCGCCCGGCGCGCCAATGACAGTCGCCTTTGGATTAAGAGCCTCCAGTTCCTGCACGGTCGCCGCGAGCGTGGTCTTGTCGCGTCCCGTCACGACAACGTTAGCGCCTTCCTGCACCAATGCCTTGGCACAGGCTTTTCCCAGCCCGCGGCTGCCAGCGCATACCAAAGCCCATCGTCCTGCAATCCCGAGATCCATTGCTTTATCCAGTCCTGAAAGTGGGAGCTTGCTACATGGAGAAAATTTGCTATGTTACTGACCAGTAAGGTCATCCTAACAGCCTTAGTGTCGACTTCGCCGCCGTGTCAATAAAGGAGTGTCCCATGGCTCTGAAAGCTCCCGTCTCGCAGGGCCCCCGCGCTAAAGACAAAATCCTTGGCGCTGCCCAAAACCTCTTTTACGAGCAGGGGATACGAGCTGTAGGTGTCGATGAAATCGTCCGCACGGCAGGGGTCACCAAACCGTCCCTCTATCGTCTTTTTGAATCCAAGGATGGGCTCATCATCCGGTATCTGGCGGATTATCAGAAGATATTCTGGAACTGGATAGAACGTGCTGAAATCTTATATCCTCAGGATGATAAAGCTCAGTTGATTGCGTATTTTGATGGGCTAGCCGAACGAGCTCCACGTCCTGACTATCGTGGATGCGGCGTAACAAACGCCGTGGTCGAGTTCCCGGATCCCCGACACCCCGTCAGGGAAGTCGCTTCCTCTCTCAAAAAAGAGGTTGAGACATGGCTGACGGCAAAGGCCGCGGCTATTGGAGCCACTGACCCCTCTCTGCTCGCTGCTGGGTTGATGTTGCTGATGGAAGGCACCTACACGACAAGCCAGCTTTACGAAACAGGCGGTCCTCCTGCGCGTGTTGGTGAACTGGCACGCCAGCTTATCGCTCTCAATTGCCCGTAGTGCCAATCAAATCACCCCTCGCTTCAGGAAAGGTCCTGACTGATGCGTTCTTATAAAGTTGTCGATGCGTTTTCCTCCTGCCCTTTCAAGGGCAACCCGGTCGCCGTAGTGATGGACGCTCAGGGTTTGAGTGATCAACAGATGCAGGATATTGCAGGCTGGACAAATCTTTCAGAAACAACCTTCATTTTACCAGTCACGCAGGAAAACGCTGATTATCGGCTTCGTATTTTTACACCTCATTCCGAGCTGCCCTTCGCTGGTCATCCAACTCTTGGCAGTGCTCATGCGGCCCTTGAAGCCGGACTGATCAAGGCGAAAGACGGGTATGTCGTTCAGGAGTGTGGTCAGGGACTTATCCGAATTGCCGTTCAGGAAAGCAAAGGCACCCAGACACTTACTCTGGATATGCCACACGCGGCTTTCGAGCCCTTGAAGCCAGAAGATATCGCAGAACTGGAAACAATCATTGGGCAAGAAGTGCTCTCGGATATTCCTCCTGCAATCGTCAATGTCGGGGCTGTCTGGATCGTGGCTCAAGTCGCTGATGCCACAACCCTCCTTGATCTCAAGCCCGATTTTTCCCGCTCAGCACGATTTGAACGCAAACTTGGTGTGACTGGCCTCTCACTGTATGGCGCCTATCCAGACGGTAGTCCTTCCGCCATTGAGGTTCGATCCTTTGCCCCATCCTGCGGCGTTGATGAAGATCCCGTCTGTGGCAGCGGGAACGGAGCCGTTGCAGCGTTTCGGGTTGCCCGTGGTCAACTCTCTGAAGAGGGAGGACAGTATTGCGCTACCCAAGGGGAAAAGCGCGGACGGTCGGGTCATATCGTCGTGGAAACAGCCGAGCATGGCGTTGTCCGGATTGGCGGAGCCTGCGTAACCTGCGTGGACGGGCAGATCCATATCTGAAGGACCAAAGTGTCGTGAGCCTTGAAACCGTCCAGTCGTTTCTTTCCCGATATGCCCCTGACATTAAGGTCATGACAAGAGATGTCAGTCTGGCCAGTGTAAACGATGCAGCCGAAGGTCTGGGTGTCACCCCACCCCAGATAGCCAAGACAATGGCGCTCATACAGGGCGACACACCGATCCTGCTTGTTCTGCGCGGAGATGCGCGCCTCGATAACCGGAAGTATCGTGATCAGTTTGGTGTGAAAGCTAAAATGATTTCTCCCGAAGATGTAGAAGCTATCACAAGTCACCCGGTTGGAGGCGTCTGTCCCTTCGGACTACCGAAGAAAATCCCTGTTTATTGCGACATTTCATTGAAAGATTTCGATGAGGTTTTTCCAGCAGCCGGCTCCCCAGAGGCTGCCTTGCGTATTTCGCCTTCAAGACTGGCCGATCTGACAGAAGCCACATGGGTGGATGTAGCAAAGTAAAACATCAATTACGCAAGGTTGCCGATTTCTTCTGGTATTTTTTCTCTGGACGCCCATCATGACACCTCTGTCCCGCCGTAGTATTGTTGACCCCTTTCATGCCATTGATATCATGTCTGAAGCCCTGAAACTGGAGCGGTCTGGGCGATCCATTATCCATCTGGCCATCGGTCAACCTGGCGCGCCAACTCCTCAACGAGCTCGTATTGTCGCGTCTGAAACGCTCCATCATGGCCGGATTGGCTATACAGAAGCTCTTGGCATACCAGCACTCCGGACACGAATAGCGCATCATTATCAGCAACAATATGGTCTTGAAATTTCGCCCGAGCGTGTCGCTGTCACAACGGGATCATCCGCGGCTTTCACGCTGGCCTTCCTTGCCCTCTTCGACGTTGATGATTGTGTTGCCATTCCCACCCCGGGCTATCCTGCTTACCGAAATATCCTCAAAACACTTGGTCTCAACGTTGTTGAAATCCCGACAACGCACGATACACGCTGGACTGTTACACCAGAACAGATTGCACAGGCTCATGCAAAAAAGCCAATAAAGGGGATTGTTCTGGCCAGCCCTAACAATCCTGACGGCACCATGATGGAGCCTGATCGTCTCGAAGCGGTGGCAAACTGCTGCGCAGATCATGGCATTCGGTTGATCATGGATGAGATCTATCACGGTCTGGTATATGATTTTCCAACAATCAGTGCATTGAAATTTTCTGATGATGCCATCGTTATCAACAGTTTTTCAAAATACTATTGTATGACGGGCTGGCGTATCGGTTGGATGATCATGCCAGAGGGAATGGCCCGCACAGCAGAATGTCTGGCGCAAAACCTTGCTTTGAGTGTTAACGAACTGTCTCAGATCACAGCTCTGGCTGCTTTCGATGCGACAGAGGAACTCGAAACCGTCAAAGCGGGCTATGCGGAAAATAGACAATACTTACTCAAGCGTTTGCCAGAAATTGGTCTTACCTCTTTTCATCCGCCAGATGGCGGCTTTTTCATCTATACTGACATCAGCCACCTTGCCGATGACAGTATGATATTTGCACGCGACCTTCTCCGCAAAGCAGGCGTTTCCGTCGCTCCTGGGATAGATTTTGATCACTGCCAAGGATCGAAATATATTCGACTATCCTTTGCCGGAAAAAAAGACGACATTGAGGAAGGCTGCCAAAGAATAGCTGATTTTATTGCAAAGAGAGTAAAATGAGAACGTCACAGACGCCCCAAGAATGGGCAGCCCAGTTAGCACTACAGTTGCATTTTGTGTCGTGAGTGAGCGCGGATAGCACTGGCCTGATGCGTTCGTCGAAAGACGGACCATCTGAGGATGTGAGAGACGGGTAGTCTGCGTTGTGCAAGTTTTACGACGAGGCGCCTGATCTCCTGAATGGACCAGCGGACAAGGACTGTCGTGTTCTGAGTTGTGTTTTTTTCGGTTTCAGTGAGTTTGCCTGGTAACGGACACTGGCCATGACGGCATAGGCCAGCATGACCAGAGAGACATGCCGATGCCAACCATGCCAGGAGCGGGTCTCGTTATGATCAAGACCAAATTCGTTTTTGGCCGTCTCGAACCCTTCTTCGATCCTCCAGCGCGTCCCTTCAACGTTCACCAGTTCCTGCGTGGTTGTCCCTTTCGGGCTCCAGGTCGTAAAATAGGCAAGGTCCCCGTCAGCGATGTTTCGGCGGATCAACAGGCCACGTGTCCATGGTCCGGCTATAGGGCAGTCAAATTCTTCAGCATCCAGATCAGCAAGCGGAAGATACGCCCAGTCATAAAGTCGCTCACCTTTTGTGCCGTGCCCCGCTGACAGACGACGCCAGGCCTGGTCTGGCAGTCCTGCTGCAATATCTTTCGCCTCTCCGGCAATCAGCGGTTCCGTTGCCCATGATCCGAACCAGTGATTGCCCTTGACCCCAAGCACATATCCAATTCCTGCCCGGCGAAGCGTGCGTTCTACGTCGCCCACGCCATACACGCTGTCTGCTGCAACCCAGCGGAACGGCACACCGGCCTCAATACTTCGCTCAATCATCATCGAGGCTAACGCCGGTTTGGTTGCAAACACCACGTCATCGGGAACGTGGGCCCGCTTCAGACGCTCAGGCTTTGATGTCCAGTCTTTCGGGAGATACAGGGCGCGGTCAATAAAGGCATGCCCCCGTTCCGAAACATAAGCGCCAAACACACCAATCTGGCAGTTCGTGATCTTGCCGGCAGATCCCGTATACTGCCGCCCCACACCGCAGGACGCCTGACCCTTCTTCAGAAAACCGGTCTCATCAATGACCAGCACGCCCTCTTCAGTGCCCAGATGCTCAATCACATAATCCCTGACGACGTCACGAAGGGCATCGGCATCCCAGTGCCCGCGTCCCAGAAGCGCCTGCTGCCGCCATGGACCAGGATCTCCTGCGGCTTCCGCTCGCATCCATCCCGTCTTGCGTGGTTCATTGCCAATCAAAACATCAAGAAAAGCACAGGCCGAATCTACGACACGTTTTTGCGTGAACAGCGGCGCCATCCGATCCTTGGCGGACCGAAGCGAGCGCGCCCATAATTCCAGCGTCTCTTCAACAGACGTACCGCCACTCATCATATCCTGAATCATGGTTACCCATAGATTCAGAACTCAACACAAAATGCAACTGTAGTGCTAGATGTTTTGTCCCGAGGTTTGATGATGAATCGTCTGCGTCTGACCGCTAATATGGAGGCCCGCTTTTCCATTTTTAGCGCTGAAAACCGACGGTCAGAATTCCCCCCCCCACCATTTCCGTGTTCCACATCTAAAGTGGTTGCAGATGATTTTCCTCGCCTTGTGGTAGAAACCTTTGGTAAATCAGTAATCGTGTATCAGATTAACGGCATGCCCAAACAGTGTATTCGCTTTAACCGGCGTTTTTTAGGACGCGATACATTTAAGGCTACCCCATGTTTGGGTTGGAAACCATCCCCGACAGTTTGGCTCTGGTGAAGGCCCGCCACGGGCAGCTGGCGAACTGCTTTATATGGGATTGTTCCACCTTAGGATTGATTATTACGTTCGCTTTCAATCGTTCACATGCTACATTTTTGCTTAGCGTGCTGTTGTTTAGCAGATCGTTTCAAAGGAATAGTGAAATATGAATGAAAAAAACATCATTATTATGCAAGCTATATCAGCGGTTTTAATGGGTAGTGATTATTTTATGCCCGAATCTCTGCGAAAATCTATTAATGATCCATTGAAAACTTATTTCTTGGGAGTCAAGGAAAGAGCGTTTAAACCGTTCCCAGAGTACTGGGATTTTTTTTGGAAAAATAAAACAAAAACATTATATCCATTAATAATAGTCGTATTAAATTTATTTCTATATAAATTCCATCTATTTTCATTCCATGGCACATCAGGATTTTTATCATACGTAATTCCTGTATTTGCACTTTTATGGTTTTTTGTGTCTGGAATATCCATCATATTAATATCAAATAACATTCTAAATCAAATGGTTATTCTTGTGTTTTTGGCTCTTCCAATAACGGGAGTAGCGTTCTTTTTAGAAAAATCTGGAAAAGGTCCTATGGCAGCGGCTGGATTTGTTATCTTGATGCTTTCGTTTTTCATTAGATATAGGCAGTAATTTTAATATGCAGTTATTTTATCTGGATTTTAGTGAAGACACTATCTGTTTTCTGGGTCAAAGTTCATTTTTATATGTTTGATCTGAAAGCAGGTAGAAAGTAATCGCCTTCATATAATAAATACAGCTGCTTATGTTGGTTTCCAATAGCGGACAGTGGCCAGCGAAGGTTCATCATTGCCACTCAAGACCGAGCCTGCAGAAGTAGTTTCTGATTTTACTATGCTTATTGCGTGTTGCTAAAGTGTGTCGCTTCCCTCGTAATGAGTTAGTGACATCTCTTCAATGCAACGTGCGCACCCTTTTTCGATATAAGGAGCACGAAACGCCTTAAATTGCATGTTTTAGGGGTAATTATGCTGTCTTTTCCTCGAGATAAGTCTTCCGACAAAGGTAGCCGTTAGAGGCTCGATCACGGCTTGGAACGGTAGTTCTCTTGCTGTTCACTCCTACTAACTCGTTAAAATATTGCGTGAAAGTGATCTAATTCTGGGCAGACAGAGTTTGGGCAGTAGCTGCCATTTTGATCTTCTGGATCGAGCATTCTGCCTTATCTTCGATATGCTCGACTAAATCGGTGATATGCTTAGCTAGTGTGCCAATTACGGACTCATCAAAGCTGTGAATCCTTCCAGTTATATCGGCACCATTCCGATGCACGCAATCATGGCGGATTAGGACGGCTTTCTCTAGCTCGATCTTAACATCAGGGTTGGCTGGCCAAAATGGTTCTGCGAGCGCGACGTTGTATAGTTTTTCGACCCTTTCAAGGTCATGATAAAGCAGCTTTTGTAACCCAAGCTTAAAAGTCTTTTCCGCTTTTTCTGGATCAAGCAACAAATCTGTGACCTTCAGAGTTTTGTCTCTAATGAAGTCAGCTTTTTCTATCAGGCGTCGTTTGATAGCGTCATGCTCTGTCGACAGCATCAATATTTTGTCGGACAGATAAGCTTCCATTGTCGCGATGAGCTGAGAATATATCATACGGTTGAGAACACTCGTCGGCGTAGCATTCGAATTGGTAAGCAAGTCTAAAAGCTCAGTCTCTGATTTTTCAAAAGCTCCGACTACGTTATTCGCTGGCTCATAACTTAGCAAATAATCTTCATAGTCATCATAATCAGGTTCAAGGTCTATATTTATGTCGTTTCCATCAATATTTGCTGTGATTCCCCATAGCCCATTTACGGTCTCAACTTCGTAATCAGTGTCGCATACCGGACAACAGACATTGTGTTCCTCGACTAAATCGCCATCGGTCATTCGCTCGACATTAAAGTTAGGACTTGATACCTCCAACTCATCCATGATGTTGCCATTGCATCCCCTGTTTATGCATGCAAATTGAATGCTGGCTTTAGGCATCAAGAGTCACTCATCATAAAAAATAATATCAAATGTTTGTGGCATAGGGAAATTAATCATTACAATCCCTTGACGAGGAGAATTTCGATCAAGATTATTTTATTTATTAAAAATATTCTTTGTGAGCACCATCCTTATCAACAGATAAACGGTAATCGTCGATAAGCCGCTTGAAGACACGCGGACATCTATATAATTGTTTCCATCTAAATTTTTTACACCTAGGGGTGCCCCAGCTAGGCTCAGGACTCATAGCCAGAAGATGACGGTTGCGGCGAGGCAGACGGCTGAGAAGAAGACGGTCGGGCATCTGTCGTAGCGGGTTGCGACCCGCCGCCAGTCCTTGAGCCTTCCGAACATAATCTCGATGCGATTGCGGCGTTTATATTTTCGCTTGTCGTATTTGACCGGCTTTCCGCGAGATTTCCGTCCTGGAATGCAGGGCTTTATACCTTTCTCTTCCAGGGCGTCCCTGAACCAGTCTGCGCCATACCCGCGATCTCCCAGCATCCATTGTGCTGCAGGAAGATTGTCCAGCAAGGCAGCGGCACCGGTATAATCGCTGATCTGCCCTGTAGTCATGAAAAAACTCAGCGGTCGTCCGTTCTGATCGGTGACCGCATGAAGCTTCGTGTTCATGCCACCTTTTGTCCGTCCGATCAGGCGGCCTGGATCCCCTTTTTTAGCCGCAGGCTCGAAGCCGTGCGGTGCGCCTTGAGATACGTCGCATCAATCATAATCGTCTGAGGCTCGGCTTTCGCAGCAGACAGGCCATCCATCATCCGCATGAAAATGCCCATGTCGCCCCAACGTTTCCAGCGGTTGTAGAGCGTCTTGTGCGGACCGTATTCCCGGGGCGCATCACGCCACCGCATACCATTGCGGTTCACAAAAATGATGCCGCTCAGCACACGGCGGTCATCAACGCGAGGTTTGCGCCGTGGCTCTTGGGAAAGAACGACCGCAGACGCTCCATCTGTTCGTCCGTCAGCCAGTACAGGTCGCTCATCTTTAGTCTCCTCACAGCGCCTGAAACAGATTTCCGAAATCAAATCAATGGGTCCTGAGCCTAGATCCCTAGGCTTGGCGGGGTGCTGCATATATGACCCGCCTCAACAGGCGTCTAAATCACTAGAAAAATACATAATAGTGTCCGCGGCGGGATTCGAACCCACGGCCCCAGGATTCATACCACCGAGACAAAAGCGTTGGTAAATCTGATCTGGTGAATCAGAGTAATCTACGGTAGTGATTATGGATGTTAACTCGCTCTCACAGCTTGCTTCAGTCAGTGGTCTTTTGGCCTCTGGTGCTGCTTGCTCTGGTCGCACGGCTGACATTTGGTGGAGTTGTTTTCCCGGTCGCTTTGGTTGAAGATCCACTCAAAGATCTCATAAAACTGAGTATTCTTTGCGATGATCAGAAACCGCTTTCTGATCCTGATGGACAGCATCACCACACGACAGATTCGCAGGACGATAGTTTTCTTCTTTCTGAAGTGCTTGAGCTTTTTTTACTCAGTATTGCGTTCTGTATTTTTGCTGGGTTGAGTGCTGAATGTGTGTGCCGAACATGGATGTTTGCACCTATCCGTGGGCCGCCTACGCCAAAACGTACGTCTCTCTGTCCGCAAGGACCTCCCGTCTGACCTGAAATTACAGGGTTGCTCGCGTGTTTTGGCACGCGGGCTTTTCGTGTTGTTTATTCAGGTTCAGAATCATGTTTCATGTTTATGGCACCCCTCTTCGGTTTTCCGGAGTGATGGTGGCTGTCACTCTTTTTTCCGCAGCTCAGATGGCCCATGCACGTTCTCAAATACAGCATGGCAAGCTTGTATCCTCGATGGGGAAGCAGGCAAAAACTGAACAGGTTACGGTAAAGGGAAATAGCCGCGTTTCCGCAACAACGCATCCCGCAGGGCAAACAACGTACCATTCTGATCGCGGCAACTTTGGTAATCAGGTCGGGCAAAGTGTTGCGGATATGGTTGTGACCATTCCTGGCGTGAGCTTCACGCAAGGGAATGGCCCACGGGATACAGTGGTTTCTGTAAGAGGTTCGGGAGACCGTCAGTCTTACGGGCTAAAAAACCTACAGGTGCTGGAAGATGGCTTCCCGATGACACAGCCTGATGGGACCGCTCGTGCCGATCTCATCGATCCACATGCTTATGCGGGTGTGGATGTTTTTGAAGGCCCGGCATCAACTCTCTACGGCAATTATGCCATTAACGGTGCGATCAATTTTCGTACCCGAAAAGGAGCCGATATTCATGGCCTTGAGGTGGGTTCGGATTTTGGTAGCTTCGGAATGTTCAATAATTACGCAACGTTGGGGCTTGGTAATAAACATTATGATCTCATGATCTTTGGGAGTGACGTGCGGGGAAATGGGTTTATTGCCAATAGCCGTTACAACACTTCAACAGAAAATGTGCGGTTGCGTGTTAACCTCACATCATCAGATCGGCTTATCTTGAAATTTGTAAATAACGTTACGGATGCTTTTTTACCCGTGCGGCTATCGCTTAACCAGTATCGGGCCAATCCCTACCAGCAGGGATGTTATAATGCTGTAAATGCAGCAACAGGATGTGCATCCGTTAATCTGTTGGTGAATGGTCGTTACGGAACAAAGGAAGCCATGAGCCCAGAAGCTGCTGGTTTGGGTCGTTTTGACCGCCGCACAGTTGTTGGCTTGCGTTGGGAACATGATTTCAATGCGCGCACAATCTGGCGTAACCAGTTTACCTATGATCAACGCCATATTGATCAGCCGACATCGCCAGTAGCGTATGTTGGCCCGTACAATTCCTACAATGCCAGCAGCGATATAACGAACCATGCACGTCTTGGTGGTAAATCACTGGAAACTTTTGGCGGGATCAGTTTTGATTATCTCGACTTTGGCTCTCAGACCTACAATATCATGCCGCTTGGTGGGGCCACTCGTGGTGCAATGAATTCGGAATCCTATGGGCACCAGTGGAATTTAGGTGCGCGGTTTCAGGAGGACTGGCATTTTGCCCCCAACTGGCACGTAGTGGTGGGGCTTGGGGGAACATACTCGGATATTGGGGCTACCGAGACGCTTTACAGTTATTCTGCCACAGGCCGGGATCAGCGCTATATTACGGCCAATCGCTTCTACTTCAATTTAGCTCCCGAAGGAGCATTGATTTACACACCATCAAAAAAATGGACGTTTCATACCCGTGTTGGCACTGCCTATGGAACACCGTCATCTTCAAATCTATTTATTACGCCGCAGGGGCAATATGGTAACAATACACAACTGAAAAGCCAGACAAGTGTTGGTATTGATCTTGGTGCCGATTGGCATCCATCTTCCAACATGACTATTCAGGCAACGGGTTTTTACGAATTTTATAATAATGAACTCGTTAGCCAGTCTGCCGGTGTGAATACCGTGGGTTCCTATACGTTTAATGCGCCAGCATCCCAGCATCGGGGGATTGTTTTGGGGGTGGAGTGGAAGCCGCTTCCTACAATGCTACCGGGGGGACGTATAAAGCTTAGTTATACTTATGATAATCAGGTTTATACAAATTACACTGAGGTTCTTTCAAATAGTACCGTCTCACGCAGTTTTAGTCGTAAAGGAAATTATATTCCGGGCGTGATTCCCAATTTTCTTAATGCGCGTTTTTTGTACGATCAGCCTGATGGTGCCTTGGAAGGGCTTGGTGGTTACGCTGAGGTGACTTGGCGAGATTCCTACTGGCTGGATAACGCCAATCGTTTGAAAGCCCCCGGTTACGCATTGTTGAATCTGGAAGTGCATTATAATCCGCCAACACGGCTTGGGTGGGCACATCGGTTACACTGGTATTTCGAAGTGCAGAATGTTGCAAACCAAACCTATATTGCAGGGGCGACCAACATCAGTGACAGTTTGCAGAGCAATGGACAGCAGGCAACAGCGCGTATGCTCATGAATAGTACTGGTTCTATTTATGCAGGCTCACCCAGAGCGTATTTTGGTGGTGTGCGTATCCGGTTTTGATGAAGGGCTGATAAACTTTTATGATGGATGGTTTTTGGGTGGTGGCAAAAGCTGTTTAAGTTCAAGTGCAATGTGATGGGCGCTGGAATCTACCGGTATCATACCAGCTAGGTGGTTCTGGCCGTCCATCAGATACAAGAGCGAACTATGATCCATAAGATAGCCAGCCCCATTACTTGTACGATACCGTGCGGAGACATGAAATGCAGCCATTATAGGCTGAAGTTGTGCTTCGGTTCCGGTTAGACCCACAATACGTGGTGAAAAACGTTGTATATATTCTTTTACAACAGCCGGTGTATCTCGTGCGGGGTCAACCGAGATGAAAACGGGTGTAATATTCTGCCCGAGCGGCCCGAACTCATCCAGTGCAGCCGATACGGTTGCAAGTGTCAGGGGACAAACATCTACGCAATGTGTGTAACCAAAGTAGATGAGCGTATAACGGCCTTGAAAATCAGTTTGCGAGACTACGTGCCCGTTTTCATCAGTCAGGGCATAAGGCCCACCAATTTGGGTATGGGAATGTGATGTTAGGACTGCCCGCAGACCTGTTGCTCCGATAAGCAAAGCAAAGATAATTCCCATAACAGGCAAAATTGTTTTCCAATTTTGTTGGCGTGGAGAGGGAGGCTTTCTCCTGTCAGATATGGTTTTGCGTGGGCTTTTCTGGGTCATAACCATATTATAGCAAATAGCGGATATATGTGCAGCAAAGCATTATCACGGCATTATGGAAGAACCTTTTCTTGTAAGGGGCCGTATATTTTGGGGAAGGATAGGAACAGGCTTTGTCCATTTAGCGCGAAACAGAACTGATGGACTTTGTTAACGGGGATGATAACGTTTTGTGCACTCTTCCCATAAGCATTGTTGTTTCCATTCTGTGTACGGCTAAATCCATCTCCGGCCAGCAGCATGGAAGTGCATTGAGAGAACAGAAGGGTTGCCAGCATATTTCATCATTGCCGCCATTGTAGAGTATTAATGCCTTCATCATGTATAGGGCTTTCAATACCGTAATTGCAGGAGTGATTGTTGTCTGATCTATATCTGAATTGCAAAGAGATAAAAGTGATGACAACAATACTTATAATAGGTGCAAGCACAGGATTTGGTCATGAAGTTGTAATTTGATTGGCTGCAAAAGGCTGCATGGAATTAGAAAGTTACCGATGGGCTCGGTGAGCGCGCGGCTCTTGTGCAGAAATCTTACGATATCAGGCCGAGAACTCCGGCCTGATACAGTTCTCAGAATTTTATGAATGAATTCTTCGGTAGCTGCTTTACGAAAAGCAGGCAGACTGTCTGCCCATTTGGCTTCCTAATTACTGTATGAGTAGTTCTTAGGAGGCTAGAATATGTTCGATCTGTGCAGCGATACGGAAAAGAATATGATCTTCCGCATGACGACCCATAACCATGAGCCCTACCGGTGCTTCACCCATCTGATGACACGGCAAGCTGATGGCGCATAAATCAAGAAAATTAGCGATAGTGGTATTGCGCAATAAGAGCAGGTTGGTTGCCACATAACGAGTGTTATCATGCATATCACTAATTTTGGGAGCGATAATGGGCACGGTTGGCAAAATAACAGCATCATAATGGTTCATGATATCTGCTGCCTGTTGGATCAATTTGGTTCTGCTTTGCCGTAAAGAAATGTAATCCACAGCGTTCTGCTCGTAACCTCGTAGAATACGTTGCAATACAAAAGGATCGTAAACGCTACGGTGCCTTTCTAGCAAAGGTTGATGCCAAGCAAGAGATTCAGCAGCGGGAAACCCTCCCTTGCTGTTGGCTTGAGGAATTTCTTTAAGGGGTGGGCAGGTAAATGTTTCCAGCATAACGCCGTTTTTGGAAAGTCTGCGTAAACAATTTTCCCATGTATGGGCAACTGTGTCGTCCATATCTTCCATAACAGAAGTGCTAAGAATACCTAGGCGAAGTGTGCTGCCTTCTCGTCCGGTTGGAGCATCCTGTATACGAAGTGTTCCGGTTGCCATCAGGCTATCTGTAGCCCAACAGCACTTTACGGTGCGGCCAATACTTCCAATGGAATCCAAAGTAGAAGAAAGAGGAACCGTACCTTTGGTAGAAATGCGGCGTGCAGTGGGCTTAAAGCCAACAAGGCCGGTAAGTGCTGCTGGAATACGACAGGAGCCGCCTGTATCGCTGCCAATGCCTACAAATGCCATGTTGTCTGAGACCGAAATGGCAGCTCCAGAAGAAGATCCTCCGGGAATGTGTTTTTCATGCCTGTGCCATGGATTGGCCGGAGTGCCAAAATGCGGATTGATGCCAATGCCCGAGAAAGCAAATTCGGTCATGGTCGTTCTGCCAATACTAATAAGTCCTGCTTGCTTCAGGCGTTCAATAGCAGGCGCGTCCATGCTTGCAGGCGGGGCATCTGCTAACACCATGGAGCCAGCTCTGGTAATGGAACCAGCTTCATCAAAGAGATCCTTAACAGAGATGGGGAGCCCAGCTAAAGGAGATGGCGCTTGTCCCTGACACCGCAATCTATCTATGGCATCGGCTTGCCTGCGCGCAGCCGTAGCATGCACAGATACGAAGGTGCGCGCTCCTTCTCCATGAGGTTCTGCAATGTTGTCTAAAGCATTTTCTACCAGTTTGCGGGCTGTTGTGCGGTTATCAGCAAGTGCCTGCGCTGCATGAAACATGGAAGAGAAGGAAGAGGGCATCGGGCAGTTCCGTGTTTATTGGCTGTCGATCCATGACAGAAATAGATTTAAGTGTATCATGGTTGGCCTATAGCCAAAGCAAAAGACAGGCAATGCAAGCTTAATGTGAATATCTGCTTTTGCGA
Source organism: Acetobacter oryzifermentans (assembly GCF_001628715.1). Classification (NCBI taxonomy): domain Bacteria; kingdom Pseudomonadati; phylum Pseudomonadota; class Alphaproteobacteria; order Acetobacterales; family Acetobacteraceae; genus Acetobacter; species Acetobacter oryzifermentans. The sequence goes on along the minus strand of NZ_CP011120.1, from coordinate 2,224,204 downwards.
CATCACCATGCTTTTGGCCAATTCAATAAGAATATTTCTAACAGCTACAGAGTTCATACACGTGGGATTTGCCCGGAACAATCACTTTGCTGGCAACAGACCAAGGCAGAATAGTAAAACTAATGCCAGCAGCAACAGTATCCTGAAGTGTTAGAAGTCGGGCAGGAATAGTTCGCAAACGTTAAAAGATAGGAGATGGGAAACACTCTCTTTAAGATTTTTCACTTAAAGAGAGTGCCGTTTTACAAGGCGCGTTAAAAACAAACATATTTATTTTTTGGGTTTTTTAGTGGGTTTTTCAGGTGGTTCTCTATCTCCGGTAAAACCACTTCTGGACGGTGGGTCACTTGCAGGAAAGCTTTCATCTAAAGCTTCATCAAGTTTTTTATCTTGAGCTTGTTTTTTGCTGTCTTTGTTTTTCTTTTCGGCCATAACAAACCTCATACATATGACTGTGGAAACAAGCCGGACCAAAAATGACAGAATTTTGAGTGTCTGCCTGATTGGTGTAGGGCGTTTAGATACAACGTTCCCGGCAAGTAAGGTTTCCGTTTTTGAGCATCTGAAAAATGATTTTGTTTTCTGCTAATCAGATTATAAGAACTGAGATGTCTGTTTTGTAGATATACTTTTTTATGCAGAGGGTATTTTAAAAATTTCTGTGGCCAAGTTACGTTGGGCACGGCATTCTTTCGCCAGAAAATCTAGCAAAGCGCGAACAGCGGGAACAAGCCCGCGACGAGATGGAAACACAGCGTGAATAATACCAGCTTGCGGATGCCAGTCTGGAAGAACGCGTATCAGGTGACCTGCCTCAATATCTTGCCAAACCATCATGGTGGGCATTTGCACAATACCAGCACCTACAAGGGCAGCTTCGCGTAGCACAGCCATATCGTCTGTTGCCAATCGTGGTTCATGAAAAATGGTGGCTGTTTGTCCTTCCTGATTTTCCAGTAACCATGAGTGTGAACCCGGTGTGGTATGAAAATCCAAGCTGGGAAAGGCGTTTAAATCTGCCGGGGAAGATAGTGGGTGCGGCACAAGGGTTGGTGCTGCAATCAAACACTGCGTACTGGTATCAAGCGTGCGCATAACAAGATCTGATGAAGCAATGGGCGGAAACCGCACGCGTATTGCAAGGTCCATACCTTCTTTCAGGACATCTACGCGCCGGTTGGTGCTTTCAAGTTGTAGCGTTACGGCTGGATACAGCATGATAAAGCGGGCAAGTAAGGCACCAAACTGAAAGTTCAGCAAAGCTACAGGGCAGCTTAAGCGGACAAGCCCACAGGGTTCGGTTTGAAGCCGGGCTACAGATCGCTCTGCCGTATCTGCTTTTTCCAACATGGCAATACAGTGTTCATAAAATCGGTGTCCTGTTTCCGTAACGCTAAAATGGCGTGAGGAGCGTTGGATCAGGCGCGTATGCAGGCGCTCTTCAAGAAGGCGGATACGGCGGCTGAGGAGAGATTTTTGTAGGCCAGTTGCACGAGCCGCCGCTGAAAATCCACCATATTTTACAACCTGTACAAAATATCCAAAGTCATTCAGGTCTCTCATTGTCCTACCTATGAAACGCAATGTTTTATTTAGGAATCTTTATGCGACGATAAGAAGAGCGCATGTTTCGTGTCAACAAAAGGCGCATAAAGCGCTCTTGCTTCAGACAGGACAAAAGTCATGCAGAAGAAAATTCTTGGTCGTTATGGAAATGAGCGTGGACACTGGGTAGGTGATGGTTTTCCTGTACGCTCTCTGTTTTCCTATACGGATTTTGGTGAGCACCTCAGCCCGTTTCTGCTGTTAGACTATGCAGGCCCGCATAAGTTTGCGCCAACAGATACACGGCGCGGTGTAGGCCAGCATCCACATAAAGGGTTTGAAACCGTTACCATTGTTTATGATGGTGAAGTGGAGCACCGTGATTCATCTGGCGGTGGTGGCATTATTGGCCCCGGTGATGTGCAGTGGATGACAGCAGGCAACGGTATCCAGCACGAGGAATTTCATTCTCCAGCTTATGCAAAAGCTGGGGGAGATTTCCGGATGGTGCAGTTATGGGTCAATTTGCCAGCTCAAGATAAAGGCGCGCCAGCAGGCTATCAAACCCTACAGGCTGCGGAAATTCCAACCATTGCATTGCCGGATAATACGGGCAGCCTGCGGATTATCGCGGGAGACTATGAAGGTGAGCATGGGCCTGCGCGCATTTTCTCTCCACTTAACGTGTGGGATGGAAAGCTGGAAGAGGGCGCACACATCATGCTTTCTCTCCCTGCGGGGCATAATGCCGCTATTGTTTCGCTTGAAGGAAAGTTGATTGTAAATGGCGCGGAGGAAGTAGGAAACGCACAATTTGTGCTGTTGGATCAGGAAGGCACAGAGGTAACATTACAAGCTACCAAAGTCTCCAGCTTTCTTATTTTAACTGGTGCGCCTTTGAATGAACCTATTGCCGGATATGGGCCTTTTGTCATGAACACGCGGGAGGAAATCCGTCAGGCAATTGAAGATTTTAACAGTGGGCGTTTTGGCAACATTTCAGACTGATACATCGTGGCATGTATCGCAACGATCATGCAGCTTGCACGTCATGTCATCCATGACAGGCTATTTTTTCAATAAACACTTCAAGGCAGGACAGAAGCATGACACAGGAAAAAGAACATCTACATTTTGTAACTGTATTGGGGAGCCTGCGTAAGGCATCTTATAACGGTATTGTGGCGCGCACGTTACCTGCATTGGCTCCAGATGGAATAACTATTTCAGCGCTTGGTTCTATCGCTGATTTTCCGCATTATAATCAGGATGTGCAGGAGCAGGGTTTTCCTGCTTCTGTGCTAACAATGGGGGAGCAGATCAGGGCAGCAGATGGCGTTATTATTGTAACGCCAGAATATAATTATTCCGTGCCGGGTGTGCTTAAAAATGCGCTTGATTGGCTTTCTCGCCTCACGCCGCAACCGTTTGCGCGCAAACCCGTCGCGCTGCAAACGGTCTCACCGGGCATGATTGGTGGTGCCCGTGCGCAGTATCACATACGCCAGAGCATGGTGTTTATGGATGCCCTTGTGTTGAATAGGCCGGAAGTGATGATCGGCCAGGCAGCGGATAAATTTGATACAGACAAGCTGGAACTGACAGACGAGAAAACACGCGCTTTTCTCACGCGCCAGATACAGGCCTTGGCAGATCTGGCACGCGGGGAACAAAAATAGACTATCTGGGGATTTGTGAGGCTAAAGATAAAAATTAATAAGGGCCTCACGCTTCATTTATAATAAGAATATGTTCATTATCGTTAAATAAATGTGTTTTGTGTATAATTTCTCTTTCATTTAAGAGCGAGATGAGTAGTCTGCGCGCTTTTCTTCGTGCAGGAGTTCTGTTTCATGAAGCTTTCTTTGGCTTTATCTATGCTAGATGCTGCCTTGGCAGAGGCGCGTCGGCTTGAAGTAAGCGTATGTGTGTCCATTGTGGATGCCGCAGCATGGCCAGTGGTTTTTGCTCGGATGGATGAAGCACCTTTAGGTGTGGTTGATGTGAGCCAAAAAAAGGCGCGCACAGCAGCTTTGTTCCAGATGGACAGTGCGGACTTTGCCGCAAAAGGCTGCCCGGATGGTGAGGCCTATACGCTGGAGAATACAAACGGCGGTTTAACCAGCTTTGGCGGTGGGCTGGTGATTAAAGCCGCAGATGGCTCTTTTTTAGGTGCCATAGGTGTTTCTGGTGCCAAAACAGAAGATGATATTGCAATTGCCCGTGTTGCAATGAAACAGGCCGTAAAGAACTGAACTTTCTTATTTTTGAGTTTTTAAATGACAACTGCTCCTCAGCCTCCTCCCGTACCGACCTCGTTTATTGAGCCGCCTCATGGGCGTGCTGCCGCTTTATTCATTCTTACTTTCGGCACTTTTGTTGTTGGAACAGGTGAATTTGCCATTATGGGCATGCTGCCAGAATTTGCACGTTCCTTACATCTGTCTGCGGCAGATGCAGGATATGCCATTACGGCATATGCTCTGGGCGTGGTAATTGGCGCACCGCTTATTACCATTCTGGGCGCGCGCCTTTCCCGTCGGGAACTGCTTCTTTCTTTATTGGTGTTGTTTTGTTTCGGGAATTTCCTAAGCATTTGCATGCCCACGCCAGAGTTGGTTGAAGTTGCACGGTTTATTACCGGCCTGCCGCATGGGGCATTGTTTGGTATTTCTGCGCTTGTTGCGGCTTCAATGGTAGAGCGCTCTCGCCGTGGGTGGGCTGTGGGGCGGGTTCTGTCTGGCATTGCCATTTCTACTCTGGTAGGCGCACCGTTTTCTACATTTGCAGCGGATCATTTCGGCTGGCGTGTGGCGTACCTTATTATTGGTCTGTTTGGTTGTATTACCTTTTTGGGGGTATGGCGCTATATCCCAGCAGACCAGCCCAACCGCAAAAACTCACCACTTAAAGAAGTTGCTGCTATGGGTAACACTCAGGTTTTGCTTACGTTGCTGGCAGCCGCTATTGGCTTTGGCGGCATGTTTGCCATTTATACCTATCTTACCAGTATCTTGCAGAATGTAACCCATGTGCCGGAATGGTCTGTCATGCTTTACATGGTTATTTGGGGCATGGGCATGCTGGTTGGAGCAAATGCAGGTGCGTGGCTTGTAGATCGTAAATTGGATCTGGCTGCAATTCTGGCGCTTGGTGGCAGTGCTGTTGTTATGCTGGGTTTTTCTACGGTGTTACATCAGCCGTTGCTTTTGGCGCTTGCTGTCTTTCTTATCCCTACATTTGTAAATGGCTTGGGGCCAGCCTTGCAAACACGTCTGATGGATTTTGCAGGGGATGCCCAAACTTTGGCGGCTTCCCTCAACCACTCTGCGTTTAATATTGCTAATGCATTAGGGGCAGCATTGGGCAGTATGCTGCTGGCGCATCAGTTTGGATATTCTGCGCTAGGCATTGGTGGGGCTATTCTTTCAGCAGGTGGCCTGGTTGTGTATTTGCTGGCAATTCTGGTGTTGCGCCGGAGCGGGCAGAAGGAAATCAGGCAACCTATTTCCTGAATAGGAATGTTAGAGTGTTATAACAAATAAGGTTTTAACGCTTTATACTCTTGTTCTACATTGAGTTCTGCACGAACGCTTTAAGCTGGAAGGCTCATATGTCTTCCAGCTTTTTTGTATCTATTGTGTGCCAACAGGCATGGAGTGGGGCAGGGGAGAGAGCCTGCTTAAGCTGGATTTATACGAACCCACCATAAATAGGATAAGAGTTATAAGACGACTGGTCCAATTATAAATTGACTTCATCTATATCCATTCATATACAGATAACCAGAACAGGCCATACAGATTCGGTAGGAATATTTCCAGTTTGTATATGGATTTTTGCCATCAGAAGTTTTCCTGCCCGATAAAAGTTGACCGGTCTATTTTTTGGATGAGGGAAACGATGCCACACATTGGAGCATTCTGCTCTGCCGGGTGCATGCCGCATTTGCGGGCTCGTTCTGCTTTTTCCATTTCACTGTTCACGAGGTAAAAATGGCGTACGCGACAACCAATCCCTACACCGGGGAAGTTCTTGCTAATTTTCCTGAAGCTACAGATCAGGAAGTCCAGACCGCACTGTCCGAAGCTCATGCCGCTTTTGAAAAATGGCGTGATACCTCCTTTGCTGAACGCGCTCGTATTATGAATGCCGCAGCTGCCATTCTGCGTCGTGATGTTGATAAGTATGCTTGTCTGGGCACGCTGGAAATGGGCAAGCTGTTTGCAGAGTCCAAAGCAGAAGTTATTCTTTCTGCTGAAATTTTCGAATACTATGCAAAATATGCAGAAGAACTTCTGAAGCCGGAATCTCTGCCGGTTGCTGATCCGGCAGAAGGTAAGGCTGTTCTGGTGCACGAACCTCTTGGTATCGTGCTGGCAATTGAGCCATGGAACTTCCCATTCTATCAGGTTGTCCGCATTATTGCGCCGCAGCTTTCTGCTGGTAACGCTGTTCTGCTTAAGCACGCTTCCAACCTGCCGCAGTGCGCTGCTGCTTGTGAAGAGCTGATGAACGAAGCTGGCCTGCCAAAAGGTCTGTTCCGTAACCTTTATACAGCACGTCGCCATACGGAAGTTATCCTGAACGATCCCCGCGTTTGCGGTGTGGCTCTGACAGGTTCTGAAGGCGCAGGCACCATTATTGCTGGTGTTGCAGGTAAAGCCCTGAAAAAGGCTACCATGGAACTGGGCGGCGCAGACGCCTTTATTGTTCTGGATGATGCTGACGTAGAAAAAGCAGCTAAATGGGCTGTTATTGGCCGCCATTGGAATGCTGGTCAGGTGTGTGTATCTGCCAAGCGTCTGATTGTTGCTGATGCAGTTTATGATCGTTTTCTGGAACTGTACAAAAAGGGTGTTTCCGAGCTGAAAGCTGGTGACCCGATGGATCCTTCCACAACGCTGGCACCGGTGTGCTCCAAAGGCGCTATGGATGATCTGCACCGCCAGGTGACGGAAGCCATCAAGCACGGTGCAAAGGTTGAAGTGATTGGGCCAGAAGTGCCCGGTAAAGGCGCTTTCTTCCGTCCGCTGCTGATGACCGGTCTGGATGGCAACAACGAAGCCCGCCATTGGGAATTCTTTGGCCCGGTAACGCAGTTGTATCGTGCAAAAGACGAAAACGATGCAATCCGTATCGCCAATGATTCACCTTATGGTCTGGGTGGTGCTGTCTTCACCAAAGACGAAGCACGTGGCGCACGTGTGGCTGCAAAAATCCGCACAGGCATGGTGTTCATCAACCATCCGCTGGTGCCTAAGGCAGATCTGCCCTTCGGTGGCATTAAAAACTCCGGTTATGGGCGTGAACTGATTGGTCTTGGTATCAAAGAGTTTGTGAACCACAAGCTGATCAACACGGTCGATATCGACGCACCGTTCTGATCATACTGTTAGCGGGCGCCTGTAAAGGTGCCCGCTTGCACAGAATACGCATAGTATAAAAATATAAGTAAATAGAATTATATAGTGTAGTAATAAAATAATTCTTTTTAATAAAAATATTCATTCAAAAACATAACGTTATCTCCCGCTTACTTCCTGAAAGAGGCATGTAAACCTGATGTCGTCCAAGTCTGAAATTCTTATTGTCGGTGGCGGAGTGGCAGGACTTGCCCTTGCAACGCGTCTGGGTAAAACACTTGGCCGGCACGGAAAAGCACGTATCACACTTATTGATAAAAGCTTTTCACACGTATGGAAGCCCATGCTGCATTGCTTTGCTGCTGGCACAGTGCAGAATGAAAATGACCGCATCAGTTTTATGGCTCAGGCCAGCAGCCATAATTTTGAATTCTGGCCGGGTGAAGTTGTCTCTATTGATAGAGATAAGCGGGAAGTTGTTTTAAGCCCCTTACATGCATCAGATGGCAGCAAGGTTCTGGATAGCCGAACCATGACATATGATGCCATTGTCCTGTCTATCGGAAGCCGCGCCAATGATTTTGGCACGCCCGGTGTGCTGGAAAACTGTCTGTTTATTGATAACCTTGTTGAAGCAAATGCTTTTAATGAAAAGTTCAGAATGGAAATTCTGAAGTCATTTGCTGATAATTCTGAATTGGATATTGCTATTGTTGGGGGCGGTGCCACAGGCACCCAACTTGCCGCTGAACTTCATAAATCTCTCGAAATTGTTGACCCAGTAAGCTTGCATGCTTTCGGTAAGGCACCGCCAAAACTCAGCATTACGTTGTTGCAGTCTGGCGCCCGTATCCTGCCTGCTTTTCCGGAATCTGTTTCAATGGCCGCGCAACAGGAGCTAGAGCGGATTGGTGTAAATGTGCGCACATCTGCCCGCGTTGCTGCAGCAGATGCTACGGGCTTTACGCTTAAAGATGGCACACACGTACCAGCAACACTGCGGGTATGGGCTGCTGGTGTTAAGGCTCCGGCGGTAACAAAAACCTATGGTGGTCTTTCTCTAAGCCGCTCTGGCCAGATCAACGTAAAACCCAATCTGTGCTCTGTTGATGATGACCGTATTTTTGCAATGGGGGATTGCTCCTATATTGTAGATGATCCGCTACCCGCTACGGCACAGGTTGCCCGTCAGCAGGCGCATCATCTGGCGCAACATCTGCCTGCATGGCTGGAAAGTGGTAAGGAAGTACCTTCCTGCATTTTCCATAACAAAGGCGCTATTGTTGCACTGGGTAATTACAATGGCTGGGCAGCACTACCGGGTGGCCGGGTTATGGGCGGTGGTATGTTGCACGGGCTTTCTGCACGTATGGGGCATATTATGCTGTATCGTCAGCACCAGATAGAGCTGTTTGGCTGGGTGCGCGGTTTGGCGTCTATCTTTGCTGATATGGTGGAAACCGTTATTCGCCCTTCTGTGCGCTTGGATTAAGTTGATCTGCTGTGCAACCAAGAAGAGTGTGCGAAGTTTGCCATGCTTCATCCAAAGGATGGGATGAATGCGTAATTTTCGTCATCAAGGTTGCACCCAGCCAGAGCTGATAGAGCGATGATGCGAGTTTGTGGGCGGGCAGGGAGGATTGTAGAGATCCGTCCTGCAGCCCAGTTTTAATGACCTGAGAGAGATGAGAAATAACAGAAGCAGTGCCGGTTTCCATAATACGGCGCATGCGTTCTGATATATCAGATACTTCTGCAGCAAGTTTAACGATGAGGCATTTATCTCCAACCTGCCCCTTGATATGGGAGCGGCGCCAGAAATCCAGATAAGAAAATAACTTCTGTGCGCCGTTTTTATCTGGTGTGGAAAAGAGTGCATGAATATTTATTAAATAATCATGCATATAAGAGCGCAGAAGTTCCTCTCCAAATGCCTCTTTAGATGCAAAATAATGGTAAAATGAGCCTTTAGGGATACCCGCAACTTCCAGAATTTGCGAAAGCCCGACAGCCGAAAATCCGCGCTCAGCAATAAGCGCGCGTGCAGAATCTACAATTTTCTTTTTTGCGATATCATGTTTTGTAGGCGTATTCATGGGCGTGGAAATATCCTGATTTCTTTCAAAAAAGTTTATATGTCTTTTTTAAACGGACATAAATATAGGCCTGATGATGTCAGGCATGAATGATGTAGCTGTATAATATCATGAGACATGTTCATTTGGAAAACATTGTATTGGAAACATTCTCAGGAATATCTGTTCTGGGCTGTAGAATCTTCACGCCCATATGAAAAATGAGTATGCAGATTTCACCTATGATATTTTATTTTTGGTTCATTACTGAGGCTTCATGAAACAGACAGCGTTTTGCAGGGCAGAGCTTGTAGCCGTTCTTTTGAATATCAGAAAAGATACGCCCTGCGTGCTTACGCTGGAAAACGGTCAGGCTTTGCCTTCAGGCCCGTTAACCATGGGCGGCCATTCCTTACAAAAGGAACTATGCCGCTGGGTAGAGCAGCAAACAGGCGTGGTATTGGGGCATACAGAACAGCTTTATACATTTGCAGATACACAGGTGGCCGATAAAAGCCGGTTGGTGCGTATTTCCTACATGGCATTAATCAGTTCTAATGCAGACCAAACAATAGCAGAACGTTCTATATATGATTATTTTCCGTGGGAAGATCGCAGATATCCAGCGGCTCATGCTCTGTTGCAGCATATTATTGGATTACTGAAAAATTGGGTTGGAAAAAGCATTGCTAAACAGCAAAGATGCGCCAGACTGTTTGGCCTTTCTCCTCACCCATGGAACGATGAGCTGGCCTTGGATCGTTATGAGCTTTTGTGGGAAGTTGGCTTGGTGCGCGAAGCCAAACATTTTAAAGGACAAAGCCAGATAGGTTTGCAAATGCAGGCAGATTACCGGCGTGTTTTGGCGACAGCCCTTTCACGCGTGCGGGCGAAAATTCGTTATACATCAGTTGTGTTCGATTTGTTGCCAGAAACATTTACATTGTTGCAGCTTCAGCAGGCCATGGAAGCCTTGGCAGGGTGTTGGATGCACAAGCAAAATTTCAGGCGTTTGGTTTTGCAACAAAAGCTGGTGGAAGAAACAGGTGCTTTTGATACGCCTCAGCAAGGGCGGCCTGCAAAGCTGTACCGCTTTCGGCCAGAAGCAGGGCAAAATTGCTATCTGGCTGGCGCCAAATTGCCGCTAACGCCATTGTTATAAAAAGTAGGTTAAAAGCGCTTGTTTTTCCCTTGCGGTACATATACTCAAATTGAGCATATGTACCGCAAGGGAGGGTATTCATGTTGGCGTTCAATATTCCAGACAGGGATACTCTGTATCAGCCTGTGGCTGGCATCATGGCGCGAGATTTGTGGGAAGAGCGTTATGCTGCTGATATTGAGGCCATTATACGCCTTAAAAAGCAGCATAACGCCGTTATTCTTGCACATAACTATCAAACGCCAGAAATATTTCATTGTGTGGCTGATATCCGGGGCGATAGCCTTGCTCTTGCACGTGCCGCACAGAATATAGATGCCGATATTATTCTTATGGCTGGTGTGCATTTTATGGCAGAAACTGCCAAACTATTAAACGCAGAAAAGAAAGTTCTGATTCCGGATGTAGCTGCTGGCTGTTCTTTGGCAGAAGGCATTACAGCCGAGAATGTGCGTTATCTGAAACAGACGTATCCCGGGGTGCCTGTTGTAACCTATGTGAACAGCACAGCCGCGGTTAAGGCCGAAAGCGATATTTGTTGCACTTCAGGCAATGCGCGCAAAGTGGTGGAAAGCCTGAATGTTCCACGTGTTATCATGATTCCAGATGAATTTTTGGCACGCAATATTCAGGCCGAAACCGGAATTGAAATGATAACATGGCCTGCGCATTGTGAGGTTCATGAACGGTTTACCCCGCAGGAAATTCGGCAATATCGGCGTATGCATCCGGGTGTAAAAGTTGTGGCGCATCCTGAATGTCCGCCAGAAGTGGTGGAAGCTGCGGATTATTCAGGCTCCACAGCCCAGATGATTGCATATATTGCAGAAGAAAGTCCCAAAAAAGTTCTTTTGGTAACTGAATGTTCCATGAGCGATAATTTGGCAGCGCAGTATCCAAACACCACTTTTGTGCGCCCATGTAATTTGTGCCCGCATATGAAGCGCATTACATTACCCGCCATCCGTAAGTCTCTGGAAAATTTTGAAGCAGAAGTTGTTATTCCTGAAGCCTTGCAAGAGCGTGCGCGTCTATCTGTTGAGCGCATGTTGCTTGTTTAAGGGGTAGGGTAGGAGCGCTTATACATATGTCTTACGCATGTCATTTTCCCAGCTTGTTATGGAAACCTGTTATTCAAGCAGCATTGTTTGAAGATTTGGGGCAGGGCGGAGATGTAACTACACAAGCATTAGCAATGCCTGGGCAGAAAATGCGCGCCGTATTCTGCGCCCGCCAACAGGGGGTTGTTGCAGGGCTTGCGGGCGCACAGCAGGCTTTTGCGCTTTTAGATGAACAGGTGCATTTTCGTGCCTTTAAGCAAGATGGGGATATGCTGGCGATTGGTGATGTGCTGGCTGAAGTAGAAGGTGATGCTCTAACTGTTTTGGCAGGAGAGCGGACAGCCTTGAATATTCTCTCTCATCTTAGCGGTATTGCCAGCCAAACGCGCCAGATGGTGGATGCTGTATCTGGCACAAAAGCTGTTATTTGCTGCACACGCAAAACGCTTCCGGGGTTAAGAGCGTTGCAAAAATATGCCGTAAAGGCAGGCGGAGGTGGCAACCATCGTTTTCGGTTAGATGATGCTATTTTGATCAAGGATAATCATCTGGCTTTGTGTGGTGGGCAAGTTGACGTGGCCTTACAAAGAGCTCGTGCGCGTGCAGGCCACCTTATGAAAATTGAACTGGAAGTAGATACGTTGGAGCAGTTGGAAGCCGCATTGGCTTGTGGCGGTGCTGATGCGTATTTGTTGGATAATATGGATACGGATACTCTGCGCAAAGCTGTTGGCATGATTAATGGCATGGCCATAGCCGAGGCATCAGGTGGAATTACGCAAGAAACAGTGCGTGCTGTTGCTGAAACTGGAGTGGATGTTATTTCCGCAGGTTGGTTGACGCATAGCGTAAAAGCTTTGGATATTGGTCTGGATTACATCTAGTTTTTTCAAAACATATCCAAAAGCTTTTATACTATACGCAAACAAATTCACGCTTGCATCTGACAACCTGCCTGAACCGCCACAGCGGAAACGGGAGGCCAGAATTCAGATGCAATTTGTTCCTGCAATTGAGAAAGCTGCTGTTGTATCCAGCTCATATAATCATGCAGGCCACGAATAATAATGTCTTCCGCAGTTTGTTCTGCAAGAGTAACGCGTAGCTCTGCAACACATTCTTGTAGTGCGCTGCAACGTGAACGCAAGCCGGGATAAGAGGCTAAAAGTGCGAGTGTTTCATCCATTAAACGTAAATTAGCGGCTAAGGAGCGGCAGAAACCTTCATTTTTTAGCAAAAATCCTACAATATTTGCAGGCGTAACTGTAACTGGGCGTAAACGGCGGAAGGCATGGTAAGCCGCTGCAGAGCGCAATACGGCTGTCCATTGCGTAATGTCGATTTCAGAACCGGGAGCTTCTCCCTGGGGCAGCAGCATATGGTAGCGAATATCTATCAGGCGCGTAATCTGGTCACATCGTTCAAGCGTTTTGCCCAACTTATAAAAGAGCCATGCCTGATCACGGTAAAGCGTGCCTTCCGTAACGCCAAAATGGGCTTGGCAGTCCTGCTTGATATGAGTGCACAGGTTTGAAAGACTGTTTTGATAAATATCCTTTTCTTTCAGATCCAGAACCCAGCGTGTGAAGACATTGAGCTGTGCCCACATTTCAATAGAAACAAGGGGCCGAACAGCACGCGCATTTTCACGTATGGCATGGGCGGTTGCACAGATAGATGCCGGATTTGCCTGTTCAGTCAGATAAAAATTGGCTACGGCATCTGCATCGCCTGATGGATGTAAGGCAAGGAAGGTCTGTTCATCCGAGTTAATTTGCACAATAGAATGCCATGCAATTTGCCCATTGGCATCGCGCACAAATGTTTCTGTCACTTCTAGTAGGCGGGCTAGATTTTCTGTGCGTTCCATATAACGCGCCAGCCACATCATACATTCTGCATAGCGAGAGAGCAGATGGCCCTGTGTTTCGTTCATCATGATGGCCATTACCCACGTATCTTTAGAGCCACCACCCTGAGATGAATTGACCACCAGAGACCCCTTGCGGAGCGCCACACGAGCGAGACCTCCGGGCAAAACCCACACAGAACGGCCTGTTAAGGCAAAAGGACGGAGATCCACATGCCGGGCTTCCACACCATCTGGGCAGAGTGTTGGGGTAACAGACAGATTGATAACGGGCTGGCTGATATAGTTTGCAGGATCAGCCAGTAATTTTTCTCTAAAATTAGCCAGTTCTTTCTGGCTGGCGTGTGGGCCAATCAATAGGCCATAACCCCCTGATTCTCCAACAGGTTTGATAACAAGCGTGTTCATATGCGCTAACGTATAAGCAAGGCCGTCTGGTTCTGCACAGATATGGGTTTCCACACTTTGCAGAATAGGATCCTGCCCTAAATAGTAACGAATAATGCGTGGCATATAAGCATATACGGCTTTATCATCGGCAACACCTGTGCCCAAGGCATTGGCAAGTGTAACGTTGCCGCGCCGATACGCTTCTACTAGCCCGGGAACCCCAAGAAGGCTGTTTGGGTTAAAGGCCAGCGGGTCCAGAAAATCATCATTCAAGCGACGGTAAATAGCATGCACAGCACGGGGGCCGTTGACTGTGCGCATAAATACCCGATGATTTTCAACAAACAGATCTTTCCCTTCCACAAGGGGTACGCCCATCTCGCGGGAGAGAAAAACATGCTCAAAATAAGCAGAATTATAAATGCCGGGTGAAAGAAGAACGACTTGTGGATCAGCAATTCCTTCTGGTGCCACTTCACAGAGGGTTTGATGTAAGCGCAGGCCATATTCTTCCACCGAGCGAATGGGCAGACCAGAGGCCAGATCTGGCATAAGGCGCAGCATCATGTGTCTGTTTTCAATAACGTAGGACACGCCAGAGGGCGTGCGGGCATTATCTTCCAGAATCAGAAACTGGCCGTTATCATCCCGTATCAGGTCTGTGCCGTTGATATGCACATAAACGCCGCCGGGAACATCTACACCCACCATGGCATCACAGTAATTGGGGTTATTCAGCACCAGTTCGGCAGGCAATATGCCATCACGCAGGATATTTCGATCATGGTAAATATCATGCAGAAACAGATTGATAGCCTGAATACGCTGTTGCACACCTCGCTCTACGTGATCCCATTCCTGCGCGGTAATAACACGAGGGATGGCATCAAACGGCAAAATACGATCAATGGCTTCCTTATCTGAATACACAGTAAAGGTAATGCCCATGCGGTAAAGTTGAGCCTCAGCAGCTTGGGTTCTACGGCGTAATTCTGGCAGGCTAAGTGCTGCAAGCCGGTCTTTTACGCACTGTAGGACGGGGGGCGTTGGGTCACGCCGATTCATCAACTCACAAAAAAAATCTGGGATATGGTAGTTGTCCAGAAGCCCTAAGGAAGCAGCCTGAGGGGGAGCATGCAGGGCTGTTGGTATCATGGTTTCTCTCCCATCAGGCTGGCGGCTAGTGCGGCCTCAACTTGTTTCACTACCGAATTAACTGAACAGGTTTCCAGAGGTTTGCCAAGTCTAAAATAGAAGCTAGTTAAGCAAGTTTTTGATTGTGTTGGATATGTATTGCATGTGCGTGCCATGCTGCTATGGTTTTACGCTACAAGCACGTGTTCTTGTTAAATGAGGTAACACTGCTTGCCATGAATAAGATAAAAGACAAGGTTAGGGTTTGATGAGTTCTCACGTTATGCTGACACATCGAACCTGTTACCGGTATGATAGGCCTGTCAGCATGGGGCCACAAACAATTCGGCTACGCCCTACGTTGCATTCTCGTACACCTGTGCTCTCCTATAACTTGCATGTGCAACCAACTGAGTGCTTGGTAAAATGGACACAGGATGCATTGGGTAATCAGATTGCTTGCGTTGAATGTGCAGATCAGGTGACGCACTTTGATATTGAAGTTGCGCTCATGCTTGATCTTACGCCGTATGACCCTCTTGCTGATGCGGCCACATGCCCTGAACTTTTGGATGAGGAAGAAGCGGTAACATCGCAGTGCATGAGTGAGAATATGCGGTCACTCATCAGAGCACGCCAAGTAACGATTGCGCAAGATCCGCTGGATAAAATCAAGGCACTTAATCAAGTTGTTGCACAGCGGATCCAATACCAACGGCGTATGGAGCCGGGAGTTTGGACAGCAGAGGAAACATTGCAGCGCGCAAGCGGTTCTTGCCGAGATAGCGCATGGTTGCTGGTAAGTGCTGCGCGTCACCTTGGGTTTTCGGCCCGTTTTGTTTCAGGTTATCTTATTCAGGAAGAATGCAAGGAGGGTAAGCTTACAACGCTGAATGGTGATTTGCACGCTTGGGCGCAAGTTCTTATACCGCAAAAGGGCTGGATTGGGTTTGATACCACATCTGGCTTTCTGGCAGGGGCTGGGCATATTCCGTTAGCAGTTGCAAATACGCCGCAGGATGCCGCACCAGTTTCTGGCGTGCTGGATTGTTGTAAGGCCGTGTTTGATGTGTTCATGCAAGTGCAGCACTTACCCCGACAATGAAACGGTTTTCCTGCCAATCCTGCAATCATCTGGTGGGGTTTGAAGCAACGCAATGTCATTATTGCGGTGTTACTGTAGGGTATTTACCAGAGTTTGCAACCATGACTGCGCTGGAACCACAGGCAGATGGCACATGGTTACCTTTGGAAAAAAAGGCTAGAGGGCAAGCGCGGGCTTTTTGTATCAATCACGCCTATGGGGTGTGTAACTGGCTGACATTGGCAGCCGATAATGGTGCAAATTCTGGGTTTTGTGTTGCCTGCCAATTTAACCGTATGATCCCCAACCTGAATGTTCTGGAAAACAAAAACCGTTGGTACAAATTGGAAGTTGCAAAACACAGAATGTTTTACACAATTCTGCGGTTGAAACTTCCGTTTAAAAACCGGCGGCAGGACCCGGAAAACGGATTGGCATTTGATTTTCTGGATGATGCGGCAGATGGTTCAGTTGCTATTATGACAGGCCATAACAATGGTATTATCACAATTGCAACCAAGGAAGCAGATGATGCTTACCGTGAGAAAATGCGTATTGAAATGGGAGAGTATTATCGCACTCTCCTAGGGCATTTTCGCCATGAAATTGGGCATTATTACTGGAACATTCTAGTAAGAGATGGCGGAAAACTAGAAGCCTGCCGCGCTGTATTTGGGGATGATAGTGCAGATTATCAGGCTGCATTACAAACCTATTATGCGCAATCTCCCCCACAGAACTGGCGCGAGAATTTTGTAAGCTTTTATGCGACATCTCACCCATGGGAAGATTTTGCAGAAACATGGGCGCATTATTTCCATATTATTTCTACACTAGAAACGGCTTTGGCTTACGATATGACAGTAAGCGACACAGTAGGGGGAGATGCGCTTCTTTCCCCCCATGGAAACCCTTATACATCCATGCCTTTTGAAGAAATTATTAACGCATGGGTTCCATTAACTTATGCGGTTAATAATTTGAATCGTTCCATGGGATTGCCAGATTTTTACCCCTTTACGTTAACGCATGGCGTTGTGCGCAAACTGCATTTTATTCATAATCTTATTCGAAATGTGCAGAATAAATCATAGACTCTTATTTTTTAGAATATTTGATGTGTATGCAAAATAAAACCCGATGTAACCAAAAGTGCTACATCGGGTTTTTAGTATTGTAATATACTAGACTAACAGAAGTTTACGATTATACGCTTTCTGCCAGCCAGTTTTTGCGTTTTGTAGCTTGGCCAATACCGGGGTTCATGCAGTTGCATGGGTCAAGCTGCTGATAGTGGTCCAGCATGTTTTGCGGTGCCTTATACAGGTGGCCCACATTATGTTCTGCCGGATAGCGTGCCCCACGAGCATCCAAACCGGGAAGCATTTCATGTTCAACCGCTATGGCATTGTAACCCTTCTTCACCACGTAATCCTGATGCATGACATGGCAGAGGAAGTGGCCGTAATAGAGCTTAACAATCAGTTTGTTTTCAATGTCCTGCGGCAGTTTTTCAAACCATTCGCGGTCATTCCGGCGGAGGGCAACGTCTAGCGCTACAATATCTTCTGCTTCCTTATGGTGCACAGCGCGGTATCTAACAGCCGCACCAGCCGCAGCAAAACGATGCAGGAAGGCAAGCTTGCCTTCTTCTGGCGTGCATTCAAAATATTCGCCAGTTACGCTGCCAAAATATGTTTGCAAATATTGGCGCATAGGCCCAGCCAAATCGTGCGAGACTTTAAGCATGAGATGATGTTCAAACTTGTCCCGATAATCCAGCATCCGCTTAGGTAGCTGACGTGGCAGCAGGTAGCTGAGAGCCTGCATGATTCGGTCACTTAGATGATCGGGCAGGAAACCAAGTTTTTTGGAAAAAATGTCAAACTTTGATTTCATGGCGAACATTTTTGGCAAAAACTTGGTGCCAAAATAGCGGATAACTGCAAAGGTATCCTTGCCGTATTTTTCAGCAATATTAAACGCATCACGGTGGATATACTCACCGCAAATTGGCAGTTCATTAAATGCTGTCAGCACATGGCGGCGCAGGTTTTCCAGTTCGTCTGTATTGTTGGTGCCAATATAGAAAACAGACGTATCTTTGTTGGCGGGAAAGGTATCAAGGCGCACAGCAAAGACAACCAGCTTGCCAGCGCAGCCTGCGGCTTCATACCAGCGTGCCGGGTCTGCATTGTAGCGGGCAGGGGTATCGGCATCAATTTCGCGCACATGATTGATATAGTTACCATCGTGCCCTTTGCCGGCGTTCCAATCAATATCTGCTTCTGTAAAGGTGCCGGCTTCCAGCTTCTGCAATATCGCTTCCGGGTCATTCCCCAACTGGATACCCAGATGGTTTACGAGCTGTAGTTTGCCATCCGGCCCGATCTGACCAAATACGGCCATTTCCGTATAAGCAGGGCCACGTTGCACCAATGCGCCACCAGAGTTGTTGCTCACGCCGCCCAGAACGGAGGCACCAATACAGGAGGAACCAATAACAGAATGCGGTTCCCGCCCAATGGCCGCCAGTTTGCTTTCCAGTTCGTAAAGTGTGGCGCCGGGTAGGCATACAACCTGCTTGCCGTTACCGATCAGGTGGGATTTATCTAGCCGTAGCGTGCTAATAAGTACGATATCGCGGTCATAATTATTGCCATCAGGGGTAGAGCCGCCTGTCAGACCAGTATTGGCGGCCTGCATGATAATAATTTTGCCAGCATTTACGCAGGCCTGCGCAACGCGCCAAAGCTCGATAAGTGAGCCCGGCTGAACAACAGCAAGCACCTTACCCGCACCAAAGCGAAAGCCATGGGTAAAGCGGTATGTGCTGTCTTCTCCGGTCAGGACATGGTGCTGGCCAGCTATATTCTTCAACTGTTCAAGCAGTTGCTTGTTGTTTTCTGCGGCGGTTGTCACGCATAAATCCTTTCTACGGCAGCCGGAGGTTCTATTTTCAGATACCGGCAAGAGTATAACGTAAGGTTGTTTTCACGAGTGCACCTGATATTGCGCTGTGAATAACAAATGGCAAGAAACATGTCATAGACAAGCAAGAAAGTCTTTGGTTACCGTGGTTTCTGGTAACGCATGGCTGTTATAACATGTTGGGGCGCGTTTGTCGTATTATCTTGAAACACCCACGGATCTGGCAGTTATTGGGAGGGTGATCAAATGAATTGTTTGGGAAACTCAGAAAGATTTTTTATCAACGGGCAGTGGGTTTTGCCTTCTGCGCAAGCTCAAAAAGACATTATCAACCCAGCGACAGAACAGCCATGTAGCCGTATTGCATTGGCACACGCGCAGGACGTGAATCGAGCTGTTGAGGCCGCTTATGCGGCATTCGGGGCATGGAGCGCCACAACACGTGCAGAGCGGTTACAGATTCTGGGCCGTATTCCATCTATCTATCAGCGCAGGGCAGAAGAGATGGCGCAGGCAATCTCTTTGGAAATGGGTGCGCCCATTTCCCTCGCGCGGGAAAGCCAGACACCAGCAGGCTTGGCGCATATAGAAGAAACCTTAGATGCCTTGCTCCATTACCAGTTTGAAGAATATGAGGATGATATTCTCATCACTCATGAACCCATAGGCGTTGCGGGGCTGATTACGCCATGGAACTGGCCCATGAACCAGATAGCCTGCAAAGTTATGCCTGCCTTGGCGGCTGGGTGCACTGTTGTGCTCAAACCCAGTGAAATTGCACCTTTATCTGCCATCATATTTACAGAAATCCTACATGAAGCAGGTGTGCCAACTGGTGTATATAATATGGTGAATGGTGATGGCCCCGTAGCCGGAGAAGCCTTGGCCAGTCATCCGCTGGTGAATGTGGTGTCTTTTACTGGGTCAACGCAGGCGGGTATTGCCGTGGCTCAGGCCGCAGCGCCTACTGTTAAACGTGTTTTGCAGGAACTGGGTGGTAAATCTGCCAATATCATTTTCGCTGATACAGATTTTGCAGATGCAGTAGAGCGGGGCGCTCAGGAGTGTTTTGGAAATTCTGGCCAATCCTGTGATGCACCAACACGTATGCTGGTGCCGCATGATCTGATGGAAAAGGCTATGAATATTGCAGCTAAAGTTGCAGATAGCCTGCGTGTGGGGGACCCAACAGATAATGTGACAGAGCTTGGCCCTGTTGTAAGTGCTCCTCAATTCAACCGTATTCAGGCATTGATTGAAAAAGGCACGGCGCAAGGGGCTGTCTTGGCTGCTGGTGGCGTAGGGCGCCCAGAAGGGCTGATGCAAGGCTATTACGTGCGGCCAACTGTGTTTGGGCATGTAACTGCGGATATGGTGATTGCGCAGGAAGAAATCTTTGGCCCGGTTTTGTCCATTATGGGGTATGCGGATGAAGATGATGCCATCAGGCTGGCGAATAGTAATCCATATGGTTTGGCAGCCTATGTGCAGTCTGGCAGCATGGAGCGTGCTCGTAGGGTTGCTCGTAAACTTCGGGCTGGTACCGTTACCCTTAATGGCGCAGCATGGACGGTAAAGGCACCATTTGGTGGGTATGGTCTGTCTGGCAATGGCCGTGAATGCAGCCGTTTTGGAATTGCAGAGTTTCTGGAAACCAAAGCAATTGTTGGATATGGAGCAGATTCAACAAAGCAGTAAAACTTCTTAGAAAGGAACTCTTATAGCCCAGAGGCATTATGCTCTGAGTATAAGTCTGTTTAAATCTTTCCATCATTTGCAAGAATTGATGCAGGTCATGGTTGAGATATCTGATTCAGGCTGGGATCAGCACGCAATGCAACGTAAGGCATAGGTAGGGGAAGTATTATGGCGCGTGTAGCAGGCAAGGTTGCCATTGTTTCTGGAGCCGCTAATGGAATAGGCAAGGCTACAGCACAGCTTTTGGCCAAAGAAGGTGCAAAGGTTGTTATTGGTGACTTAAAAGAAGAAGACGGTCAGAAAGCCGTTGCAGAAATTAAAAATGCAGGTGGTGAAGCTGCATTTGTCAAATTGAATGTAACGGATGAGGCGGCATGGAAAGCCGCTATTGAGCAGACGCTCAAGCTTTATGGGCGGCTGGATATTGCCGTGAATAATGCAGGTATCGCGTATTCTGGTAGTGTAGAAAGCACATCTCTGGAAGATTGGCGGCGTGTTCAGTCCATCAATCTGGATGGCGTATTTCTGGGCACACAGACAGCTATTGAGGCCATGAAGAAGTCTGGTGGCGGTTCCATTGTCAATCTGTCTTCTATTGAAGGATTGATAGGGGATCCAATGTTGGCAGCCTATAACGCCAGTAAAGGCGGAGTAAGGCTGTTTACAAAATCTGCGGCCCTACATTGTGCCAAATCTGGATACAAAATTCGGGTGAATTCAGTGCATCCCGGCTATATCTGGACACCCATGGTGGCTGGTTTAACAAAGGAAGACGCCGCAGCCCGCCAAAAACTGGTTGATCTGCACCCCATTGGCCATCTGGGGGAGCCCAACGATATTGCTTACGGTATTCTGTATCTTGCTTCTGATGAATCCAAGTTTGTTACAGGAAGCGAGCTGGTGATTGATGGTGGATACACCGCGCAATAAACAAGGCGCAAATGGTAGAAGCATGTAGGTGTAAAGGGATGAAATTTCATGTCTGGTAAAAAGCACTTTTCTCCAAGAAGGGAGAAAAAACATGCAACACGTGAGGATCTGATCCTTGGCTTGCTTAACCAGTTTGGTTCTTCTGTAGAAACAGATCGGGATAAATATCTGGATCTCGTATCTGAAATTGCAGAAGCTGTAGACGGACGCAGGACAAAAACTAGCAAGGCAGAAGTTGCTGAAAATAATCCAGACGTTAGTGGTTAAATATTTTTAGAAATTAAAGCGTATTTAAAAGAGCCAGCCATTTGTAAGAATGGCTGGCTCTTGGTTTATTTATGGTAGAGGGTGAGCAGCGTTCAGCTTTTCACGCTCTTCCAGCACAACACCCGGCTGCAAGGGTGTAGCACGTTCCTTTTTAATATCATCCGCTGTGAAGGTTGGCGTAGAAGCCGCGCCACTCAGGGAGGAAACGTAGGTTAGCAGAGCAGCAATTTCTTCATCAGACATGGATGACATGGAAGGCATGTAACCCATGTAGGAACCACCAGCGGCCTTCAGGCTGCCAGCAAGACCATTCAGCAGTACGTGTGTCACGTAGGTTTTGCCTTCAGGAGAAGCCGCAATTTTGTCAATGCGTCCTTTCAGGGGTGGAAATTGCCCTGGAACGCCATCGCCGCTGCTCTGGTGGCACATGGCGCAGTGCGTTGCATAAAGCTGTGCGCCATCCGCCGCTGCATGCGCTGCACCAGAAAAGCCTACGCCTCCGGTAAGAGCTGCTAGCAGAGCGAGAACGGTCTTTTTCATAAAATACTCCTGAAAACTGTTCGATAATGAAACGACTATACACAGATAGCTTATCTTCTCAACCTAAGGGAGCTGAAAGAATATGCTTTCTTTATTTCGAACAATCAGGGCGGAAGAAAGGCTTTATGGCTGCACAGAAGGGATGAACTGACGAGATGGCTGCGCAAAAAGAGAGAGCAGGGCATATGCAGTCGCACGCATTTTGCGTGAGTAAACCTGTTTTTCTAAATGGAATTGGGAGGTATTTTTGAAGGAGCAGAGCCGATCGCTGCTGTGAATAAGAGAGCGTGGATCTAAAACCACTAAAGGTGATTACACCAAATTATATCAAACTATTTTTTGGGGGGGCAGTTTACTGCCGTTTAATGGTGCCCAAGGGCGGGATCGAACCACCGACACTGCGATTTTCAGTCGCATGCTCTACCAACTGAGCTACTTGGGCACCGCAGCCTTGCGGCGTGAGAGAGCATGTATCTCACTCTTTGCAGGAGATCAAGTCACCTTTCGTCATTTCTTTCAGCTTTTTCATCATTTTCGATCAGGACAGGTGCACCGGGAATGCGATAATCGCCAGAAAACCAGCGGCCTAAATCAATATCTGCGCAGCGTTTTGAGCAAAAAGGGCGGAATTCTGCCTGTGCAGGCTTGCCGCATACGGGGCATTTAGCTGGTTTAGAAGTCATGCGTCCTGAACCGTCCAGAAAAAATCAGGCAAAGCAGGATCGGCCTTTAGGGCCAAAGGTTTGCCGCGGAGTTGTACACAGTCTGCCACGGCTTGCGGGTCTTGCTCCAGTGCCTGAATAAAGGGGATACTACCACGTAAGATGGTTGCCGTAGGGGCTTGTGCCAAGATGGTTCGGAGTGCCTTAAGCGCATGCCCATGAGGAGAGTTGAGAAGCTCTGGAAGGGAGGGGTGAATGCGCGGGCGCACAATCTCAATCAACCCTAAAGCGCTTACGCCAAGGCAGCGTGGGCGAAGTGGATCTGCCCGCAAAGCCTCTTGTACGACATCTTGCAAAGCCTGACGCTTGCGCATGGCCATACCTGCTGGATCAATGACAATTGCTCCAGAAAGATTGCGCAGGCGGATTTGGTGTAAAAGTTCAGGCAACGCATCACGATTTGCTGCAAACTGTGCAGTCTGCTTGGGGCGGGAGCCCGCAACAGGCGGTGCGTCCATATCAATGGCAATAAGCGCGGGGGTTGGCGTAATGGTTGCCTGCATGTTGCCTGGTAGATCTACACTGCTGTCTTCCAGAGCATGACATGCTGCCATAATTTCTGGCGGTATAGGTATAAACCCGGCTTCTCTTTTTGCGCGTAGGAGCGGGGGCACAAGGGCGGCCGCCTGCGGGGTATCTACGGTAATGATCGCATTTGGCCATTGGGCGGTCAGACGTTCCAGAGGGGTTGGACCGGTGGTTACGAGGCCAACATCCTTACCCTGGGCAGAAGGCTCCAGCATGCGCACACGCACGCCTTTGCCGCCTTGCGCTGCGCGGGAAACGCAAACCGTTATGCTCTGGCCTTCGGTAAGGTGAGAGACTGCTTTCTGGTCGGATAGAAAACCTTGCAGGCCATGCCCCAGATCTACAAATGCTCCCCCCATAAAGGCAGCTTGTGCCGCTACACGCGCAACATAGATATTGCCAACAAGATCGGGGGTGGCTGGCCGCCAAAGTGCGTAATCCAGCAGCGTATCATCTTTGGTAACAGCAAGGCGCATTTCACCCGGAAAGGTGGCAATGCGCAAATAATGCATCACGCCAGCCAGTGTCCGGGTTGCCCGCGTAAAAGCTGGGCTGTTTCAAATAGCGGCAAACCAATAACAGCAGAGCTGCTACCAGATAGAAAACGAATAAAGCCTGCAGCATGGCCTTGCAGGGCATATCCGCCTGCTTTGCCTGCCCAGTCTCCCGCATCTAATAGCGCATTGATCTGATGCGGTGTAAGACGATTAAACGTAACCGCTGTTTCTACCAGTCGCTCTGCTGTTTTACCTTGTGGCCACGCGGAGCTAGGCATAACCGCAACCGATGTTATGACTGTATGCCGTCTGCCAGAAAGGCGTTCCAGACAGAATTGCGCAGTTTCCCGCTTTTCTGCTTTTGGTAGAATACGCCGCCCCAGCGTAACCACTGTATCTGCAGCTAGAATTAAGGCCGGTTCAGTAACGGTGGCAGCTACCGCGCGTGCTTTTTCCAACGCCATACGGCGCGCATAAGCACGGGGACGTTCTGTTTTTGCGGGTGTTTCGTCAATATCAGCCGGAATGATGCGGTCAGGCACTACGCCAATCTGGCGCAGCAGCTCTACCCGCTGGGGCGAAGCAGATGCCAGTATAAGGAGAGGTGCCTCTCCTTTAACGGAGTTCTGCTGGCCGGAAACTGTCACGGCTTTATTTGAAGCGGAACGTAATGCGACCCTTGGAAAGGTCGTAAGGTGTCATTTCAACATTCACGCGGTCACCCGCCAGAACGCGAATACGGTTCTTACGCATTTTGCCGCTGGTATGCGCCAGAATAACGTGTTCATTGTCCAGCTTTACGCGGAACATGGCATTAGGCAGCAGTTCAGTTACCGTGCCGCTAAATTCAATCATGTCTTCTTTAGACATTGCATCCTTCGTATGTTTCAGAGCCGTTAAAGGTCAATCTTGGTGAGCAGATATGGGTGAGTGACAGCCTATGGTCAAGCATTAGGTGTTGAGGCTGCCAGAACATCCAATCTGGCGGAAACACTAAGTGCGTGGGCTTCCAGCCCTTCGGCCTGAGCCAGCGCCACAGCAGCGGGCCCGATCTGGCGGAGGGCATCCGGGCCGCCAGATAAAAACGTTGTGCGCTTCATGAAGTCAAAAACAGACAGGCCAGAAGCAAAACGCGCGGTGCGGGATGTAGGTAGCACATGGTTGGGGCCGCCTACGTAATCCCCTATGGCTTCGGGGCAGAAACGGCCCAGAAAGGCAGCCCCGGCATGGCGTACATGGGTAAACAGGCTTTCCGGATCATCCACCATCAGTTCAAGATGTTCGGGTGCCAGACGGTTGGCCAGTTCTACGGCTTCCTTCATATTGCGGCTAATCAGCACTGCACCATTACGTGCCCAGCTTTCTCCTGCAATAGCTGAGCGGGACAGTACGCGCAGTTCAGCTTCCACAGCCTGAATAACGGTATCTGCAAATGCTGCATCAGGGGTAATAAGTGTGGCTTGCGCGCATTCATCATGCTCGGCCTGTGCCAGCAGATCCAGCGCAATCAAGCGAGGATTCGTATTCGAATCGGCAATCACCACCACATCAGATGGGCCAGCAATACTGTCTATGCCCACATATCCAAAAACCTGACGTTTGGCTTCGGCCACGTATGCGTTGCCCGGGCCAACAATGCGATCCACCGGGCGGATGGTTTGCGTGCCATAGGCCATAGCGCCCACAGCCTGCGCACCGCCAACACGGTAGATTTCTGTTACACCAGCTCGGTGCGCTGCGGCCAGCACCAACGGGTTAATCACCCCATCAGGAGTTGGCACACACATGGCCAAACGCTGCACTCCAGCAACTTTGGCGGGGATGGCGTTCATCAACACGGAAGATGGATATGCTGCTTTGCCACCGGGCACATACAGGCCGACTGCATCTAGCGGAATCCAACGCATGCCCAATGTCATGCCCACATCATCTGTGTAACGGATATCAGAAGGTAGCTGGTTTTTATGGAAGGACTCGATACGCTGTGCGGCAATATCCAGTGCTTCCAGAAGTTCAGGGCTTACTTTTGCGCGTGCCTGCTCGATCTCCTGTGCCGTAAAGGCAAGCTGTTGCGCGGTAAGGGGCAGGCGGTCAAAGCGCTCTGTAAAAGCACAAAGTGCGGCATCACCTTCTTTGCGTACAGCAGCCAGAATATCTGCAACCGGTTTATGAACTTCCTGCCCTTGCTCCTCACGATTGGAAAGAAGAGCGGTAAAGGCGGTTTCAAAATTCGGTTCGCGCGTATCAAGCCGTTTCATGGAATGCGTCTGCCTTACACATTTTCCGCAACGGGCGAGGATGTAGCAAGCGCCGTGCGAAAGCGGGAGAGAATGCGGTCAATCTGTTCCGGGCGGGTTTTAAGGGCCGTGCGGTTAACAATAACGCGGCTGGTGACCTGAGCGATGGTTTCTACTTCCTTCAGGCCGTTGGCTTTCAGGGTAGAGCCTGTATCCACCAGATCCACAATGAGGCGGGAAAGACCAAGCATTGGAGCCAGTTCCATGGCACCGTGCAGGTGCACAATGGTGGCGTTAATGCCGCGTGCTGCAAAAAAGCGACGTGTGATAGCGGGGTATTTGGTGGCTACCCGCACTTCGGACCAACGCTTCCATTCCTGTGGATCATGCGGAAGGTGAGCAGGCTGCGCCACAGAAATGCGGCATGCGCCAATACCCAGATCAAGCGGGGCGTAAATTTCGGGGTAATCGAATTCCATCAGCACATCAGCGCCGCAAACGCCAACCTGTGCACCGCCGCTGGCCACAAAGGTTGCAACGTCAAACGAGCGCACGCGCACCACATCAACCTGTGGGTCCTGCGTGGGAAAGCGCAGTTTGCGGCTATCTCCCCCCAAGCATTCTGGGGCAGGGGCCATACCTGTGCCAGACATAAGGGGTGACACAGCTTTGAGGATACGGCCTTTAGGGAGAGCCAGAACAATACGCCCGTTATCTTCCGTGCCGAAAGATGTTTCGGTCTGATGGGCAGGGCGGGGATGGTTCATGAAAACTCCGGCGGAGGCAAGGCGTGTCAAATTAAGCCTGCACTCCTACCACAAGGCGCAGCAGAAGAAAAATATGTAGTGGCCACATCTGCCATCAGTTTGCGTCTGGCAGATATGGCCACTTACCAGATCTAAAGGAGAAAGCCCTTTAAATCTGGTAGAAGCGTGGTGTGATTTACTTTTTCCACCAGCCGGTACGCCTGCGCGTTGCTGGCGGGCTATCTTCGATCACGATAGGCTGGACAATAGCTTCTTCTTTATCAGAAACTTCAGATGCAGCCTCTTTAGGTGCAGAAGTAGCAACTGCTTCGCTTCCGCTGGCGGCTTCTGGAGTAGAGGCTGGTTCTGCCTTTTTACGAGTGGTGCGCCGACGCGTTGTTTTCTTTGGCTTTTCCTCGGCAGTGTCCGCTGTAGAAGCTTCAGCCGCTTCTGTTGCCTCATCCTTTGCCACTGTTTTGCGGCGGGTTGCACGGCGGCGCACAGGTTTTTTGGGGGCCTCTGCTTCCGTTGATGCAGCTTCTGCTTCTGGTGCGGCTACAGATGTTTCTGCCTGTTCGGCATTTTCTTCGGTTGCGGGTTCTACCTTCTTGCGTGTGCGGCGACGACGCGGTTTAGGCGCTTCTTCCGTTTTTTCAGGCTCTTCCGGTGCAGCCATAACGGGCTGGGGTGCAACCTCTTCCGTTTTGGCGGGTTCTACTGGCACGCTTGCAGCTTCTTCCTGCACGTTAGCTGCTTTAGGTGCTGGTGCAATGTCAACAGCCTGTTGGCGGGCAGTGTTTTCCAGAAGTTCGAAAATGTCCGGCGCACCGCCAAATGGATTGGCCGGTGTTGGGCCTTCCCATGCTGGCATATTGGGCCGTGGCGCGGGGCCTTCTTCGATATCTACATGGATTTCCGTGCGTGTTTCAGTTGGTTTGCGCACACGGGAGCGGCGGGTTCTGCGTCGGCCCGGCACCAGATTGGTTTCTGCTTCGGCTTCTGCAACAGGTTCTGCCGCGTTTTCAGGCGCTGCAATGGGTGCGGTTTCAGCAGTTTCTGGTGTTTCTGTATCAGGCTGTGTCTGTGTTTCAGATACCTGATTGGTGTCCTGATCATTCCGCCGACGGCGCCGACGCCGACGCCGACGCCGTGGCTCGTCGGAAGTATCGGCAGTTTCCTGAATAGAAGAAGCTTCTGCAGCCGGAATTTCTGGCGTGGCAGCAGCAACCTCATCTGCCACAATGTTTTCAACCGGCGGCAATGGCGGCTGAATCCGTGGCGGACGTGCATGCTGGCGGCGTTCGATCCGAACTTCCGGAGCTGGCAGCGTATTGTCTGCGGCAAACAGCACTTCCATCTGGTGGCGCTGTTCGATCTGGGTCAGCCAGTCCCGCTTGTTGTTTAGGATGTAGAAAGCAATATCCGCAGCAACATGCACGGTAATGGCGGAAGAACGGCGGCGTGCACCTTCTTCTTCCACTGCGCGCAGAACATGCAGGGCAGAGCTTTCAATGCTGCGCATCATGCCTGTGCCATTACAGTGCGGGCAAGGCATAAAGGCGGCTTCTGCTACAGATGGGCGTAGCCGCTGGCGCGACATTTCCAGCAACCCGAAATGGGAGATAGAGCCAATCTGGATACGTGCCCGATCATGCCGCAAGGCATCTTTCAGGCGGCGTTCGATCATGGAGTTATGGCGGCGAGACTCCATATCAATGAAGTCGATTACAATCAGGCCAGCCAGATCGCGCAGGCGCAACTGGCGGGCTACTTCATCAGCAGCTTCCTGATTGGTGCGGAATGCCGTTTCTTCAATGTTACGTTGGCTGGTGGCTTTGCCCGAGTTTACGTCAATGGCAACCAAGGCTTCTGTCTGGTTGATAACCAGATAACCGCCAGAGCGCAGAGACACCACGGGGGAGAACATGGCATCCAGATGCCCTTCCACGTGGTAGTGGGTGAACAGAGGTTGGTTTTCCTTGTTCCACAGCCGGACTTTTTCTGCGTGCTGAGGCATCAGCATCCGCATGAAGTCCCGCGCGGCTTTCCAGCCGTTTTCTCCATCCACTACAATTTCGCTGATTTCGCGGGTGTAAACATCGCGGATAGCGCGTTTTACCAAGCTCGCTTCTTCGTAAATCAGTGCGGGGGCCACGGATTGAAGCGTATGTTCGCGGATATCATCCCACAGATGGAGCAGATATTCGCAGTCTCGCGTAATTTCTGGGCCGGGCCGTTGCGCGCCAGCAGTGCGCACAATCATGGCCATGCCGCGGGGCAGGTTAAGGTCGGAAACAATATCTCGCAGGCGGCGGCGGTCTGCCACAGATGTAATCTTGCGTGAAACGCCACCACCACGCAGGGCATTGGGCATAAGCACACAGTAACGGCCAGCCAAAGAAACATAGGTGGTCAGGGCTGCGCCCTTGTTGCCACGTTCTTCCTTAACCACCTGCACAAGCAGCACCTGCCGACGGCGGATAACTTCCTGAATACGGTAGTTACGCAGGAATCGGGCAATGCGTTTTTGAATAAGGGCTTCTTCACCCGTATCTGTTTCGCCGCCGACGTAGTCTGGAGCATCCGGCTTGTTGGTAGAACGTTCTTCCCGTTCAGAACCTTCGCCTTCATTCTGAGCGGCAGTGTCAGATGCTTCTATATCCTGTTCCGTATCAGATGCCTGAGTTTCTGCATTGTCAGATACATCATCTTCATCAGAACCATTTTCGCTGTTTTCCAGCAGAGCTTCTTCTTCCGCCTGAAGGGCCAGCAGCTTTTCGCGGTCAGAAACCGGGATCTGATAGTAATCCGGATGGATTTCGCTAAAGGCCAGAAAGCCGTGGCGGTTGCCGCCATATTCTACAAAGGCGGCTTGCAGGCTTGGCTCTACGCGAACAACGCGGGCAAGGTAGATGTTCCCTTTAAGCTGCTTTTTTGCAGCAGATTCAACATCGTAATCTTCAAGCCGATTTCCGTCCATCACAACAACACGCGTTTCTTCCGCGTGTGTCGCGTCGATCAGCATACGCTTTGACATAAAAAGAAAAACTCCGGTGCGCCGGTGGCCAGCCTGTGTGGTGCTGCCGTGTAAATGGCATGGCACGACGGAGCAGGGGCTCTTCCGGCGGATATAAACAGGCGTGCGATAAAAATTGGAAGGCGTACAAAGTTTCCATAGCTGCCCCTGTATCAGCATCCTTCAGGCACGGTACGGCCTGTGGTCTGGCTGTTTTCAGCAAAGGGATGGGGCGGGCGATGGTCATGTATCCTTCAGTCAGTGTTTCTGCCCCTGATCTTTATGCGTGCGGGCGCGGTGTTGATGTAACCGGCGGCCCCCGTTCACGGCATGGACGGAGCGGAATAAAGCGCATGACGGGCATTTCTACCCTTGTGCCATACTGTGCGAACATGGCTCAAATAACCATAAATCGCAAGCCATTCGTAACAAACGCTGTTTTAGGGTGCCGATACATCTTTTTTCTGTCATTTTGAGTGCACACTTTAGCGTAAAGTGAACAGGAGCACTTTAATGGCTTTTCAGGCAGGCAAGATGCGCGGCAAAATCGTTGCTTCTGCAACGGTACAGAAGGGTGTTACACGCCGTTCCGGGCTGCTGTATTTAGGCGGTGGCGGACTGGTTGCTGCCGCTACGCCAGCAGATGTTTGGGCCGCAAATAAGCAGGCAACAGGGCATAAACTGGCAGCTCCGGCTCTTGTTGGTAAGGCACGGCCCGCAGCCCCGCTTATTATGCTAGACCCAGGGCATGGAGGCAAAGATCCTGGGGCCATTGGGTACACTGGTACGTATGAAAAACATGTAGCGGAAGCTGCCGCGCAGGAGCTAAGGCGGCAATTGTTGGCAACGGGACGTTACCGCGTAGCCATGACACGTGCTGGAGACCATTTTGTACCGCTGGATGGTAGGGTGGAACTGGCGCAGCAGCACGGAGCATCGCTTTTTATTTCCATGCATGCAGATGCTTTGCATAGTCCGCAGGTGCGTGGGGCCAGTGTTTACACCCATTCGCATGGCGCATCAGATAGCCAGACCGCAGATCTGGCCAAAACCGAAAACAGTGCAGACAGATATGGCGGCCCGATGGTGCATAGTGCATCACCAGAGGTGCAGCAGATTCTTGCTAGTTTGGTAACAGAAGAAACCCGCAAAGGCTCAGCCCATATGGCGCAGGCTGTGGTGTCGGCCTTTAATTCTCGGGTGCTGTTGCTGCCGCATCCGCGCAGGCATGCCGCTTTTGCGGTGTTGAAATCTGCCCAAATTCCCTCGGTTCTGGTTGAAATGGGCTTTATGTCTAATCGAATGGATGAGGCTGCGTTGCGTCAGGCAGGCCACCGAGCCATGGTGGCCGGGGCCATGCGAGACGCCGTTAATCGTTACTTTGCATCAGCCGGAGTGGGGCTTGCGGGCTGAAGGCGCGCCTGCTTGCGTGCAAGGCGCCGCTGTTTGAGTGCGAGTAGATGCTTGCGGAACCAATCCAGCATGCCAGATAAGGTAACAATTGTTACGCCAATAATGGTCCATTTATCTAGCGGTTCATGGAACAGCAAATAGCTAAACAGTACAGCCCAAACCATTTGGGTGTATTGTGGCAATGCCACGCGGCTGGCGGGGGTAAGGGTGGCCGCCAACATAATAAGTAGTTGGCCTAGAGCCGCCAGAAATCCGTAACCAAACAAAAAGCTCCAATCCGTAACTGTATGTGGCCACGTAAAGTTGGGAAGGGCCAAAAGGCCATCCCCAAGCAGAGGCCCGGCTAGGCTAGAGCCAAGAACCCCCAGTTTTGTGGTGCCTGTGCCAGCTACACGGTAAGCAATAACGTTTACAGCGCTGGCAATGGCAGCGGCTAATGCACAGGCATGGCCAAAATGAAGTGGCCGCACGCCGGGGCGCAGCACAACCAGAACGCCTGCAAACCCGATAGCCACAGCAACCCATCCCCAAAGGGATACTTTTTCCTTAAGTGCGACAACAGAAAGAATGGTGGCAATAAAGGGCATAAGGAACATTAGCGAGAGCGCTTCTGGCATGGACAGAAGCATGAAGGATTCTACGCTGGCGGCTGTGGCAATAAATGTTGCGACAGCCCGAATCCACCACATGCCCGGTTTTTGAATGGGCAGAATGTTCAGCCATGATTGCCCGCGCGATTTAACAAACGGAACCAATAGCAGCCCAAAAACACCACCAGAAAAGGCAACCTCAAACGGATTGAGCCTGCCAGTAAGCAGTTTAGAAAAAGCATCACTTATAGAGAAAGCTGCAAACCCCAATAAAGACAGCAGCAGGCCCTTAGTGGGCGGGCTAAGTTTCATGTGTTGTGCTCTGCCTAATGGCGCGTAAGTGAAAAGAATAAAGAAGTGTCATAAACAGCCCGAAGGCTGAATTGAATACTCAACTCTTTGATATTTACCATTTAGGGAGAAGAAAAATATCATATAAACTATATATGATATTTGGTGCCCAGAAGAAGACTCGAACTTCCACGACCTTGCGGCCACAGGTACCTGAAACCTGCGCGTCTACCAATTCCGCCATCTGGGCTCAAATGGCAACCAGGAGTGTCCCCGGCTGGTGAAGAGCCGTTTACCCCTCTGTGATGGGAGCGTCAACAGGGAAAATGATTTTTCTGACAGATTTGTGTCATTTGCCTGTCTGGCGTGGGCGGAGGGAATGGCACACAGTGCACAAAACACTGGATAAACGTGGAAGATGAGGGTGACTTATGGGTGCGCGTAAAATTGCAACCGTATTGGGTGGTGGCGGATTTGTAGGGCGTTATGTGGTGCAAAATCTGGCACGGGCCGGGTACGAGGTGCGCGTTGCCAGCCGGCGGCCAGATTTAACTGCGCGTTTACGCACGTTAGGGCGTGTCGGACAGATTGCGCCTTTTTATGCATCTGTTCTGGATGATGCTTCTGTGGCCTGTGCGGTGCAGGGGGCGGATGTGGTGATCAACCTTGTGGCTGTCTTATCTTCCGTCAAGCAGCAAACACTGCAAGCCGTTAATGTAGAGGGCGCAGGGCGTGTGGCGCGTATAGCGGCAGAAACAGATGTGCCTGTATTTGTGCAAATGTCGGCGCTTGGTGCTTCAGAAACGGCTCTTTCGGCTTATGGTAGAAGTCGGGCTGCGGGTGAAAAGGTTGTGCGCCAATGTCGGCCAGATGCTGTGATTATACGGCCTTCTGTTATTTTTGGGCCGGAGGATCATTTCTTTAACATGTTTGCAGGTCTTGCGCGGTATTTGCCGTGTTTGCCGGTTTATGGTGCTCATTCGCGCTTGCAACCTGTTTATGTGGGAGATGTGGCGCAAGCAGTATTTGTGGCGGCGCAGTCTTCTGCGTTTGCGGGGAAAGAACTTTTGTTGGGTGGCCCGCAGGAAATGACCATGCTGGATATTGCGCGGTTTGTATTGCGCGTAACGCAGCGCCATAAGCCTGTTTTTATTGTGCCATCAGTGCTGGCAAAGTTGCAGGCTATGGTTTTGGAGCGGCTGCCGGGGCATTTTCTGACGCAGGATCAATTGCGGATGTTGGCAACCGACAATGTTGTGCCCGCAGGGAAATCCGGTTTTGAAGCGTTGAATATCGTGCCGCAAAGCGTTGCGGCTATTGTGCCGTCTTATTTGGCGCGGTTTAGGGTGGGTGAGGCTCAAAAAGATATATCCTTTTCTGTATAACGGGTTGGGGATAAAAAGGACCGAAAATATACCTTTTTATCCGACCAATTAGATGGATTTTTGTTTTGTTATGAGGAAAAATATAAAAAGGTAAGCATTGCTGTCTTTTTATATTTACGGAGAACAAGCACCTTAGCTCCAGCAAAGTTTAGGGGCGGAGTCTGTCTGGCGCGCCCTTTCTCCGGGGATGCCACATGACGACCAAGATGCTTAAATTTGTCTCTGTGCCGCAAAAGCAGCCAGACAAGCGCACGGCTACGGCGCGGCGGGCAGATTTTGATGAAATTTATGAGGACTTCGCAACACCAGAAGCAACCGAGCAGGCCAGTCGGTGCTCGCAGTGCGGTGTGCCTTTCTGTTCAGTTCATTGCCCGCTCGGCAACAATATCCCTGATTGGCTGATGCTCACAGCACAGGGGCGGCTGGAAGAAGCCTATGGTGTTTCCTCCGCTACCAATACCTTCCCGGAAATTTGCGGTCGTATTTGCCCGCAGGATCGGCTGTGTGAAGGTAACTGCGTGATCGAACCGGGTTTCGAAAGCGTGACCATTGGCGCCGTGGAACGCTACATTACCGATACAGCATTTGAAAAAGGCTGGGTTAAACCTGTTAACCCGGTACTGGAGCGCAGCCAGTCCGTTGCTATTATTGGTGCTGGCCCGGCTGGTTTGGCTGCGGCAGATCAACTGCGCGCGCAAGGTTATAAAGTACATGTGTATGATCGGTATGATCGGGTAGGCGGTCTGCTGGTTTACGGTATTCCCGGCTTTAAGTTGGAAAAACACATTGTGGCCCGCCGTCATAAGCTGCTGGAAGAAGGTGGTGTTGTTTTCCACCTCGGCCAAGGCATTGGGGATGGTGAAGGCGAACTGTCTTTTACAGATTTGCGTAACCGCCATGATGCCATTCTGATTGCAACAGGCGTTTACAAATCGCGTGAAATCGGAGGCCCCGGCGTTGGGCTGGCGGGTATTGAAAAGGCGCTGGATTACCTTACGGCTTCTAACCGGCGTTCCTTGGGGGATACCTTGCCGCCGGAAGCGCAGGCATTGGATGCCGCAGGTAAAAACGTAGTGGTTCTGGGTGGTGGTGATACCGCAATGGACTGCGTGCGCACGGCTATTCGCCAAGGTGCAAAATCCGTGAAATGCCTGTACCGGCGTGATAAAGCCAACATGCCCGGTTCTGCCCGCGAAGTAAAAAATGCGGAAGAGGAAGGTGTGCAGTTTGAATGGCTGGCAGCCCCTGAAGCCTTTTTGGGTGAAGGCCATGTTTCTGGCGTGCGGGCTGTGCGGATGAAGCTGGGCTTGCCAGATGCCACGGGCCGTCAGTCAGTTGAGCCACTGGAAGGCTCTTCTTTCACGCTGGATGCTGATCTGGTTATCAAGGCTCTTGGGTTTGACCCAGAACCTCTGCCTCAGCTTTGGGGGCAGAAGGATCTGGCTGTATCCCGTTGGGGTACGCTCAAGGTTGGTCAGAAAGATTTCATGACATCCCTGCCGGGCGTGTTTGCCGCAGGGGACATTGTGCGTGGGGCCAGTTTGGTTGTGTGGGCCATTCGTGATGGGCGCGATGCAGCCGCCTGCATGCACACATGGATTCAGGAAAATGTAACGGCTACCGCCAAGGCGGAGCAGGGTTAATGGATATGGAACAGTTTCCCAACACCGTTTCCGCTGAAAGTAGCGAGGAATTTCTGAAAGCGTGGGATGCCAACGTGGCTGCGCTGGATGGGCTGTATGATCCAGCTGATGAACGTGATTCCTGTGGTGTGGGCCTTGTGGCCGCACTGGATGGCAAGCGTCGGCGTGAGGTGGTTGAAGCTGGCATCGCCGCTCTGAAAGCTATCTGGCACCGTGGCGCAGTGGATGCCGATGGCAAGACAGGCGATGGTGCGGGTATTCATGTAGAAATTCCGCAGGAATTTTTTGCAGATGCCATTACCAGCACAGGGGATCGGCCAGATGAAAGCCGGATTGCGGTGGGGCAGGTGTTTTTGCCCAAAACCGATCTGGCAGCACAGGAACAGTGTCGCCAGATTATCGAAACCCAGATTCTGGCGTTTGGATACGGCATTTATGGCTGGCGTCAGGTGCCGATTGATACTTCCTGTATTGGTGAAAAAGCCAACGCAACGCGCCCGGAAATTGAGCAGATCCTTATCCGTAATCTTCCCAATAAAGGGGAAGAAGAGTTTGAGCGTGATCTGTATGTGATCCGCCGCCGGATAGAAAAAGCCGCCATCGCCGCGCAGGTTGATCTGTATATCTGCTCGCTGTCATGCCGGTCTGTTATTTATAAAGGCATGTTCCTTGCAGAACATCTGACAGAGTTTTACCCAGATCTGCTGGATGAACGCTTTGTCAGCCGCTTTGCCATCTATCATCAGCGCTATTCCACCAACACCTTCCCTACATGGAAACTGGCGCAGCCGTTCCGTCGCCTTGCGCATAATGGTGAAATCAACACCATTTCCGGCAATATCAACTGGATGAAAAGCCATGAAACACGGCTTTCTCACCCAGATCTTGATCCGTGGATGGCAGATATCAAGCCGCTGGTGCAGGCTGGTGGCTCCGATACCGCAACGCTGGATAACGTTTACGAACTGCTGACTTTTGCTGGGCGTGATGCACCTTTTGCCAAGGCGCTGATGATCCCGGCAAGTGTTGGCGGTAATTCCTCCATGAAGCCCGCGCACCGTGATATGTTCACGTATTGCAACGCGGTAATGGAACCGTGGGACGGCCCCGCAGCACTGTGCGCCACAGATGGCCGTTGGGTTGTGGCTGGGCTGGATCGCTCAGGATTGCGCCCGCTGCGTTATACGGTAACAACCGATAATCTGCTGATTGTCGGTTCTGAAACCGGCATGGTGCGCGTGCCTGAAAACGCCATTGTCAGCCGCGGTCGTCTTGGCCCGGGTGAGATGATTGGTGTCGATCTTCAGGAAGCCAAGCTGTATGGTAATACCGAACT
This sequence comes from Acetobacter oryzifermentans, assembly GCF_001628715.1. Classification (NCBI taxonomy): domain Bacteria; kingdom Pseudomonadati; phylum Pseudomonadota; class Alphaproteobacteria; order Acetobacterales; family Acetobacteraceae; genus Acetobacter; species Acetobacter oryzifermentans. The sequence continues at coordinate 2,187,747 of NZ_CP011120.1, read as the reverse complement.
GCTTGATCTGCTTGCTGCACGGCAAGATTTTTCTAGCTGGATCAAACGCACCCAGAAAATTGGCCATATCGTCCGTTCGGATGTGACAGAGCCAGTTTATTACGAAGGCGAAGAACTGCGCCGCCGCCAGTTGGCTGTGGGCAGCACGCTGGAAGAACTGGAAGCCATTCTGCACCCAATGGTCTCTACCGCCAGTGAAGCCATTGGCTCCATGGGTGATGATACGCCTCTGGCTGTGCTTTCTCCGCGTTATCGTGGATTGGCACACTATTTCCGGCAGATGTTCAGCCAGGTGACCAATCCGCCAATCGATTCTCTGCGCGAATCCCGCGTGATGAGCCTGACAACGCGGTTAGGGAATCTGGGCAATATTCTGGATCAGTCCCCCGAACAGTGTGACATGCTTCAACTGCCCAGTCCGGTGCTGACATCTGGTGAGTATGAAGGGCTGCGCCACTTTACGGGCACTTCTGGTTGCGTGATTGATTGCACATTCCCCGCCAATGATGGGGAAGCAGGGCTGCGCGAAGCCATTGCCCGTATCCGGCGTGAGGCAGAAGAAGGTGTGCGGGGTGGCTGCACTCACGTATTCCTGACAGATGAAGATCAGTCTGCTGAGCGTGCATCTATTCCAATGATCTTGGCGACCGGGGCTGTGCACACGCATCTGGTGCGTACATCCTTGCGTACGTTTACATCTTTGAACGTGCGCACGGCTACGGCGCTGGATGTGCACGCTATTGCAGTAACAATTGGGGTGGGCGCCACCACAGTTAACCCTTATCTGGCGCAGGAAAGCATTGCAGACCGGCATCGTCGTGGCCTGTTTGGGCAGATGAGTCTGCGTGAGTGCATGGAACGCTACCGTAAAGCGGTAGATAAAGGCCTGCTTAAGATTATGTCCAAGATGGGTATTTCCATCGTGGCGTCTTACCGTGGTGGGTGCAATTTTGAGGCTGTGGGCCTTTCTCGTGCGCTTACGGCAGAATTCTTTCCCGGTATGCCTTCGCGTATTTCTGGTATTGGGCTTTCGGGCATTGCACGCAACGTATTGCAACTGCACGAAAGCGCATGGGGCGCGACCAATACGCTCACTTTGCCTGTAGGTGGCCTTTACAAGCTGCGCCGGAGTGGAGAACAGCACGCATTTGATGGCGGTCTGATCCATATGCTGCAAACAGCAGTGGCTACTGGCAGCTTTACCATCTACCAGCGTTATGCAGATGCCGTGCATGCGCAGCCACCTGTAGCCCTGCGTGATCTGCTGGACTTCCGTGATGGGCGCACGCCTATTCCGGTGGAAGAAGTGGAAAGCATTACGCAGCTGCGTAAACGCCTGATTTCCCCGGCAATTTCCCTGGGGGCCTTGAGCCCGGAAGCGCATGAAACGCTTTCCATCGCCATGAACCGAATTGGCGCAAAGTCTGATTCGGGTGAAGGTGGGGAAGATCCGGCACGTGCTAAGCCGCGCCCGAATGGGGATAACGCATCCTCCGCTATCAAACAGGTGGCATCTGGCCGCTTTGGTGTAACGGCGCAGTATCTGAATGATTGCCGTGAACTGGAAATTAAGGTGGCACAAGGTGCCAAACCGGGTGAAGGTGGGCAGCTTCCGGGCTTTAAGGTAACGGAGCTGATTGCCAAGCTGCGCCATGCCACGCCGGGTGTGACGCTGATTTCTCCGCCCCCGCACCATGATATCTATTCGATCGAAGATCTGGCGCAGCTGATTTACGATCTCAAGCAGATCAACCCGGAAGCAACGGTTACCGTTAAGTTGGTGGCGCGTTCTGGTATTGGCACCATTGCCGCTGGTGTGGCCAAGGCAAAAGCTGATGCCATCCTGATTTCCGGCCATTGCGGTGGCACAGGCGCAAGCCCGCTGAGCTCTATTAAATATGCGGGCTTGCCGTGGGAACTTGGGCTGGCAGAAACGCATCAGGTGCTTATGCTTAACCGTCTGCGCCATAGGGTGCGTTTGCGCGCCGATGGTGGTATCAAAACCGGGCGCGATGTGGTTATTGCCGCTATGCTTGGGGCAGAGGAATTTGGTATTGGCACAGCCAGCCTTGTGGCCATGGGCTGCATTATGGTGCGCCAGTGCCATTCCAACACTTGCCCAGTAGGTGTGTGTTCTCAGGACCCCAAAATGCGTGCCAAGTTTGAAGGTACCCCCGAAAAGGTTATCAATCTATTCTCCTTCATTGCAGAGGATGTGCGGAATATTCTGGCTTCGCTGGGTTTCCGTTCTCTAAATGAAATTATCGGGCGCACGGATCTGCTGCGGCAGGTTTCCCGCGGGGATGATTATCTGGATGATCTGGATCTGAACTCTCTGCTGTCTCAGGCAGATCCGGGGCCGTTCGCACGCTACTGCACGCTGGATGGCCGGAATGAAGTGCCAGATACGCTGGATGCGCAGATGATTGGTGATGCCAAGCCGCTGTTCGACCACGGTGAGAAAATGCAGTTGCACTACAATGTGCAGAACACCCAGCGCGCCATTGGCACGCGCATTTCCTCTCTGATTGTGCGTCAGTTTGGTATGAAAACACTGGCACCGGGGCATCTTACGGTGCGTCTACGCGGCTCTGCGGGGCAGTCTCTAGGGGCGTTTGCTGTGCAGGGGCTTAAACTGGAGGTGCTGGGTGATGCCAACGATTACGTGGGCAAAGGGCTTTCTGGCGCAACCATTACGGTGCGTCCTTCCCCGTCCTCTACGCTGGTGTCTAACAAGAACGCCATTATCGGCAACACGGTTCTGTATGGGGCCACTGCGGGTGAACTGTATGCCGCAGGGCAGGCAGGGGAACGCTTTGCCGTGCGTAACTCTGGTGCGATAGCTGTTGTAGAAGGTTGTGGTTCCAACGGGTGTGAATACATGACAGGCGGCACCGTGGTGGTGCTGGATGATGTGGGTGACAACTTTGGCGCTGGCTTTACCGGCGGCATGGCCTTTGTGCTGGACAAGGACAATGTGTTTGATAGCCGGGTAAACCCCGAATCCCTGTTGTGGGTGCGTGTAACTGAACCGAAATGGGAACAGATGCTGCGCAGCCTTGTTGAACGGCATGTGGAAGAAACAGGTTCTGCCTATGCCAGCATGTTGCTGCATAAATGGGATGAGGTTCTGCCGCACTTCTGGCATATCGTGCCTAAGGATTATGCCCGGATTATCGGCTTTACGGTGCCGGAACAGCAACTGGAAAAAACAGCCTGAACCATAAGGCTGCATGTAAGTTGACAGAAGCAGATGGGCGGAGGGGAAACCTTTCGCCCATTTGTTTTTCATATCTGTTGTGCATGTGAACCGCGCTTATGTTTGCGGCCTCTCGCTTCCAGCAGAAATGCACTGTAAAGTGTTAGATATGGAACACACAGCGCATTCCCTCCGTTCACATCCGCTTCCGGTTTTTGCAACGGAAGCCGGTACCGTTGCCAACACACCTGCAGGGCAGGGGGCGGCCTCTCTTCCGCGTTGGGATCTTTCAGCCCTTTACGCGGGTATGGATGATCCGAAGCTGCACGCTGATTTGGCTGAGGCAGAAAAAAAAGCTCAGGCTTTTGCCAAGCAGTATCAGGGTAAAATTAGCGGCCTTTCCGGCAAGGAATTGGCAGACGCCATAGCAACCTTTGAAATTATTGAGGAAATGCTGGGCAAGGCAGGTTCTTATGCTTCTCTGCTGTTTGCCGCAGATTCTTCAGATGCTTCCATCAGCCAGTTTAGCCAGTCCATCAATGAACGGCTGACAGCCATTTCCACTCATTTGCTGTTTTTTACGCTGGAACTGAACCGGCTGGAAGAAGCAGACCTTCGGGAAAAGCTACAAGATCCCACACTGGCGCATTGGCAGCCTTACCTGCGTGATATCCGCATGTATCGTCCGCATCAGCTTTCTGATGATGTGGAAAAGGTTCTGCTGGAAAAATCTGTAACCGGTGGACAGGCATGGTGCCGTCTGTTTGATGAAACCATTGCGGCTTTGCGCGTCACACTCGATGGGCAGGAAATTACGGTAGGGGATGCGCTTAACCGTTTGTCCGATACAAACCGGGCAACAAGAGAGCAGGCAGGTAAAGCCGTAGGTGGCGTTTTTGAAAAAAATGTCCGCCTGTTTGCGCTCATTACAAACACACTGGCCAAGGATAAATCCATCTCGGATAATCTGCGGCATTTCGCACGGCCAACTTCCTCCCGCAATCTTTCCAACATGGTGGAAGATGAGGTGGTGGATGCCCTTGTTTCTGCCGTGCGGTCTGATTATCCGCGCCTTTCCCACCGCTACTATGCCCTAAAAGCCAAGTGGATGGGGCTGGATAAGCTGGAGCACTGGGACCGCAACGCCCCACTGCCTGGGAATGATGATAAGCTGATTCCGTGGTCTGAAGCCAAGAATATTGTGCAAAAGGCATATGATGGGTTTGACCCACGTATGGGCAAGGTTATCAACACCTTCCTGACCAATCCGTGGATTGATGTGCCACCAGCACCGGGTAAATCTCCCGGCGCTTTTGCACATCCTACTGTGCCTTCAGCACATCCTTATATTCTGCTGAACTATCATGGTCGTATCCGCGATGTCATGACGCTGGCGCATGAGCTGGGCCACGGTGTGCATCAGGTTATGGCGGCAAAGCAGGGCTACTTCATGTCCGATACGCCGCTGACATTGGCGGAAACGGCCAGTGTGTTTGGCGAGATGCTGACATTCCAGTCTTTGCTGGATGCAGAAAAAGACCCACAGCGCCGCCGTCTGCTGCTGGCTGCCAAGGTTGAGGATATGCTCAATACTGTGGTGCGTCAGATTGCGTTTTATGAATTTGAAACCCGCGTGCACGATGCCCGTAAAAAAGGCGAGCTGCTTCCTGAACAAATTGGTGCCATCTGGCGCGGTGTGCAGACAGAAAGCCTCGGCCCGGCCTTTAATTTTACGCCGGAATACGATGTGTTCTGGGCTTACATTCCGCACTTCATCCATTCTCCGTTCTATGTGTATGCCTATGCATTCGGAGATTGCTTGGTGAACGCGCTGTATCAGGTGTTCAGTGAGGGTGCGCCGGGTTTCCAGGATAAATATATTGCCATGCTGGAAGCCGGTGGCACCCTGCGCCATAAGGAGCTGCTGGCCCCCTTTGGGCTGGATGCATCTGATCCGGGTTTCTGGCGCAAGGGGCTGGATGTTATTTCCGGCTTTATTGACCAGTTGGAGCAGGGCTGATTATGGCGCGAGATATGGATAATACCGGCGTTTTTGGTGAACTGCGCCGTATGGTGCAAACAACCGGAACCGTTGGTGGCATTGCAGCCCGGCTGGCAGGCAACAAAATAGGTTTGCGCTCTGGTGGAGCTTCTCATGCAGAAGATCTTAAATCCATGCTGGGTGGGCTAAAAGGCCCGCTCATGAAGGCAGCGCAGCTTCTGGCCACCATTCCCGGCGCGTTGCCTGATGAATACGCCGATGAGCTTGCGCAGCTTCAGTCCAACGCGCCGCCAATGGGGTGGAGCTTCGTGCGCCGCCGCATGACGGCGGAACTTGGGCCTGGATGGGAAAAGAATTTCCGCTCCTTCGGGCGGGAAGCCGCTGCGGCTGCCAGCCTTGGGCAAGTGCATCAGGCAGTGCTGGCCGATGGTCGCCGCGTAGCCTGTAAGTTGCAGTACCCGGATATGAAGGCCGCTGTTGAGGCCGATCTGCGCCAGTTCCGTATGGCTATTGGGGTTTACCACAAGCTGGATAACGCCATCCGGCAGGATGATGTGGTGGAGGAACTTTCTGAACGGCTGCGGGAAGAACTGGATTACCGGCACGAAGCCGCGAATATGCGCCTGTATCATTCCGTGCTGGCAGATTGCCCCGAAGTTACGGTGCCCTTACCAATAGATGAACTCTGCACGCAGCGGTTGCTGACGATGGAATGGGTGCAGGGGCAGAATCTGAATGCAGCCATAAAAGCAGGTCTTACGGAAGAGCAGAAAAAACGCATTGCGCGTGCGCTGTTCCGGGCATGGTATGTGCCGCTGTATCAGTATGGCGTGGTGCATGGTGACCCGCATATGGGCAACTTTACCATGAGGGAAGATGCAGGCCTGAACCTACTGGATTTTGGGGCTATCCGTATTTTCCAGCCTTCGTTCATCAAGGGGAATATTGACCTGTATTACGCGCTCCGTAACAAGGATATGGACATGGCTGCCCATGCTTATGAAGCATGGGGTTTCCGTGACCTAACGCGTGAGAAAGTGGCTGTTCTGAACGAATGGGCAGGGCTGTTATATGCCCCGCTGATGGTGGATGAAGAACGCTACATTCAGGATGACAACAACCCAGCCCTTGGGCGGGAAATTCTTTCCAAAGTGCATGATGGGCTGCAAAAAGCCGGAGGCGTGCGCCTGCCGCGTGAATTTGTGCTGGTTGATCGTTCAGCCCTTGGGCTTGGATCTGTGTTCATGCGGCTGAAAGTTAAGATGAACTGGTACCAATTGTTCCATGAAATCGTGCAGGATTTTGATGAGCAGGCTCTGGCCCAGCGTCAGCAGGCTGCCGTTAAGGCAGCACATTTTCCACCAGAAACGCAGTCGGCTTCCTGATTAAAGGTAAAGCTTACTTTGCTGGGGTGTGCTAAAAGCCCCAGCAAAGTAAGGTGGCTTACCTCAGTAAGCCTGATAAGCCGCGCGTTTAAGGTGAACCTGATTATATTCAAGCTGATCCTTGGTCAGCTGAAAACCAACTTCAAACCGATAATCTGAATCCACGTTTTTGGGTGGAATGGGCAGATCCACCGTGATCACCTTTGTATCGTCTTCAAAGGTAGAGAGGTTGGCCGGGAAGGACACGGTGTGGTGGAAGACATGTTTGTTCACAATTCTGTCTCCATGCAGCACGGCAATAAACCACGGTAGGGTAAGCGTATTGGCTGCCGCGGCTGGGCCGCGTTCGATCACAAAGCGCAACACGATTCGGGTTTTTAGATCCTTGGGGCCAGCGGCAAGGCAATCTCCCTGTAATTGCAGGATGCTGGCGCGGGCGATCATATTTTTAAAGCCCGTCCCCTTGCCTTGATAGAGGTAGTAATCTGCGGCTTCGGATGGAATATGCGTAATGGGGCAGGTGGGCGCAAAATCCATGGATTTGCTTTCACCATCACCGCAGCCACCAAGTGTGGCCAGCAGCCCAAGAGCTGCCAGACCCGGAGCGGCAATACGGGGGAACAGGCTGCGCCGTTGGTTGTGATTAAGGAACATGTATGGATCCGGCATTATCGGTTAAAACGGGTTGAACACAGCAGATAGCAGCCATCACACCCGGATAGGTATGTTTTTCAAGGCTTTGATGCCGTAAAACGGGTTGCATCCCATGCGTCCTTTGCGTAGGCCACAACTTCCGTCACCTTTATGGGTTTCGGGCATAGCCTGTTTTCAATATGCTTCTTCATAGCCAGTTTTCTTCTATACAGTCCGCTGCAACTTTGGGGAACACCATGCCCGATCAAACTGATACCCTTACCCCGCCCCAGAGCGCAGATGCTCAGCACGGCAGATCTCTTAAGGTTCTGCTGGCAGGCCCACGTGGTTTCTGCGCAGGGGTGGACCGTGCCATCCGTGTGGTGGAAGAAGCCATCCGTCGCTACGGTGCGCCTGTTTATGTCCGCCATGAAATTGTCCATAACCGGACAGTGGTGGAAGAGCTGGAAGCACAAGGCGCCATTTTTGTTGAGGAACTGGATGAAGTTCCCGTAGATGGCCACGTTGTTTTCTCTGCTCATGGCGTGCCAAAAACCGTGCCTGTTGAGGCCGAACGCCGTAACCTTTTGTATCTAGATGCCACATGTCCGCTGGTTTCCAAGGTGCATCGTGAAGCTGAGCGTCATTTTGCTGGTGGTGGGCCAGAAAGCCGCCATATCCTGATGATTGGCCATGCAGGCCACCCAGAAGTGGTGGGCACAATGGGCCAACTGCCACCCGGCGCCATGACGCTGATTAACGATGCAGAAGAAGCCCGCACGGTAGAGCCGGAAGATCCAACACGTCTGGCCTTTATCACTCAGACAACGCTTTCCGTGGATGATACGGCAGAAATTGTGGATATTCTGCGTGCGCGGTTCCCGCTGATTGAAGGGCCAAAGCGCGAAGATATCTGCTACGCTACCACCAACCGTCAGGAAGCCGTTAAAACCATCGCGCCGGAATGCGATCTGGTGATTGTTATCGGCTCTCCCAATTCTTCCAATTCCCAGCGTCTGCGTGAAGTGGCGGAACGCTCTGGCACACCGCGTGCGCTTTTGGTGCCCCGTCTGGATTCTCTGGATTGGTCCGTGCTGGAAGGCGTAAACACGTTGGGTATTACGGCTGGTGCTTCTGCGCCGGAAGCACTGGTGCAGGAGATGCTGGCAGAAATGGCCAAGCGTTATACGCTGTGCATTGAAGAGCGGATTGTGAAGGAAGAAAACGTAACGTTCCGCCTTCCCGCACCGCTAGGCTAAAGGTGCTGCATGGCCGTTTATACGGACGTTGGGAACGAGGCCCTAGAAGCGTTTTTACAGGATTACGCCATAGGGTCTCTGGTTGCGTTTCGCGGTATTGCCGAAGGGGTAGAGAACAGTAATTTCCAACTGCGTACAACAGATGGAGATTACATTCTTACTCTATACGAAAAACGGGTGAATGCGCAGGATCTGCCTTGGTTTTTAGGGCTTATGCAGCATCTGGCGCGTGAGGGGGTAACATGCCCCCAGCCTGTGGCAGATTCGCAGGGCCACGTGCTTAAAACACTGGCAGGCAGGCCCGCTGCCATTACCACATTCTTGCCCGGCGTTTGGCCGCGTGTTGTCAGGCTGGAGCATTGTCGCCCATTGGGGCGAGCTTTGGCACAACTGCATGTGGCGGGGCGTTCCTATAAGCCGGAACGTCAGAATGGTTTGGGGCCAGATGCATGGTTTGCGCTGCTAGAAAGCTGCGGCGCAGGTGCAGATAACGTGTGTGCAGGTTTGCGGGATGAACTGCAAAATGCACTGGAGCATATTTTGCCGTTTTGGCCGGGGCGGGGGAATAACTCGCTACTACCGCGTGGGCAGATTCATGCAGACATGTTTCCAGATAACGTTTTCTTTCTGGATCATGCAGTTTCAGGCGTGATTGATTTCTATTTCGCCTGCACGGATTTTCTGGCTTACGATATCGCCATTTGTTTGAACGCATGGTGCTTTCAGGCCGATGGGGCGTTTAACATCACCTTTGCCCGGCATATGATGCAAGGGTATGAGGAAATACGCCCGTTGGAGCCAGCAGAACGCAAACTTATGCCTGTTCTGGCCAGAGGTGCGGCCATGCGCTTTTTGCTGACCCGGTTGTATGATTGGATCAACACGCCAGCAGATGCCTTGGTAACGCCTAAAAATCCTATGGATTATCTGAAGCGCCTGCGCTTCCATCTGGAAACGGAAAGTGCTGATGCCTACGGATTCTGAAAATACCAGTGCAACAGAACAACCTGCTCTGGAGGTTGAAATCTGGACGGATGGTGGATGCCGCCCAAACCCTGGCCCAGGTGGCTGGGGTGTTCTGCTACGCTGCAAAGGCGTGGAACGAGAACTCTCTGGCGGTGAGCGTGAAACCACCAACAACCGTATGGAACTAACAGCCGCAGCAGAAGCGCTGGAAGCTCTTACGCGCCCTTGTGTGGTGAATTTACACACAGATAGTGAATATGTGCGCAATGGCATTACCCGGTGGCATACAGGGTGGGTAAGGCGCAATTGGCGCAATGCATCGGGTGATCCGGTTGCCAATATGGATTTATGGCGCAGGCTGCTGGATGTCTCCAAGCGGCACGAGGTTTCATGGCATTGGGTCAAGGGACATTCCGGCGTGCCAGAAAATGAACGGGTGGACCAACTCGCAACAGAAGCCCGAGAAAAAATAGAACAGTCTCTTTTAGAGAGCTAAAAATAAACCGGCTGAAAGGCCGGTTTTTTCATGAGACATTGCGAGGGAAAACCACTGTGGTTGAACGCAAAACATACCAAAACGTAGTAGGCTATTGGGTGGCGTTTGTGGTTTTAACGTTGCTTTATACCGCTTTGGGTATGACACAGCCTTTTAATTCAGACAGTGTTTCGACCTTGCTGGCCGCGCAAGATATTCTGCACGGTAATGTTTTACTGAAAGGGTGGGATCTTTCTACCCAGTCCTTCTATTTTACTGAAATACTGCCTTATGTTGTGGTGTTCGGCCTATTTGGTTGGCATGTGTCTTTTTATTACATTGTGCCAGCCATGTTGTGGGCTGTTGCTATGTTGCTGGCGTTTCGTATCGTATGTTCGGCAACGGGTATTGCGGGCTGGCCGCTTCTGGTTTTGTTAGGGGCACCCAGCGCTTTTGCCATCCATCTGGTGTTGTCGCCTTGTTATCATGTCGGCGCATATGTTGGCATGTTACTGTTTTGGTTGGTGTGGTTACGCAAACCGCAATGGTTACAATCTAAAAGCTTATTCGCAATCTGTACGCGCTGGAGCGGCACTGTCCTGTTTGTCGCTCTACTACTGAGCAGTGATGATCTGGTTAAGTATACTCTGGCTTTGCCGATTATTCTGGCGGCTATCGGATGCAGTCTTGAACAGCGCGGTCCAAGATATTGCGGAATTGCCAGCAGCATGGTGGGGGCCTTGCTGCTGGAGCACGTTATTAAAACAGTGCTTGCCCATAATGGAGCGTTCCATGTGCCGGGGTTGTGGAGTTCATCTTTTGGTTCACAAAGTCGGGCTTCGTATAATCTAAGCGTTCTGTTTTCCGGCTTCTTACAGTATTTTGGTGCTGATTTTTTTGGAAAGCCGATAACGCTTTCAGGTTCTGGGCGTGAGCTGTTTCATCTGATGTGTGCAGGTGGCACGGTATGGTGCTGCTTTCATGTGCTGCGTAAAAACCGGCAATGGACGCTGTTTGATCTTTCAGCCACCCTCGCTATTCTTATCATGTTGGCAGCCTTTATTTTTGGCGAACTGACAATGGATGAGCAGTCATTCCGTTATCTGGTTTTTCCATGCCTGTTGTCTGTTTTGCTAGTTGTTCGGCATGTGCAGGTGCCGCGTGGTTATGGCTTTCTGTTTGGTGGCTGCTGTATTTTGTATGCGGTAACAATTCTGCCGCGTCCCGTTTTAGGGTATGCAGCAGCAAATCAGAACTTTCCCGTAAACCATGCTCTGGAACAAATGGGCCTAAAGCAGGGTTTTGCGCCATACTGGAGCGCTGCCCGCAATAGTCTGCCATTTCAGGCACGGCTTGCGCCTATTGAGTTCACGCCATCAGGCATCAAAGCGTTTCATACCCTCAGCAAGCGACAATGGTATGAAACGGGTGGCAATTTTATTGTATGTGAAAGTGCGGATCAGGCCACACAGGCTCAAACACAGTTTGGGCCTGCACAAAAAGAAATACGCATAGGCAGCAATATGCTGCTGGTATGGTCGCACCCCTTTAAGGTGCCTGAAAACTGAAAAGATGCTCGTTTTTAGGGTTCAACGTCAGATTGGTAAATATCAATATAATCCTGCGGTGTGTTAGGGGCGGATTGTTTGGGCAGGCCAATAACGCGCACGTAAATGCGGGTAGAGGGTGTGCCACCATTCATGAGCACGCTGCGCGCCGCCAGCCCGCGGGCCAATGCCATACGCCGCGGCAATGATGGATCATCCACAGCGCCGGAACTGTAGGCATCTATCAGGGCGCGTTCATGCGGTTTGTCAGACAAACGCTGCCCAAATGCCAGAATGGCCTGATGTGTTTCTGGGTTAAGTGTTGCCGCATCTGGTGCAAAGGTAATGCGCACACCGCCTTCAATAGGTGTCACGGTGCCTGGAGCTTTTAAATCCACAGTTGGCTGCGGAGGCACCGGAAAGGGATGGGTTTCCACGTCTGATGGGGCAGGGGTAAGCTGCGGCAGCGGAGGTGGGGCATTTGGTATTGTTGCCGGCGGTGGCGGTTTATGCGGCTGGGCCGCAGGTGTTACGCTTTTGGTGTCTTGCGCCGGGGCAGGTGCGGCTTTAGCCACGGGTGCGGGTGCGGGTGCGGGTGCGGGTGCGGGTGCGGGTGCTTTGGCTTCAACCGGGGGCTTGGTAACCGGCTTGGGGGCAGGTGCACTTTTAGGCGCTGCTGCGGCTGGCTGCGTGTTTTTTACGCTGGATGTTTCTTTTTTCTGTGCTGTGGAAGCTTGCGGCTTTTCCACTACGCGGCGGCGCGTTTCAGTATGCGCAGGCGTTGTCGCCCGGCGAGGTGCTGCTTCATGCACAGGTGCCGCAGGTGTTGTGGGCGCGGTTATGGGTGCTGCCCCGCCCAAACTGTCCAGAGCCTGACTGTTGGTAACAATCTGAGCATGTGAGACCGCGCTGGTGGCAAGCAAGCTTGCGGCACACAAAAGGGCAAGGCGGCGAGAGAAAGGAAACATGTTCTGCATTAAATGGAAGACTAATCCAGAAAAAGAGGAAGAAGACCAGAGGGAAGCTGCTTTTGGCGCCTGAAAGCGGCCACACTGCGGCATCATGCAGAAAACTGTTCCGCCGCAATACGTTCAGAAAGGGTTTGCCCAGGGTCAAACAACAAGGTTACGGCCAATTCGCGGTCTTCCCACGCCTGCACAGAAACAACATCCCGAATTTCTATCGAATCGGCAACGGCTGCAACCGGGCGTTTGTCGTGTTCCAGAACACTAAAACCGACATGGGCCGATGAGGGCAGAAGTGCTCCGCGCCAGCGGCGTGGGCGAAAGGGGCAGATAGGGGTAAGTGGAAGCAGGTTGCCAGAAAGTGGCACAATAGGCCCGTGGGCAGAAAGGTTATAAGCGGTGGAACCGGCTGGGGTGGCCAATAAAGCGCCATCACAAATCAACTCGGGAATGCGCACCAGCCTATCCACATCAATGCGTAATTTGGCTGCCTGTCGTGTCTGGCGGAACAGATACACGTCATTCAGCGCCAATGCTTCATGTGCTTCGCCATGTGCCGTTACGGCTTTCATGCGTAAAGGGTGAATGATTGCAGCCTGTGCATGCGCCAATCTGTAAGGAAGGTCTTCTTCATCCGTAGGGTTCATCAAAAAACCCACGGAACCACAGTTCATGCCATAAACTGGGGTTGTCAGCCCGGCTTCCAGAATAACGCGTAGGGTTTCCAGCATAAAACCATCACCGCCCAAACAGATCACTACGTCTGCCTCACCGGGGTGGCAGTTGCCATAACGGGTCACCAGCCGATCAAGCTCATCACGGGCGGTTTCTGTAGGGGCCGCCATAAAAGCCAGATGTTGCGGAGGTCGCATAAAAATGGAGGGCGGAGTTGTAAGAGAAGTAGCAGTCATGTCTGTGTCCTGCTTCCTTCCAGGTCAGGAAAATTAAAGTCTTTCTTCCTTATCCTGCAAATGTTGGTTCCTGAAAGAGGGCAGGATCATTTTTAATGCCAGCAAAGTGTTCTGCCAGAGTGGTATCAAGCAGTTCATCATACACAGCCAGTGTGGCATGTTGCATGGCAAAGGTGCTGTAATGGCTCAGTACCATCTGGCGTGCGGCATATCCGATAGCTTCCAGAATTTCTGGTGGCGCAACCAGCACGTCATAAATGGTCTGTGCCAGTTCGTTGGCGTTTTCTGGGGTAAAGCTAAAGCCCGTCTGGCCATGGGCAACGGTTTCTACTGCTGCACCATGATGCGCCACAATAACCGGGCAACACATGGCCTGTGCCTCCACCACCACACGGCCAAAAGGTTCTGGGCGGAGGGAGGGCACAACCACCATGTTGGCAAGCATCATGGCGGCGGGCATATCATCGCAATGGCCTGCAAAGCGCACGCGGTCAGTCAGGCCTAATTGCGCCGCTTTTGTGCTGAGTTCCTGCGCATATTTATCTTCGGGCGAGCACCCGCCAGCAAACACGCAATGCCAGTTTATATCTGGTAAAAGGTCTAGAAGCTGGGCCAACGCATCCAGCACAAGGCTTTGGCCTTTCCATGCTGTTAGTCTGCCGGGCATAAGAATAACCGGGGCATCAGCCGGAAGCGCCCATGCTTCTACCAGACGGTGCACACGCTGGCCGGATACCATTTGTGGCGAAAACTGATCGGTATCTGCCCCGCGCGGGATAGTACGTAGCCGATCTGGCCCGACATGATATTCTTCCGCAAGGCGCTGGGCGATGTGGTTGCTAATGGCAATAACGCGGTCCCCAGATGCTAAAACAGCGTTGTAGTGCCGCTTGCCGGGAAAGGTGTTGGCGTGCACGCCATGCCATGTTGTTACAAAGGGTGTTTGTGTGCGCTTGCAGGCCATTTTGGCCACCCATGCAGGTGCGCGGGATCGGGCATGAACAAGTTGCACATTGTGCTGGCGAATAATGTTGCTGAGGAAATGACTGTTTTTGGCAATCTTCAAGGGGTTTCGGCTGCCACAATCGGGAAGGGTAATGTGCTCTGCGCCACTATGCCGCAGCAGAGGTTCCATACGCCCACCAGCGCTGATGACAAGCGCCTTGCCCCCAGCTTGCGTAATGGCCTGCGCCATTTCTATGGTGCCTCTTTCCACTCCGCCCTGCTCCAGAGCGGGCAGGATTTGCAGGATGGAGGCAGAGGCCAGAAAACTGCTCATGAACAGGGTGTTATCATAATTTGCACATTTTGTGCCATAAGATCAGTAGGGCAGAACTGTTCTTCCTTTTCAGGTTCCCGGCCTGTGCGTGAATGAACCTGTTTGTTATGGAGGCAGGATGAAGTTTTCTTTTGTGCCTACACGGCGGCATCTTCCCTGCGTGGTTGCAGGTACAGCGTTGCTTGTTTCCGCCCCAGTCACGGCGGCTACAGCACGCGGCCATGCTGCGGATACATCCGGGCCAGTAAGCGGGCAGAAATGGTCTGTAGAAGCTTGTATGGCCATGGTGGGGGATGATCCATTTGGCGCAAGAGATTACGCACTGGACTGGGAGCGCCACGGTAACGGAGGGCAGGAAGCCAAGCATTGTCATGCTTTGGCATTGCTGGAAGCCGGGGATGAAGAAAGTGCAGCAGCGGAACTGGATGAACTTGCCCACCAGCCTATAGAGCACGCAGAGCGCGCGCCTTCCAGCTTTCGGGCCGGGCTGGAGAAAGATGCAGCCGATGCCTGGCTTTCTGCCGGGCAACCAGAAAAAGCTTTGCGCAGCGTAGATTACGGGCTGGCGTTTGAGGATGACACCCGCCTGCACCTGTTACGTGCTCGCGCTTTGCTGGCGCAGGATCAGGCTGATGTGGTGGTGAAAGAACTCTCTGTGCTGGTGGCTAAAAAGCCAGATATTGGAGCCGAGGGGTATGTTTTGCTAGCATCGGCGGAACGTCGCGTAGGGCAGCTTGATGCTGCGGCCATGCACGTAGCACATGCTTTGGAAATAGAGCCGGAAAACCCGGCAGCTTTGCTGGAACGCGGCATTGTGCGTGAACGCAAAGGGGATGCCACCGGCGCACAGGCAGACTGGCAGCGCGTGCTTGATCTGGCACCAGATAGTCATGAAGCAGATCTGGCTCGGCAGGATCTTGCTGTTATGGCCGCAGATCCGGATACACCATGAGCCATTTAATACATTCTGAAAAACCCCAAGGGGCTCCACCGCAACGTATTCTTGTTATCCGTTTGGGTGCGTTGGGAGATTTCGTGCAAAGTTTTGGCCCATTTCAGGCTATCCGGCAGGCATATCCTGCTGCACATATCACTTTGCTTACAACAGCGCCGTTTGTTGAACTGGCCCGGCTTTCACCCTGGTTTAATGAAGTCCTTACGGATACGCGCCCACATTGGGCAAATGTGCCGCAAATATGCGCACTGCGTAAGATGTTGCGCGGGTATGACAGGGTTTATGATCTACAGACATCCGCCCGTACAGCGCGTTATTTTGTGCTGGCAGGACGGCCCGCTTCATGGTGCGGGCATGTAGGAGAGGGCAGGCTTGCCCATTTAAACCCATGGCGGGATGAGATGCACACGCGCGCCCGCCAGCGTGATCAGTTGCGTATGGCTGGCATAGAAAATGTGTCACAACCAGATGTTTCATGGTTACGTGATAAAGGGCCAAAGCTTGATACCCCCTATGTGCTGATTGTGCCGGGGGCAGCCGTGCATCGGCCTGCCAAACGCTGGCCTGCCAGACGGTATGGTGAGCTGGCGGCAGAAATTGCCCGGCGTGGTTTGTGCCCAGTATTGGTGGGGCATGAAACTGAACAGCCCTTGGCAAAGGATATTCTGTCTTATTGCCCACAAGCCCTAAATTTAATGGGCCAGACCACTCTGCCAGAACTTGCAGGGCTGGCTGCGCGGGCGCAATGCGCTGTGGGGAATGATACAGGCCCAATGCATTTGGCTGCCGTTATGGGCTGCCGCTGCGTTGTGCTGTTTTCTGCTGATAGTAACCCCGCGCTTACGGCTCCGTTAGGGTGGCAGGCAGGGCAGGTGCGCGTACTTCGTGTGCATGATCTTGCATTGCTTTGTGTGCAAAGGGTTGCAGCCGCGCTCTGGTGGCGTCATTAAGCATCTTCTATCAGTTTCTGATTTTCTTTTCTGGAGCCTTTGACCATGCCCGCCATTACCTTGCCTGACGGTTCTGTTCGTAGTTTTGACGGGCCGGTAACAGGCACGACGGTGGCGGAAGCTATCGGCCCCGGTCTTGCTAAAGCCGCACTGGCCATGGAAGTGGATGGAAAGCTGTGCGATATCCGCCAGACCATCCAGAAAGATGCTGCCCTTCGCTTTATTACCCGCAAAGATCCGGAATCTCTGGAGCTTATCCGGCACGATGCTGCGCATGTGCTGGCCGAAGCCGTGCAGGCGCTGTACCCGGGCACTCAGGTTACAATCGGTCCGTCTATTGAAAACGGCTTCTATTACGATTTCTATCGTTCTGAACCGTTCTCCCCGGAAGATTTCGCGGCCATTGAAGCTAAAATGCGGGAAATTGTCGCCAAGGCTGAACCGTTTGTGCGCGAAGTCTGGAAGCGCGATGATGCGATTCAGTTTTTTGAAGATCGCGGTGAAAAATTCAAAGCCGAGCTGATTCGCGATCTGCCGGAAGATGAAGAAATTTCTATCTATCGGCAGGGTGAATGGCTGGATTTGTGCCGTGGCCCGCATCTGCGCACCACCAAGGATGTTGGTAACGCTTTCAAGTTGATGAAGGTGGCTGGCGCCTATTGGCGTGGGGACCATCGTAACCCCATGCTAACCCGTGTGTACGGCACGGCATGGCGTGATCAGAAGGAGCTGGACGCGCACCTGCACCAACTGGAAGAAGCAGAAAAGCGCGATCATCGCCGGATCGGTAAGGAAATGGGCCTGTTCCATTTTCAGGAAGAAGCCGTGGGACAGGTGTTCTGGCATGCCAAAGGCTGGCGGCTTTATACGGCGTTGCAGGATTACATGCGCCGTGCCCAGACACGCCATGGTTATCAGGAAGTGCGCACACCACAGCTTGTTGACCGGGCACTGTGGGAGGCTTCTGGCCACTGGGACAAATACCGCCATCACATGTTCATTGCGACGGTTGAGGACGAAAACAAAACCCTCGCCCTCAAGCCTATGAACTGTCCTTGCCACGTACAGATTTTCCGTCATGGCCTGCGCTCTTATCGTGAACTGCCGCTGCGTATGGCGGAATTTGGCGCATGCCACCGGTATGAGCCTTCTGGTGCATTGCATGGCCTGATGCGTGTGCGTGGCTTTACGCAGGATGATGCGCATATTTTCTGCACCGAAGATCAGATTGCAGATGAAACAGTGCGTTTCGTGAAAATGCTGCACGATGTGTATCAGGATCTGGGCTTTGAGCATGTGCGCGTAAAGTTTGCAGATCGCCCAGAACAGCGTGCTGGCAGCGATGAGGTGTGGGACAAGGCTGAAAACGCACTGAAAGAAGCTTGCACCGTGGCGGGTGTGGAATACGAACACAACCCCGGTGAGGGCGCATTCTATGGCCCCAAACTGGAATTTGTGCTGCGTGATGCCATTGGGCGTGATTGGCAGTGCGGCACCTTGCAGGTTGATCTGGTTCTGCCTGAACGACTCGATGCCAGTTATATTGGCGAAGACTCTGGGCGGCATCGTCCCGTTATGCTGCATCGTGCCATTCTGGGATCTTTTGAACGGTTCCTTGGTATTCTGATCGAACAGCACGCAGGGCGTTTCCCGCTCTGGTTGGCGCCAGTGCAGGTGGTGGTGGCCTCTATTGTAAGTGACGCCGCACCTTATGCAGAGGAAGTGGCTGCCGCTTTGCGTGAAGCCGGGCTGGCTGTGGAAGCCGATGTACGGAATGACAAGATCAACGCCAAAGTGCGCGAACACAGCGTGGCGCGTGTTCCGGTGATTCTGGTAGTTGGCCGACGTGAAGCAGAAGAGCACACCGTTGCCATGCGTCGCCTTGGCACGCAGGCGCAGGAGACTCTGAGCTTGAATGATGCGGTTGCACGCTTGAAAAATGAGGCAACGCCGCCAGATTTACGCAAAAAAGGGTGAAGCAGAGTTTTCTTGTCACAGCAGGGCAGCAATGAAGATGTTTTTGTGCTTGCCCTGCTTGATAAAGCGCAGATAATTGCGCACATACTAACAACAGGTAGAAGCGCCCAAAAGGTGCCTCTGCAAATTATTGAAATGTACTACAGGAGCCGACCATAGCCAGATCACCGTATCCCGCGCCGCCCAGCCGAGAAGGGCCGCGAGTGAATGAAGAAATCCGTGTGCCGCAGGTTCGCCTTATTGATGAAAATGGCGAAATGGCCGGTATTATGACTGTGCGTGATGCTTTGGCAAAAGCGTATAGCGTTGGGTTGGATCTTCTAGAAATAAGCCCAAATGCCGAGCCGCCTGTTGCGAAGATTCTTGATTACGGCAAGTTCAAATACGAACAGCAGAAAAAGCGCAACGAAGCCAAAAAGAAGCAGAAGGTCATTGAAATCAAGGAAGTCAAGGTTCGTCCGAATATCGACGAAAATGACTACCAGGTTAAAATGCGTGCTGTGAAAACCTTTATTGGTGAAGGTGACAAGGTAAAGGTTACGCTGCGTTTCCGTGGTCGTGAAATGGCGCATCAGGAACTGGGTATTAAGGTTCTGGAACGCATTCGTGGCGAAATGGATGAGGTTGCCAAGGTGGAGCAGATGCCGCGCCTTGAAAACCGCCAGATGATCATGGTTCTGGCCCCGCGCTAAACCGTGTTTTTAGTCTGATTGCCAGTAAAACCCCTGCTTTCTTATTAAGGAAGCAGGGGGTTTTTTGTTTTATGGGCCAAGCAGGATAGTTGCACGCGCGTTTGCGTGAACATGCTGGGTTTGTGCGGTGCTGGATGGTGCTGCTGCCGAGGCATCTGCACTGCGCGCCATAGACATCATCATAGGCATGGGGCGGATGATGGGGTTTTCAGATATAGTGACATTTGAAAAGCGCACGACATGCAAGCCCAGAGACGCAGCCACCGTGTCTGCCTGCTTTTTTAGCTCGGCAATGGCGTTCTTTTCAGCATCCAGCAGCAGATCTTCACGCTTGTCATCAGAAATAGACCAATCCAGACTTTCCAGAATAAGGCCATTTGCTTGAAACTGTCCGGCTAAGGGCAGGAGCGCGTTACCATTTTGGGCTTTCAGGCTCAATCTCTGGGTCGCTGTCCAAAAAGCGGGCTCTTTGTCTGGGCGCGTTTCAGAAACATCGTACCCTGTTATTGCTAACTGCACGGCATCATTTTTGCTGGTTTGTTCGGTAATTTTTTGCACCAGCGCATTTACAGCCTGCTGGGCTGTTGCTGCATTTTTGTTACGTGCTTCTGCCCGGAATGTGGCGGTAAGCTGGTCTGGGGCGGAATCTGTTGTGCCAGAAGCAGAAAGCTCAAGCTTGGTAAAAGTATTTGTATCTTCCGCATGAGCTGGGGGGAGCATTGCCATGAATGCGCAGGAACTTGCGGAAAGCAGGAACAACATGGAGCGAGAATAAAAACGCATCAGCGGGTGTTTCCTTTTGATGTCAGAGTTGTTGGGCAAAAATGAATGAGGTTAGATGTTTCCCTGTTGGCAAAGAGCAGCGCTTTTTCTGAGGCTGTCCACCACAGGTGAATACTTACTGCTGCGATAACAATCTATCAGTAGGGCAAGTTCAAGGCAGAAAGGCAATGTATCTGCGGCAAAAGGATGATTGTATCAAAAACGTTAGATTAGCGATTGATTTCCATAGTCTTACTGATTTTAGTGCGAGGCAAGGGTACCTCAATACGCACGATTAACCCCGGATTGTTGTTGGCTAGATGAAGTTGGCCACCATGACGTTGCACAATCGCCTGCACAACAGAAAGCCCAAGACCAGAGCCTGAAATATGGTGTGTCTGCTCGGCCCGAAAGAAACGTTGTGTGGCATGTGCCATGTCTTGTGGCGTCATGCCTACACCGTGGTCAGTTATGGCGATTTCTACGATGCCATCATTTTCTGAATGAGGTGAGGGTAGAATAAGCTGGGCGGAGCAGGCAATGACGCCTTTGGGCGGAGAAAATTTAATGGCGTTGTCCAACACATTGGCAATGGCCTGCTGGAACATGGCGCGATCACCATAAAACGGAAGTTTTTCGGGGAAAATGGTCTTGATCGTCATTCCACAATCTTCTGCAACAGCGGAGTAAAGTTCCAGAATATCCCGTAGGGCAGGTATCAGATCAAACTGGCTAAAGGCCGAATGGCGGCTGCCAGCTTCTATCTGCGCAATACGTAACAGTGCGTCACAAATACTGGTCACATGGTCAAGCTGCTCAATAGCATGCTCAATGGCTGTGCGGAGTTCAGCCTCAGTGTGTGCGTGTAAGGCTCCATCTTCCAGTTGGGAACGTGCGCGGGCAATAGGGGCACGCAGATCATGCGCAATGGCGTTGGAAGTTTGTCGCACGTTATCCATCTGCTGGCTGATACTATCCAGCATGGTATTTATGGCGGTGGTAACCTCATCCCCTTCATTTCCGTTTCCGGTGAGTGGGATACGCTGGGAGAGATTGCCATGAGTGATGGCAGCCGTAGTTTTGTGAATGAGATGAATAATGCGTTGGAACATTTCGCAGATTACTCACTCAAAACGGTAAAGATAAGCTTGCCAATTTAAACTGTGCAAAAAGGTTTTTTATCTGATCCTCTGGCCGCAAAAATGTTCATTCTTGCAGCATGTATCCTGCATTACGGATAGTATGAACCAGCGGATGATGAAACGGTCTGTCTATTTTTTGGCGAAGGCGGGAAATATGCACGTCAATGACGTTTGTCTGGGGGTCAAAATGGTAATCCCACACGCCTTCTAGCAGCATGGTGCGCGTAACAACCTGACCGGCATGGCGCATCAAAAATTCCAATAGGCGGAATTCACGCGGTTGCAATTCAATCTTCTGGCCTGCACGCCGCACATTGCGCGAGAGCAGATCTATTTCCAAATCTCCAATAGTAAGGCGTGTCTGCGGTTGGGCCTCGTTTCTGTTACGGCGCACCAGTGCTTCCAGACGTGCCTGAAGCTCGGAAAATGAGAAGGGTTTTGTAACGTAATCATCCCCTCCGGCTTTCAGTCCGGCCACTTTTTCATCCACATCAGCTAAGGCGGAAAGAAGAAGTACAGGGGTTAAATTATTTTGGTTACGCAATGTTTGTAGGATATGAAGGCCCTCAACACCCCCCGGCAGCATGCGATCTAGAATGATCACATCAAACTTTTCGCTGGCGGCAAGAGATAACCCGCTTTTGCCATCTTCAGCCTGTTCAACCAAGTGTCCAGCTTCTGCAAGACCTTTGGCTATAAAATTGCGAACTGTTTGATCGTCTTCAACAAGAAGAACGCGCATGATCCAGACCTTACATTATCCAGAGCGTATTACCAAAACCTTACGATAAATATACATTCATGTCACGGTCCGCGTTTAAATCTGGTCTTTTTCATCCAGCTTGGGGGTAAGGCCATCCAATGTTGCCATCAACACAGCCGTCAGCGGAGAGGCAAAAATCAGGCCCGGAAAACCCAAGATGGCGCCAAAAAGTGTCTGTGACAAAACTGTAAGAGCAGGAGGCATTTGTACGGCGTGGCGCTGAATAACCGGGGCTAGCACATTACCTTCTAGAAACTGGATCACGCTATAAAGTACAGCCACCATAATGGTTTCCCGCGTGCCAAGAGAAAGTGCCAGCAGCAACGCAGGAACGGCTCCCATAATGGCGCCAATATAGGGAATAAAGTTACACAACCCAGCAAGCACACCCAGCGCCAACGCCAAAGGCACGCCAATAAACCACAGGCCAAGGCCAGAAAGCGTGCCAACGACCAGCATGTCCAAAGATTGCCCGGCCACCCATGCCCAAAGTGTCTGTCCAGCCCTAAGCAGAAGATCACGCACTTTGGGGCGTTTGGAAACAGGCACCAACCGTAGAAAGCCGTTGGCGTAAACTGCAGGGGACATGGCAAAATACAGCCCGGCTATCAGCACAACCAGCAATGTGCCGATAGCCCCAAAAGCAGATCCCAGAATGCCTGTCATGGATCCGGCAATGCGAGAGCCAAGAGAGGCAAGGCTGCTGGTATCTCCACCGCCAGCCTGATGTCCCCCCAAGGAAGCAGGCAGGTAGTTCAGGATCATCTGGCCGGTGGGCGTGCTTTGCAAAGTGCTACGCAGTGCGGTTTCCTGCTGGCGCAAGGCATCTTGCAGGCGCAAAGCTTCGCTAATCATGGCTGGGCCGCTGTTCCAGACCAAAAAGACAGCACTGCCAATCAACCCGCAGATAACGGCACTGAGAGCCCACCCATATGGCAGCCGCAGATGGCGCACCAGAATTTTAGACAGCCCATGCAGCACCACAGCACAAAGCACGGATGCAAACACAACCATCAACACATCGCCCATCAACCAGACCACCAGGGCAATAACAGCACCGCTGAAGGTCATACGCAGGATTCTGGAGATGGATTGCAGCCACTCAGCAGAGTGTGGCTTGCCTTCATACGGCCCGCCAGCAAGAGGGGTGGCAGGAGAAGAAGGGGTGTCTGAAGGCATGCGCAAGTGTCTTTCGGAAGGCTGCTTGAAGCTGGAATATTGGGAAGGGGAAGGCGTGGAAGCAGTGTTGCTGCGTTTAAGATGTATTCTTATCCATGTGTCTTACGATCTGAGAAGGAAATTCTGAAAAGTCAGACACAAAAAGCTGGCGCATTGGCAAAAATGCCTCACGCCAGCAAAGGCATCAGGCCTCGTTGGCGGCTGCTTCCATTTCAGCTTCGGCAGTTAGCCAACGTTCTTCCACTTCTTCCTGCTCTTTTTTTAGGGCGGCAAGGCGTGTGTTCAGACGCGTGAGATCCTGTGTTTTTCCTTCGCTATACAGTGCAGGATCAGCCAAACTGGCTTCAATTTTCTTCTGTTCCTGCGCCAGTTTGGCAAGACGCGCTTCTGCATCTTTTATAATTTTGCGCAAAGGGGCCAAGGCTTTGCGGGCTTCTGCACGTTCACGCCGGTCATCCTTGCGGCTGGGCTGGGCGGCATTATCCTGTTTTGGACGGTTTGCAGCGCGGTTGTGTTCGATCAGCCACGCGCGATATTCCGCCATATCGCCTTCAAATGGGGTAATCTTGCCATCACCTACCAACCACAGCCGGTCAGCCACCAGTTCAACCAGATGTGGATCATGGCTGATCAGAACTACAGCACCTTCATAGTCTGCCAGCGCACGAATAAGCGCATCGCGGGCATCTAGGTCCAAATGGTTGGTTGGTTCATCCAACAGCAGGAGTTGCGGGGCATCACGCGTTGCCAAGGCTAACAGCAGGCGTGCTTTTTCTCCGCCCGAAAGGTCTTTAACTGCTGTTTCTGCCCGTTCTGCATCTAGCCCAAAGCGTGCAAGCTGGGCGCGCACAACCGGGGGTGTGGCTTTTGGCAGAGCGCGTGCCATGTGGTCTATGGGTGTTTCGTTCAGGCGTAGTTCTTCCGCCTGATGCTGAGCAAAATACCCAATTTTAAGGCGGGGGTTACGCTCTACCGTGCCAGAGAGTGGTTCCAACCTGCCTGCAAGAAGTTTGGCAAAGGTGGATTTGCCGTTCCCGTTGGCACCAAGCAGGGCAATGCGATCATCCATATCTAACCGGAGGGAAAGATTGCTGAGCACAGGCTTGCCCTCATACCCCACGCTGGCACGGTTCATGCTCAAAATAGGCGGAGGAAGTTGCTCGGGTTCTGGGAATGAGAAGTGAGCGGGCGTTTCTTCCACCACGGATTCGATAACGGGCAGTTTTTCCAACGCCTTTAGGCGCGCTTGTG
Organism: Acetobacter oryzifermentans; assembly: GCF_001628715.1. NCBI lineage: Bacteria > Pseudomonadati > Pseudomonadota > Alphaproteobacteria > Acetobacterales > Acetobacteraceae > Acetobacter > Acetobacter oryzifermentans. The sequence continues at coordinate 2,163,455 of NZ_CP011120.1, read as the reverse complement.
CCTGCTTGGCTTTGGTAGCCTTGGCCCGGAATCTATCAACAAAGGATTGCATATGCGCCCGCTGGGCCGCAATTTTTTCAACTTGCCGGGCCTGCTGTAAGGCTTGCTCTGTGCGAATGCGCACAAAATTTTCGTATCCACCCGGCGTTAGGCTGAGCTTGCCATGGTCCAGATGCGCAATGGCATCCACGCAGGAATCCAGTAGCCCTCTATCATGGCTGACAATCAGCGCAGCCCCTGCGAATCGGCGGAGCCAATCTTCCAGCCACAGGGTGGCTTCCAGATCCAAATGGTTGGTGGGTTCATCCAGCAGCAGCAAATCTGGTTCCAGAAACAGCGCAGTTGCCAAGGAAACGCGCATACGCCAGCCACCAGAAAAGTCTGAAACAGGGCGGGCCTGTGCAGCGGCATTAAACCCTAACCCTGCCAGAACAGAAGCCGCGCGTGCCGGGGCGCTATCTGCACGTATGGCGCGCAGGCGTTCATGTATTTCTGTAATGCGCACAGGGTCAGTCGCCGTTTCGGCTTCTGCTAGAAGGGCGCTGCGTTCGGTATCACCAGCCAGCACGGTATCAAGAAGCGATGCGCCATCCGCTGGAGCTTCCTGCTTTACGCGTGCCATACGGGCGCGGGCAGACAGGCGAATTTCCCCACCATCTGGGGAAATATCACCCGCAATGGCGGCCAACAGGGTAGATTTTCCGGCTCCGTTGCGCCCGATAAGGCCCACCTTACGGCCGGGCTCTATAGACAGGTTTGCTTGGTCCAGAAGGGTGCGGCCTGCCATACGCAGGGTAAGATCGGATATGACAAGAAGGCTCAACGCAACTCTCGTTTCTTTATGAATCGTGCATTACATCCGGCATGGTACCTACCAGCCCGCGCCGATATGCTCTAGATGGAGCGCTACGGCTGCCACCCTTATAGTGCTGGTATGCCAGAAAAAAGGAGAAACCCAATGGCTAAAGAACGTACGCTATCCATTATCAAGCCGGACGCAACCCGTCGCAACCTGACCGGCAAGATCAATGCCGTGTTTGAAGACGCAGGTCTGAGCATTGTCGCCCAGAAGCGCATTCAGCTGTCCCCAGCTCAGGCTGGTGCATTCTATGAAGTGCATAAAGAACGCCCGTTCTATAATGATCTGGTGTCCTTCATGATTTCCGGCCCGGTTGTGGTGCAGGTTTTGGAAGGCGACAACGCAGTTGCCAAGAACCGCGAAGTAATGGGTGCGACAGACCCCAAAAAGGCAGAACCCAACACCATTCGCGCTCAGTTTGCTGAAAGCATTGAAGCAAACTCCGTGCATGGTTCTGACAGTGCAGAAAACGCAGCGAACGAAATCCGCTTCTTCTTCGCGGAAACCGAAATCCTGCCCTGATCCGTTTTTTTCGGATTCACTCTGGCTGGTGGATTTGCTGCCAGCCAGAGCGATATAAATATGTTGCTGTGGCCCTCTAATGAGGCGCAGTCTGCAAGAGGTAATCACCTTTTGCATGGGAGGTGTGGCTGCAAAGATGGGGTCACGCCTAACATTTGCTCTATAAGCATTCCTCTAATATGTAAGCGTCCAGAGAATTTTTCCGGCTGCGTGTTGAGGAAACCTCCGCGCGCTGTTGGCTTTGCGAGCGAAAAGGAATGACATGAAAGTTCTGGCGGTTCACCCCAGCGCCCTGATGTACACGCGGGTCTTTCTCCGTCTGGAGCCTCTTGGCATGGAGCTGGTTGCTGGCGCAGCTCGGAGTGCCGGCCATGATGTGCAGATTTTGGATCTTCAGGCCGAAACGCATGAAGATTACTGGAAAATGCTCGATGAGTTTCAGCCCGATGTGGTGTGTTACTCCGGTAACTATCTGGCAAACGTGCCAGAAATTCTGGATCTGTGCCGAGAAACCCGCTACCGCAATCCCAATATCTTCCAGTTTGTAGGCGGGCACTCTGTATCCTTTATTGCAAAGGATGTTCTGGAACTTTCTGAAGGTACTATTAATTGCATTCTTAAAGGTGAAGGCGATGCCACGGTTGGGCTGCTGCTGGAAGCCGTGCAGAATGGTAAGGATATTCTAGAAGTGCCCGGCGTTATCACCAAAGATGGTGAAGGGCCGCCCCCCATTTTTGTAGAATCTCTGGATAAAGTGCGCCCAGCGCGTGACCTTCTGCGGCACCGCAACAAATACTTTATTGGCACGCTGGACCCGGCGGCCTCTATCGAATTTGCGCGTGGTTGCCCGTGGGATTGCACGTTCTGTTCTGCATGGACATTCTATGGCCGTTCCTACCGTACAGCCAGCCCGCAGGTGATTGCGGATGAGCTGGAGGAAATTAAGGAACCCGGCATCTTTATCGTGGATGACGTGGCTTTCGTGCATGAAGAGCACGGCATGGCCATTGCCAACGAAATCAAGAAGCGCGGCATTAAAAAGGAATACTACCTTGAAACGCGTGCAGACGTGCTGCTGCGTAATAAGGAAGTGTTCAAGGTCTGGAGTGAAATCGGGCTTTCCTACATCTTCATCGGCATGGAAGCTGTGGATGAAGAAGGTCTGAAGCAGTTCCGTAAGCGTGTTTCTCTGGATAAAAACTTTGAAGCGCTGGAATACGCACGTTCTCTGGGGCTGATTGTTGCCATTAACATCATTGCTGATCCTTCATGGGATCGGAAGCGCTTTGAAACAGTGCGTCAGTGGTGCTTGGAAATTCCGGATATTGTGAATATTTCTGTTACCACGCCGTATCCGGGCACAGAAATCTGGCACAAGGAAGCACGCCGTCTGACAACGCGGGATTATCGTTTGTTCGATATTCAGCATGCGGTGCTACCCACTACCTTGCCGCTGCCTGAGTTTTACGAAGAACTGGTGAAAACCCAGCAGGTGCTCAACACCAAGCACATGGGTTGGGAAGCACTGAAAGACACCGCAGGTATTGCGGCGCGTCTGCTGCGTAATGGCCAGACCAACTTTGTAAAAATGCTCTGGAAGTTCAATTCGGTCTTTAACCCCAAACTTCAGTTGGCGGATCATCAGCGCCCTGCTCGGTATCTGATGCCTGTGCAGCCTGATGCTGTTTCTAAGCTGAATAAGAAAGACCTGTACGTGCATGGTCCCGGTGGGCGTAAAACACGTGCGCTGGATGATGATACTGAAAAGTTTGTAGATACAACGCGTATGGGTGAATGCGCAGAGGCTGACGCCGAAGCCTAAGATATAAGCAAAGGGGTTTTCGTTTATGCTGGCATGGCTGGCGGCCGAAACCCTAATGCTTCTGCGGTATAGGTTTCAATTACCACGCAAAAAGCTTGCCCTGTTTGCGTGCGTAGTACCGCCATATGGCGGAAAAGATAGGGCGGCAGGCCAATAGGCTTGCCTGAACCAACCGGTATTCCATGTTGTTCCCATTGATCTGGAAGAGGGAACCACAGGCTCTCCCGTTTGATAAGTTGGCGAGAGAAGTTAAGCGCCGCCACAACAAGCCCAAAGGGCTTATCTGTTGTGTCCAGTTGGGTGGCCATTTCGGGGGATAATCTGGCCGGAATGTACCAGTTTTCTGCTTCTGAAAAAACCTTCCCATGTGCGGTAAGTTGCACCTTCCTGTAATGCACATCTTCTGCTTGCGTATCACAGGTACCTAATAGCGTTTGCAACAAGAACGGCGGGCAGGGTGCCGTGCCTTCTGTTTGGCGATGAGCATGCAGGTTATTGTCTGGGGCCAGATTGTAAGTACTTATCCATTGTTCCAGAACACGTGTGGCGCTGGGGTTGGCAAGCAGCCTGTTTTCCAGTTTTTCTATAAGAGTCGCTAACATCAGGCGGTGGAGGGGTATATCCTGCCACTGAGATAGGGTGGTGTGCATCTTGTCGGGGCCGGAATACATGGAAAGGCTGCTCATCCGGGCAGCATATCATGAGAATGCAGGATGGCAGACTGCCTATCTGCTTATTCCGTCTGGGCCAGAGCTGCGCTATAAGGCGGGCCACGTTAAATATGTTATTTTATAAAGGGAAAGATAAATGACCCAAACCACAGCAAGCTTTATGGTGGATGGTATGACGTGTGATGGCTGCGTGTCTGCTATTAAGCGCGCCCTTGCTGCTATTGATGGTGTAGAAGCCACAGATGTTAATCTGGCAACGCGCGAAGTGAAAGTAACGTATGATCCAACACGGGCTGGCGTTTCTTCCTTGCAGAATGCAATCCGTGGTGCAGGTTACGAAGTAAGCTAAAAGCGGCATTTTTCATTTTAGCCAGTTCTGCCATGCGGCAGGCAGACAGGGGGCGTGATGTTCCCTGTCTAGCTGAGTTAGGCAGAAGCTGGCAGTATGAATGTTTCCGAATAACACGCCAGCGCGGCCTCCAGCCGCTGTCAAATATGCTGAAGCAAGGTGGCTGATCCGTTATGCAGATGAAAAATACATTACGCCTTGGGTTTGTAGCGGTAGGCCTAACCCTGCTGGGTGGTTGCTCTTCCGAGGTGGGGCGTCTGCCATTGGTTGATACGGATATTACCTGCCTGCGCAAGCAAATGGCCGGGCCGATGTATCTTAGCTTTCCGCTGGCCGCCAATACATGCCAGCGCATGACCAACCATAACTTTATGTTTGGTGAGAAAAACGCAAAACCGATTCCGCTGAACCTGAAAGATGCTCCGGATCTTCAGAAACAGGCAGATGAATACGGGTACAGCTATACGCGCTAAAAAGTGGCTGCCTGATTAGTTTTCTAGTTCTGTGTCCCAATACAGGTAATCGCGCCAGCTTTCGTGCAGATAGTTGGGGGGAAAGGCGCGCCCATTTTCCTGTAGCTGCCACGAAGATGGACGTTCTGGCCGATGCCGTGGCAACATGCCGATAACATGTGGAAGATGAGAGCCTTTGCGCAGATTGCAGCACCCGCATGCGGTTACAATATTTTCCCAGCTTGTTTTGCCGCCTTTGCAGCGCGGAATAACATGGTCAAACGTTAGTTCCTGCGTAGGATGGCGTTCCCCACAATACTGGCAGGAAAAGTTGTCACGCAGGAAAACATTAAAACGGGTAAAAGCAGGTTTGCGGGCTGCGGGAATGTAGTCTTTTAAGGCAATTACACTGGGCAGGCGGATGGTATGGTGCGGAGAATGTACTTCTGTTTCGTACTCGCTCAGCACAGAAACCCGATCCAGCCAGACAGCTTTAATGGCATCCTGCCATGCCCATAGGGAAAGGGGATAGTAGGAGAGTGGCCGGAAATCTGCATTTAGAACCAATGCAGGAAAGTTGAGGGCACTACCGTCAGGCAAGACTTGTCTCCTCGGCTTATCTTCGAGGGCGCATCTTTCTGCGATCGTAAAACTCGGAGCCGATTGCCTGCAAAAGGTGCGTCGTCGAGGTAATTACTACATATAGTATTGCAGAGGTTCGGGAGTGAGGCAACAAAACGACTGTCTGTTTGATGCGTCTTTTGAGAGTTTAGTAATAGTTTCACGAAAAACATGAACAATTTATTACATAATAGTCAAACAAAGTATGCCGGGTGGGTAACGCGTTTTGCACCTAGCCCCACTGGTTTTCTGCATCTGGGGCATGTGGCCTCGGCTTTGTATGGGTGGCAAAAGGCCCAGCCGCATGGGGAATGGTTTGTACGGCTGGAGGATATTGATACCCAACGCTGCAAGCCGGAATTTATTCCCGCCATTTTGCAAGATCTGGAATGGTTGGGCTTGCGCTCCGCTCGGCCTGTTTTAAGGCAATCGGCCAATATGCCTGCCTATCAGGCAACGTTGGCGAGGTTGGATACAATGGGGGTGCTATACCCCTGTTTTTGCACGCGCTCTGATATCCTGCGTGAAAGTGCCGCCATATTCTCAGCCCCACATACGGCTCCAGATGGCAGTTTGTGCTACCCCGGAACGTGTCGCCATCTTTCAGATCAGGAACGGCAGGAGCGCATCAGCCAAGGGCAACTCCATATGTTACGGCTGAATATGAGCAAAGCCTTGCAATGGATAAACCAATGCACACGTGGCGCACCACTGACGTATCAGGATCAAGAACGTGGAACAGTTTTATGCCACCCTGAATTGTTCGGTGATGTGGTGCTTGCACGCAAAGACATTCCCGCATCTTATCATCTTTGCGTCACGCATGATGATGCCGCCCAAGGCGTTACACTGGTAACACGCGGGGAAGATCTGCGCCCAGCAACAGACCTGCATCGCGTATTGCAAGCCCTTATGGGCTGGAACGTGCCAGACTACAGCTTTCATCCATTATTATGTAATGCAGAAGGCCGCAGGCTGGCCAAGCGGGATGGTGCATTGGCTGTGCGGGCTATGCGCAAGGCAGGCCTTTCAGCGGAAGATGTGCGCTGCAAGGCAGGTTTCCCACACACTTTTGAGAGATAAACGCTGAATTGCGTACAAAAAACGCGGCGTATGAGAAATCTCCGGTTCCGCCGGAGGCCGAACAGGATTACTGTGCCGCCCCAGAACCGAATGTCTGTTTCAGGGGCATGTAGGGTGTCCTGGTAACTGGCATGAAAAACATAGTGTCGGAAAGTAAGAGAACCATGAGCATTGTTGCTGACCGCATGAACAGGATCAGCCCGAGCCAGACGATTGTCATTTCGACACGGGCGCGTGCACTTAAAGCTGAAGGCCGGAACATCATCAGCCTTTCTGCTGGTGAGCCAGATTTTCGCACACCCGAAAACATCTCCCGCGCAGCAGCCAAGGCGATTGAAAACGGCCAAACCCGTTATACCGATGTTGCTGGCACGCCAGAGCTGCGTAAGGCTGTGGCAGAGCGTTTTAAGCTGGATAGTGGTCTGGATTACACGCCGGAGGAAATTATTGTTTCCACAGGTGGCAAACAGGTTATCTACAATGCCATGATGTCCACCCTTAATCCGGGTGACGAGGCAATTATTCCGGCTCCATGCTGGGTTTCCTACCCCGATATTGTTACGTTGGCAGAAGGCAAGCCCGTTATTGTACCCTGCAAGCGTGAAAATGGTTTTCGGATTACAGCAGAACAGTTGGAAGCCGCCATTACGCCGCGCACAAAATGGTTTTTTCTGAACTCACCCTGTAACCCTACAGGTGTGGCCTATTCTGCCGAAGACCTGCGCCCGCTGTGTGATGTTCTGCTCCGCCACCCGCATGTGTGGATCTTTACAGACGATATCTATGCCAAGCTGGCTTACGATGGCTTCCGCCCTGCTACATTTGTGGAAGTGGAGCCTCTGCTGCGTAGCCGCACCGTTACCATGAATGGTGTTTCCAAGGCGTATGCCATGACAGGCTGGCGCATTGGTTTTTCTGGTGCTCCGGTAGAGCTAACAAAAGCCATGAACAAACTTCAGGGGCAGTCCACCTCCAACACTTGTTCCATCGCACAGGCTGCGGCTGTGGAAGCACTCACCGGCCCGCAGGAGTTCATTCAGGAAATGGTTGCCACCTATCAGGGGCGGCGTGACATGGTTGTTTCCATGCTGAATGAAGCCGAAGGGCTGGAATGTGATGTACCGCAGGGTGCGTTCTATGTGTTCCCTACAGTTGAAAAATGCTTGGGTAAAACGTCTCCGGGTGGCAAAAAGCTGGAAACGGATGAAGATTTCGTAACAGCTCTGTTGGAAGAAGAAGGCGTTGCCGCTGTGCATGGTTCGGCCTTCATGTTCCCCGGTCATATCCGTATTTCCTATGCTACGGATACAGATAGTCTGCGCGAAGCTTGCGCACGTATTCAGCGCTTTTGCAAAGGGCTGCTGTAAAATATGGCGCGGTCTTTTGCGAATAGACTAAAAGGTTTGCCTGCGCCGGCTACTATTGAAATGGCACGCCGTGCACGCGTGCTTAAGGCGGAGGGCAAGCCCGTTATCTCCCTTGCTTTGGGGGAACCGGATTTTGCCACACCGCCTGCCGTGGTAGAGGCCGCCCATCAGGCCGCCTTGGCTGGGCAGACCAAATATCCACCCGTAGATGGTACGCCAGCCCTTAAGGCGGCCATTGCCCGCAAGTTCACGCGTGAAAACGGTCTGGATTATAAGCCGGAGGAGATTATGGTCTCCAACGGTGGCAAGCAGGTTATCTTCAACGCTTTTATGGCCACGCTGAATGCGGGTGATGAAGTGGTGGTGCCCACGCCTTATTGGGTCAGCTATCCGCTTATTGCCCGTATGTTTGGTGCAACACCTGTTTTTGTACCTTGCCGGGAGGAAGATGGTTTCCGCCTGAAGGCGGATGAACTGGCAAAAGTGCTGACACCGCGCACACGTTGGGTGGTGTTGAACTTTCCTAATAATCCAACAGGTGGTGTGTGCTCAGCGGATGATCTGCGGGCTATTGCGGAAGTGTTGCGGCAGTATCCAGATATCTGGATACTTTCAGATGAGATTTACGAACATCTGGTGTTTGATGGTGCAAAATCAGCATCTATTGCCGCTGTAGCGCCTGATCTAAAAGAACGCATCATTACCCTTAATGGCGTTTCTAAAGCTTATGCCATGACAGGCTGGCGCGTAGGTTTTGCGGGCGGTCCGGCAGATCTTATCGCTACCATGCGGGGTGTTCAGGGCAATGCCACATCTGGCGTGTGCTCCATAGCGCAGGCGGCTGCAGCGGCTGCGTTGGATGGCCCGGCAGATTTGGTGCAGGAAATGGTGGCAACATATGGCCGCCGCCGCCGGATGGTTGTGGAAGCATTGCGGGCCATTCCGGGGTTTACCTGCGCTATGCCCGATGGTGCGTTTTATGCGTATCCGGGTGTTGCCGGGTGTCTTGGCCGAACAACTGCTGCCGGTAAGCGGTTAGAAACAGACCATGACTTTGCATTAGCTTTGCTGGAAGAGGCTTTTGTAGCCACTGTGCCAGGAAGCGCCTTTGGGCATTCACCTTATTTGCGTTTGTCCTGCGCAACGGCAGATGAAACACTGCGCGAGGCCTGCCAGCGTATTGCTCAGTTTGTAGAAGGCTTGCAGTAAAGCTTTCAAGTAAAGTGTAGGCGCAATTAAAAATGTGCCTGCACTTTCTTTATTCTTTCAAAACATTCCGCGCATAATGATGAGCAAGTGCTGTGCTGTCTTCTGTGTCGGGCAGTAGGCTGACCAGTTGCAGTTCATCACAATACTGCGCCAGTTGTTCGCGCAATGATTTGCCAATAACGGGCCGGATAGCAGGTTCACTGTGTAGCATGGCGCGTATGCTGGCTGCAGAAAGATCCGTAATATCTGGTGCAATCAGGGTTGCAGCATCATCGCGGTGGGTATCTGTCCAGCGTGCTGCATCACGTAGGGCCAGCACAAGGGCAATGGCGGCATCTGGGTCATCTTGTAGGGCAGAACTGGAGGCGCCAAGCACCATACTTGTGCGCTCAGCATAGTGGCCAGTATTGCTGCCTGCTAGTTCAATAAACATATCAGGGAACGATTGAAGCAGCCACCATGCTTGATAATCATGCGCGACAACGGCATCAATTCTTTGGCTGCGTGCGGCATCATCAATTTGTGGCAGAGGTAGATCCAGCCAGTTGATGCGGTTCATGGCGTCTAGCCCTTTGCGGCGCATCATAATGGCAAAAAACAGCTTATCTGCTGCGTTCTGATCCATAACGGCTACAGTGTGGCCCATAAGCTGGTCTAGCCGTGTAATATGGCTGCTGCGGCGTACTAACAGCCGAAAATTGCCCGGCTGCACGCCAATAAGCAACTGCGCATTTAGCCCTGCATAAAGGTGCCTGAGCCACGTAAGGGCAGGGGCTACGGCGTAGGAAATATCCCCTCTGGCCAGTGCATTAATGGTGTCTTCCCCATTTATGGTGGCGAAGGGCAGATCGACATCCAAGCTGTAATGCGCAAAAAAATCTTTTTGTGCAGCCACAGCCAAAACTGGTGCCGATCCAGAATTTGGCCAACCTATTTTGATCTGCCGATAAGCACCATCGGGCTGTTTGTGTGTGTGATGCTTGCCTCGTGTTGCCAAAAAGGTTCCTCCGCCAATGGCGGCAATACCGCCCATACCGGCTAGCAGGAGATTACGACGTGTTTGGGAAGGACCTTGGGCGTTCATTTTTGTAGGTTTACTATGTCTTGCTGTGTCTGTCGCTTTATGAGTGATGGAGGAGATATGAAAAAAAATAAAAAAGGGGGTTTACGGCGCGATTTAGGTTAGCTATATGCTCCCTCGCTGGTCCCGAATAGCTCAGTTGGTAGAGCAAGCGACTGTTAATCGCTGGGTCGTAGGTTCGAGTCCTACTTCGGGAGCCAGCCTTATTTCCCTGTAAAATTTATAAATTGTATCAATGCATTAAAGCATTTGCTTATGCCTCGTTTTTTGTAGTGAACGGCTGGCAAAACAGCCGTCCACTATTAAAGCAATTATGGTTGAGGTAACGCGGCAATTCCGGTGAGTTCCACCTTCCATGTGGGGTCTGCCAGTTTGGCTTCTACCGTTGCGCGGGCGGGTTTATTGTTTTTGTCCAGCCATGCATCCCATGCACGATTCATGCCAGCCATATCATTCATGTCGGCCAGAAAGATCTGTACGGAAATAAGGCGGCTTTTGTCCGTGCCAGCTTCAGCCAATAAGGCATCTACCTGCCGTAGAATATCAGCCATCTGGCCTTCTGCATCCAATGTGGAATCATCGGCAATCTGGCCAGCCAGATAAACAAGACCATTATGAATAACAGCGCCTGTTAAGCGTTCTTCGGGAGCAAGACGTTTGATGCTCATGATTTTGGGTTCTCTGCTATAGTGGAAAAAGTTTTATGGAAAACCAAAGTTAGGCAAACGGCATATTATCAATAAGCCGGATGTCTCCTAAGCTGGCAGCTATAAACAAACGTGTATCTTTGCTGGCAATAGGGGCAAGTGCCAGATTTTCCGCATTGCGGAGTTCCAGGTAATGAACGTGAAAGCCTGCATTCTTTAATGCTTCACGGCATGTGGCCAAGCTGCTTTCTACATTTGTGCCGTTCCGCATGGCTGCAAGGCATGCCTTTAGGGCTTGGGGTAGGAGCGTGGCTTGTTGGCGTTGTTGTGGCGTAAGCCTGCGGTTGCGGGATGAAAGGGCAAGCCCGTCTGCTTCTCGCAAAGTGGGCACGGGTAAAATATCTACAGGTAGATCCAAATCCTGCACCATGCGTTTGATGAGGCAGAGTTGCTGGTAATCTTTTTCACCAAAGGCTGCGATATTGGCGCGTGTTTGTAAAAACAGTTTGGTAACCACAGTGGCAACGCCATCAAAATGGCCGGGTCTGTCTCCGCCACACAGCATAGTATCCAACCCAGAAACACTTATACGAGTTGCAAAGCCGGGAGGGTACATTTGGCTTTCATCTGGGGCGTAAAGCACGTCCACTTTGCCGGTATTGCGTAGCAGGCCAGCATCATCTTCCAGCCCGCGCGGGTAATGCTGGAAATCATTGGTGTTGTTGAATTGGATAGGATTTACAAAAATGGACACAATTCGACGGGAGGCTTTGCCATCCAGCGCATTTATGAGTGAGATATGGCCTGCATGAAGTGCGCCCATGGTCGGCACAAAGCCAATAGTCTGGCCATCTTTCCGCCAACTGGTGCTGAGTGCTGCCAGTTCTGCTTTGGTTTTTACAATCTGCATGATGAATCCTGAACGTCAGTAATTTAGTCAGCTGGAATAAGTGTTCCAAAACTGCAAAGTGCTGCAATGTATCCATGAATGTGCCACTATTCCAGAAGTGGCTGGGCCCTTTTATGGTTGGTGGATTCTTTGACAGTAAAATAATGCTATGGAATCAAATGGTTCCACAAAGAGTGTTCCCCGCACACGCGGGGATGAACCGGCTGGCTCCGTAAATAAGGTCGTGCTCGTTGGCTGTTCCCCACACGCGTGGGGACTAGCTTGAAACAAAACTTTAGGCAGAGTGAAAAGCTTCAAGTCTGTGCTATAAAGACGCATGTCTTATGCTGATTTTGTTCATCTTCGTGTTCATTCTGCCTATTCGCTTAGCCAGGGGGCCATTCGTGTGCCCGATATTGTGGGGCTGGCGAAGGAAATGCACATGCCTGCTGTGGGTATTGCAGATTCAGGCAATCTGTTCGGGGCGTTGGAATTTTCTCAGTATTGTACCAAAAGCGGTATTCAGCCTATTATTGGCAGCCAGATCGGCCTGCCTGCGCGTAATGACAAACCCGGCGCCCCCGCCGAGCCTGTAGTGCTTCTGGCACAGAATGAAGCAGGGTTGGCGAATCTCCAGTTTCTTTCTTCAGCCGGGTTCCAAAATTCAGATCCGGCAGACCCTTTTGTTTCTCTGGATTTGCTATGTGAGAAAGCAGAGGGGCTGTTGCTGCTGACAGGTGGCACACGTGGGCCACTTTTTCAGATGCTGGCAGAAGGGCAAACGGAAGATGCCGAAAAATGGCTGGCCCGTGTGCATGAAGCCTTTGGTGACAGGCTGATTGTAGAACTGCACCGGCATGGATTAGGTGTTGAAAAAGCTGTGGAACCGGGCGTGCTGACGTTGGCCGATCGGTTTGGTCTGCCATTAGTGGCAACGAATGAGTGCTTTTTTCCTACACCAAAAATGTACGAAGCACAGGATGCCCTATTGTGCATCGCTCAAGGGCGCACGATGGCAGAAAAAGACCGCTTTCGTGTAACGCCGGAGCATTGGTTCAAGCCGCCGGAAATGATGCGCGCACTTTTTGCCGATTTGCCAGATGCGTGTGACAACACTTTGGAAATAGCCCGCCGCTGCGCTATTAAGGTGGAAACCCGCAAGCCGCTTTTGCCAGTTTGCCCTAAGGTAAGAGAAGGCGCGACAGAAGATGAAACCCTGCGTGCTATGGCGTGGGAAGGGTTGGAACACCGTATGTCCGGCATGAAGCTGGATGCAGAAACAGTAGAGAAATATAAGGAACGTTTACGTTTCGAGTTGGATATTATCTCCAAAATGGGGTTCCCCGGTTACTTCATGATCGTGGCGGACTTTATCCAGTGGGCTAAGGCGCATGGCATACCGGTTGGGCCGGGCCGTGGTTCTGGTGCGGGGTCTTTGGCTGCATGGGCGCTTACCATTACGGATATTGACCCTATTCCGTTTAATTTGCTGTTCGAACGTTTTCTAAATCCAGAACGCGTTTCCATGCCTGACTTTGATATCGATTTCTGTCAGGATCGGCGAGACGAAGTGATTTCCTATGTGCGGCATGAATATGGATCAGACCGTGTTGCGCAGATTATTACCTTCGGTAAGCTGCAAGCGCGTGCTGCCGTGCGCGATGTTGGGCGTGTGCTGGGTTTGCCGTATGGTATGGTTAACCGTGTGGCAGAGCTTATCCCTAACAATCCTGCCAAACCGGTTACCCTAAAAGAAGCCATTGCAGGTGAACCCAAGCTGCAGGAAATGCGTGATAATGATGAGGCCCTGCGCAGGCTGCTGGAAATAGCCCAGCAGTTGGAAGGGCTCTTCCGCCATGCCAGTACGCATGCGGCTGGGGTGGTGATAGGCGATAGGCCGCTTGTGCAGCTTGTGCCGCTGTACCGAGACCCGAAAAGTGATACGCTCGTCACTCAATATAACATGAAGTTTGTTGAGCAGGCGGGTCTCGTTAAGTTCGACTTTCTTGGTTTAACAACACTCACTATCCTCAAACGGGGTGTCGATTTCATCCGCCGTATGGGCAAGGATGTAGATCTCAGCCACATTCCGCTGGATGACCCCAAAACGTATGAAATGTTGGGGCGGGGTGATACCGCTGGCGTCTTCCAGTTTGAAGGCGCGGGCATGCGCGATGTTCTTAAACAAATGCGCCCAACCCGCATAGAAGACCTGATTGCAGCTGTGGCGCTGTATCGCCCAGGGCCAATGGCGAATATTCCCGATTATTGCCGTAGAAAACACGGAGAGGTATGGGAGCCCCCGCACGAGGAAATTCGCGATATTCTTGAAGAGACCTATGGTATCATGGTCTATCAGGAACAGGTTATGCAGATTGCCCAAAAAATGGCTGGCTACAGTCTGGGTGGCGCAGATTTGCTACGTCGTGCCATGGGTAAAAAGATCCGTTCGGAAATGGATCACCAGCGCGAAATTTTTACAGAAGGCGCCACCAAGCGCGGGATTGACCGTGATAAAGCCGTTGAGGTTTTTGACCTTATGGCTAAGTTTGCAGATTACGGCTTTAATAAATCTCATGCCGCTGCTTATGCTTTTGTTTCGTACCAAACAGCATGGATGAAGGCTAACCATCCAGTGGCCTTTTTGGCTGCTTGCATGTCTTTGGCGCGGGAACGTACAGAAAAACTTGCTGCTTTGCGTCAGGAAGCAGAGCGGATGCACATTGCAGTATTGCCGCCAAATATCAATAAATCAGAAGCTGATTTTTCGGTCGAAAAACAGCCAGATGGAACATACGCAATCCGCTATGCGCTAGCTGCCATCAAAAAGGTGGGCTATGGCGCAATGGAATCTCTGGTGGAGGTGAGGGGAGAAAAACCTTTCAAAAATCTAGCAGATTTTGCAATCCGTATTGATCCCAAGCACATCAACCGGATGCAGTTGGAAAATCTGGCAAAAGCTGGCGCGTTTGAATGTATTGATAAAAACCGGGCCCGTGTTTTCAGATCAGCAGATGTTATTTTAAGGCGGGCACATAGCCAGGCGCAGGAGGCAGCTTCTGGCCAAATTGGGTTGTTTGGTGGCCCAGGTGAAGTTGAGCCTCTGCGGTTGGTGGAAGGGCACGATTGGCCAGAATTTGAACGTCTGGCGATGGAGGCAGAAGCTATTGGCTTCCATATGACAGCCCACCCGTTGGATGCTTATGGTTCGGTGCTGCGCCGTTTGGGTGTGACGCGCACATCTCAGTTGTTAACGGCGGCGGAACTGGGTGGTGGCCGGGTTAAAATTGCTGGCTGTGTGGTGGACAAAAAGGAACGCCCAACCCGCACAGGTAATAAAATGGCATGGGTACGCCTTTCCGATGCATCTGGTGGTTGCGAAGTAACTGTTTTTTCGGAAGTGCTGACGCGTGTGCGTGATATTCTGGTAGCTGGTACCGCTATACTCGTAACAGCCGATTTAAAGCTGGAAGGCGAAGCTCTGCGGCTTACCGCTACAGATATTGTGGATTTGGAAGCCGCTGCGGCACAAGGACAAAGCGAAATGCGGGTATGGTTAGAAAAGCCCGATGCCTTGCCAGATTTGCAAGCTATTCTGGAACCACAAAAGGGCGGAGCAGGGCGGGTTGTTTTGTTGCCGGGTGTTGCAGATAGTTGCGATGTAGAGGTGCGCCTACGAGGCCGTTACAAGGTTACGCCCGTTTTAGGGCAAAGGTTGCGCACACTTTCTGGCGTTTCTCGGGTAGAACAGGTCTAACATTGGTTCAAGTAAAGGAGCTACAATGGAGGGAGCCCGATGTTGTTTTATCGGCATGGGGGCAACAGCCATGGTGTGCTTTTCTGGATAGTGGCGGCAAGATAGATAATCGAAGCCGATGGCAGATTTTTTGCCACAACCCATGCCATACAGTGGTGGCCTGGCCTCATGAAATAGAGGTGGATGGCACAAAAAAACCGATAATTTCTTCTGATGATATTTTTGAAATTCTACGTATTTTTCATGATGAATTAAAGGAATATGCGGGAGGATCATGCCAGCAAGGTATTCCATTCTGGGGTGGTCTTATTGGGTTTGCCAGTTATCAAATGGGAATGATTCTGGAAGGCGTTTTATCTCGCCATAAAGACCGGAATACACCCGCATTGGCGGCAGGTATGTATGATCATGCCTTTATTTGGGATCGTTTTGAAAAACGTGTGTTTCTTGCAGGAATTTCAAGTTTTTTTGTGAATGAACTCAATGTGGCGCAGTCTATAAGGGAATGGAACATGCTTCCTGAGCGTGTTCCATCATATAAGCTACATGTAACCAAGCCGTTTGTTCCAGACCAAAATCATGCAGCTTATTGTCAGAGCGTTACGCAAACACGGAATTATATTGCTGCGGGAGATATTTTTCAGGCGAATATAACGTGTCGATATACAACGGAAATGGCCAAAAATGTGCTGAGTGCTGAGGTCTATCGTGCGTTACGGCAGCAAATACCAGCACCTTTTGGTGCGTATTTGTCATGCGGTTCAGATTTTGCGCTGCTATCTTCTTCCCCAGAAAGATTTTTGAAAGTGGATGCGAATGGTTGTGTTTCATCACGGCCAATCAAAGGCACGGCACCACGAGGACAAACGCCAGAAGAAGATGCTTTTTGGCATAATGCACTTCTACATGATGAAAAAGAGCGTGCCGAAAACCTGATGATTGTTGACCTCATGCGGCATGATATCGGCCGTATGGCACAAATAGGCAGCGTGTATGTGCCAGACCTGCTGGTGGTAGAGCAGTTTCCGCATGTGCATCATCTGGTTTCAGAAATTCGTGGAAAGTTGCTGCCTGATAAAGATGTTTTTGATCTTTTGAAAGTAACATTGCCCCCGGGGTCTGTAACAGGAGCCCCCAAATATCGGGCTATGCAGATTATAGATGAGCTGGAAGCCTCTGCCAGAGGTGCGTATTGCGGCACTGTGTTTCGTATTGGAATAGATGGCAGTATGGACAGTTCCGTAATTATTCGCAGTTTGGAGCATTCCAAAAATCATCTGAGTATTGGTGTTGGGGGTGGTGTAACCATTCTATCTGACCCAGAAAAGGAATATAAAGAAATGTGCCTGAAATTTGCACCATTTCAGAAGTTCTGGGGGCAGGCATGAGTATTATCTGGTTAAACGGCAAAACATATCCCGTAGACCAAGCTGCTATCAGCCCGCTAGATCGTGGCGTGACATTGGGAGACGGGTTGTTTGAAACTTTGCGCATAAAGAACGGCACAGTGCCGCATTTTTTATGGCATTATCAGCGTCTTTGTAATGGTGCTCAAGTTCTGGGGTTACCTGTTCCAGAGCAAGAGAATACTTTGCAGGCGATCCGGGAGTTTTTGGCATGTGCTGGTTTTGAGAATGGCTCTGTCCGGTTGACTGTAACGCGCGGGGTGGCGCCACGCGGCCTGCTGCCGCCAGAACACTGCAAGCCAACAGTTTTTATAACAGGTGCTGCCGGTGTTTTTAGGGAGCAGTCTGTTCGTGTGTGTGTGAGTGAGCTGGTGCGCAGAGATGAGCTTTCCCCACTTTCTCGTATTAAATCGCTCAGTTATTTGCCCGGTATTGTAGCAAGGCAGGAAGCAGAGCGAAAAGGCTGCGATGATGCCCTTTTACTAAATATGCAAGGGCATATAGCGGAAAGCACAATTAGTAATATTGTTATGCAAACAGAGGCAGGGTTGATAACACCTCCTGTTACAGAAGGCGCTTTACCGGGCATTGCCCGTAGGCTGCTATTAGATGCGGGCGTAATGCAAGAGCGGCCTGTCTGTTACGAAGATATTGTAAAAGCGCAAGGGGTGTATTTAACAAACAGCCTTTCCTTGCGCACTGTTACGCATTTGGATGGAAAAGCGCTCTCATGCCATCCAGAATCTTATGAAAAAATAAGGGAAATTCTGAAAAAATAAAATTTGCAACTCTTCCAAATTGCTGGCGTTGGAAAACGGGATACCTCATTTTATTAAAAGGAATATCCCATGCAGAAAATCTTAACTTCTATGCTGCTTGGCGCGTCTTTAAGTGTGATGCCAGCATTGGCTATGGCGCAGGATAATAGTGGTACGCCGCCTACAGCCGAGGGCGCTGCTTCCCAGCAGGGGAAGGCTCCCTCAAAAGCGGCCGAAGGGCCGAATGGTGAGCATGTTGATCCATCTAAAAAGCTATGGAGCAACCCACGCACGGTAGATGAGCAACCCGGCACGCAACCGCCTTCTAACGATGGCAAGAACCCGGCTCATCCGGTTAAGGAATATCATCCTCACCATACCCCGCATGGCAAGAAGTCCGGGGTGGTGGAAAGCCCAAGTGAGACAATCCCCGGTAACAATCAGCCGTCTTCTACGCATCTTCTGGAAAATCACGCCCCGCAATAATGCAATGAAGAGTGCCTGTTTCTATGAGGTATGTGGTCTGGCAGGATAGGACCGTTGCGGCCAGTGCACAGCTTGGTTGGTTGTTTGCATCTGGGCGCAGCGTACAAAATCGGCTAACCTTCCCACCCATGTGATGGCGCGGCAGGGCTGAGCAAAAAGCAGCTTCAATATCTTGAAGGCGTCATCCCCGCCCATGTTTGTTCAGGCAGTTTCGTTATGCGGAATTGTAGGGCACGTGGGCATAGGCATGTTTTTAAGGTGATGTTGTTCCTGCTGCATCAGCCTTGTTGGATTCTGAAAGGGTGACGTCATGCTGGTGGAAGAGGCCAAGGGAAAACAGGCGGACGGTTCTAATACGCCGCATTATGATCTTCGGCAGATCGATTGTGATCCTAATTTCTGGTACCCTGTGGCGTGGTCGCACAAGGTGCGCCCCGGCAAAACATTTGCCGCGCGTTATGCTGGCCACCCCATCGCACTTATTCGCCCTGAATATGGGCCTGTTTATGCGCTAGAAGACCGTTGCGCACATCGGCAGGTGCCGCTGAGCAAGGGCGTTGTGGATGATAAGGGGTGTGTAAAATGCTGCTACCACGGCTGGGCATTTGACCGCGCAGGTAAATGTGTAACCGTGCCTTATCTGAACAAGGAAGGGGTGGGCCGTCCGGTTAAGTCTTACCCTTGCCGTGAAAAAAGCGGCCTGATCTTTATCTTCCCCGGTGATCCGGCTTTGGCTGATAAAGTGCCCGTGCCAGACGTAGCGCAGGTGGGGAACCCGGAATACAAAACCCGTATGTTCAGCCCGCGGCTGAAATGCCACTACACCTTTATGCATGAAAACCTGATGGACATGAACCATCAGTTCCTGCATCGGCGGCAGATGGGCTCCATCACGGCGCGCTTCTTGGGGCAGGATAAGGGTGATGATTTTCTGGAAGCACGCTACAGCTTTGCCCGCAAAGGTGGTAATCAGCCGCTGGCTGAAGCCCTGATTTTTGGCAAGCATCATGACTACGAAGACCGGGAGCAGCCGGTTGAAGAAGTTGTGTCCATCCGTACCACCTATCCATATCAGACACTCCAGATTCATGATAAGGATGGCGATCTGATCATGGATTTGTGGACATCCTATGTACCACTAGGTGAAACACAGCAGGTTACGCAGGCGTTTGGTCTGCTTTCTGTTAAAAAACCCAAATGGAACTTCCTGCTCAATCTGGCATGGCCTGCGCTGGGTATTTTCACACATCGCATCTTTGAAGAAGACCGCGAAATTGTGGAAATGGAACAGAACGCATGGCGTGAACTGGGCGGAGATCACAACGTTGAAGTGTTCCCTGTTGTAAAGTCGCTTCGTGCTCTGCTGGCGCGTAGTGGTGTGCCTAACAAATACGCCCATCCAGTAGAAACAGTCTCCAAGGCAGAAGACGCAGCCTGAAAAGAGCGTTTTTTATCTTGTCCGAGCGCAAAAAAACGGCCATAAGGGCCGCGCTCGGTCAAGGCCGGGAGCATAACGCACGCGAGGAAAACACCATCTGGTGCTCTGCCTGTCCGGCAGGGTAACGCCTCGCGGAGGAATAACCAGAAAGGTAGGAATACGCTTATGGCGATGCCTGATTTTACCCTTCGTCAGCTTCTGGAAGCTGGTGTTCACTTTGGTCACCACACCCGTCGCTGGAACCCGCGCATGGCGCCGTACCTGTTCGGTGTGCGCAACCAGGTTCATATTATTGATCTGCAGCAGACTGTTGGCCTGCTTGATCGTGCTCTGCAGGCTATCCGCAACACTGTTGCTGGTGGTGGCCGCGTTCTGTTTGTTGGCACCAAGCGTGCTGCGCAGGATCCGATTGCAGAAGCAGCTCGTCGTTGCGGTCAGTACTACGTCAATCACCGCTGGCTCGGCGGTATGCTGACAAACTGGAAGACCATTCAGGGTTCCATCAAGCGCCTGCGTGGCATTGAAGAAACGCTGGACGGCGCAACCGCTGGTCTGACCAAGAAAGAAATTCTGGACATGACCCGCCAGCGCGACAAGCTGGAACGCTCCTTGGGCGGGATTAAGGAAATGGGTGGCCTGCCGGACATCCTGTTCGTGATCGACACCAACAAGGAAAAGCTGGCTATTGAAGAAGCCAACAAGCTGGGTATCCCGGTTGTGGCTATTCTGGACAGCAACTCCGATCCGCGTGGTGTTACCTTCCCGATTCCGGGTAACGATGATGCCATCCGCGCTATCGGCCTGTATTGCGATCTGGTTTCTTCCGCTGTTCTGGACGGTATTTCCGCAGAACTGGGCGCTTCCGGTCAGGATATCGGCGCTGCTGAAGAACTGCCTGTTGAGCCTGCTCTGGAAGCCGCTCCGGCAGCAGAAACACCGGCACCAGCACCGGCTGCAAGCTAACGGAATACACAAACAGCCCGGTTATCATGCCGGGCTGTTTTTTCCTGCATGAATGCCTGCATTGGCAGGCCATGGAATATTCCGGTTCGCGCCCCTAAGTGGGCGCGTTCGGGTTTTTCAAGGAGTATAGAATTATGGCGGCAATTACGGCTGCACTGGTCAAGGAACTGCGCGAAAAAACTGGCGCAGGCATGATGGACTGCAAAAAAGCACTGAACGAAGCCAACGGTGATATCGAAGCCGCTATTGATTGGCTGCGTACTAAGGGCCTTGCTGCTGCGGCAAAAAAATCTGGCCGTGTTGCTGCTGAAGGTCTGGTAGGCGTTGCCTCTGCAGACAAAGTGGCTGCCATGGTTGAAGTAAACGCTGAAACCGACTTTGTGGCCCGTAACGAATCCTTCCAGAACTTTGTGGAATCCGTTGCTAAAGTTGCGCTTAAGGTTGGTGAAGATCTGGAAGCCATTAAGGCTGCCACGTTGGAAACCGGTCGTACCGTTGCTGATGAACTGACGCATCTGGTTGCAACCATCGGTGAAAACATGACCCTGCGTCGGGCACGTGTGCTTACTGTGCCGTCTGGCGTGGTTGCTACCTATGTTCACGGTGCCCTGCGCCCCGGTCTGGGCAAGATTGGCGTTCTGGCTGCTATTGAAGCCCCGACCGCTGATGAAGCTATCGAACAGCTTGGCCGTCAGGTTGGCATGCACGTTGCTGCCACACGTCCTTCCGCTCTGGATGTTACCAGCCTTGATCCGGCAGAAGTTGAACGTGAACGCGCAGTGCTGATTGAACAGTCCCGCGCTTCCGGCAAGCCAGAAGCTATCATCGAAAAGATGGTCGAAGGCCGCATCCGTAAGTTCTACGAAGAAGTTGTGCTTCTGGAGCAGGTATGGGTGCATGATGGCGAAACCCGCGTGAAAGACGTGCTGAAGAAAGCTGGCGTTAAGCTGGTTGGCTTTGATCGCTTCCAGTTGGGTGAAGGCATCGAAAAAGAAGAAGATGACTTTGCTGCTGAAGTCGCCAAGGTTGCTGGCGTCTAAGGTCGAGCTTTCCGAGTGATGGACAAGGGCGGGACTTCCTATGAAAAGGAGGCTCCCGCCCTTGTGCTTTTTGCAGGTGTGCAGGGCGAAACCAGCGCACGTATACACGTTCTAACAGAAGATTACGGCCCTCTGCGGGGTATAGCCTATGGCGGTGCCAGTAAAGCGGGCCGCGCCCTATGGCAACCGGGCAATGTGGTTAAAACCAGCTTTCATAAACGCAGCGCCGCAGCACCATTACAAATTTCTGGCGAACTACTGTACGCCTGTGCTGCACGATTGCTGGATGCTCCGTTAGCGCTGGGCATGGTGCAATCTGTTTGTGTGTTGGCGGATGTTACGTTGCCAGAAGCTGATCCTTGCCCATTCCTTTTTGCAGAAACTGTGCGTTTACTTACCTTTTTGGGGTATGATCCTGTTGTTGCAGAACGGGAAGGTATGCCACACGTAGTGCGGTGGGAAATGGCACTGCTGGCAACTTTAGGTTTTGGGCTGGATCTTTCCGCTTGTGCGGTTACCGGCAGCACAGAAAATCTACATTATGTCTCACCACGTACAGGGCGCGCAGTTAGTGAGGAAGGTGCAGGAGAGTGGAAAGATCGGCTTTTGCCACTTCCGTCTTTTTTGCGAGATACAGAACAAACCGGTCATGCGGCAGATTGGTTGGCAGGTTTACGCCTAACAGGCCATTTTCTGGCGCGCGATGCCTTTGGCCAGCGCCATTTACCCTTACCCGCAGCACGCCAACGGCTCTATGATCGGCTGGAAATGCGTGTTCTGGCAGACCAAACACCTATAACCGAGTAGCGCAAGACTGGCACAACCGATACGAGGGCTGTATGTCTTGTTTTTAATGGATCATGCACAGCTTTCCAGGGATGGCAGATGAGCGAAACCGCAGGACATATTGAGGAAACAAAACTGGCAGAGGCGCTGAGTGAGCGTTATCTGGCCTATGCGCTTTCCACCATCATGTCCCGCTCTTTGCCGGATGTGCGGGATGGGCTTAAGCCGGTGCATCGGCGCTTGGTTTATGCCATGCATCAGCTCCGGCTAGATCCGGCTTCTGGTTTTAAAAAATGCGCCCGTGTGGTGGGTGATGTTATTGGTAAGTTCCACCCTCACGGTGATGCCTCTGTTTACGAAGCGCTGGTGCGGCTGGCGCAGGATTTTGCCGCACGTTACCCGCTGGTAGAAGGGCAGGGGAATTTTGGTTCTGTTGATGGTGATAACCCGGCCGCCATGCGGTACACGGAAGCTCGCCTGACAGAAGTTGCCGTGGCCCTGTTGGACGGCATTGAAGATGATGCCGTAGATTTTCGCCCCACCTATGATGGTGAGGAGCAGGAACCTGTTGTTCTTCCATCGGCTTTCCCCAATCTGCTTGCCAATGGTGCGGCAGGTATTGCTGTGGGTATGGCCACCAGTATTCCCCCTCATAATGCAGCAGAAGTTTGCGCTGCGGCTGCTTTGTTGGTGCGTAAACCCTCTGCCACTACGCAGGAGCTGCTAGAGCTTATGCCGGGGCCGGATTTTCCCACCGGTGGCCTGATTGTGGAAGATTCGGATGCTATTTTGCAGGCGTACGAAACAGGCCGTGGCAGCTTTAGAATGCGTGCGCGGTGGGAGGTCGAACAGGGCCGTTTTAGTACGTGGCATATTGTGGTTACGCAAATTCCGTATCAGGTGCAGAAATCTCGCCTGATTGAGCAGATTGCTGATTTGCTGGATCAGAAAAAACTGCCTCTGCTAGGGGATATCCGTGATGAAAGTACGGATGAAATTCGTCTGATTCTGGAGCCCAAAACACGCGGTATAGAACCAGAAGTGCTGATGGAAACATTGTTTCGCGCCACACCGCTGGAAAGTCGCTTTGGCCTGAACATGAATGTGCTGGGGGCGGATCGTTCACCCGGTGTGATGGGGCTTAAGCAAGTTATTCAGGCTTGGTTGAACCATCGGCATGAAGTGCTGGAACGCCGAAGCCGCCATAGATTGACAGCGGTGGAACGGCGGCTGGAAATTCTTTCGGGTTTCCTTGCTGTTTATCTTAACCTGGATGAGGTTATTCGCATTATTCGGGAAGAGGATGATGCCAAGGTCAGCCTGATAGCCACGTTCAAGCTAACAGATTTGCAAGCAGAATCCGTGCTCAACATGCGCCTGCGGAGTTTGCGGCGCCTTGAGGAGATGGAAATCCGCAAGGAGCATGATGCTCTTTCTGCCGAGCAAGCAGCATTAATGGCATTGCTTGATAGTGAAAAACAGCGCTGGAAAACGATCGAGCGCGAATTAACAACCATGATCAAAGCTTTCGGGAAAGGTCGTTGGGGTGAGCGTAGAAGCACTATCCTTTCTGCGCCCAAGCCTGTTGATATTTCCGTGGTGGAAGAAGTTGAGCGCGAACCACTCACCATGATCCTTTCTCAAAAAGGATGGGTGCGTGCGGTTAAAGGCCATAATGTTGATCTGGAAAATCAAAAGTTTAAGGAAGGGGATGCTCTCAAGCTGGCTATTCCTTGCCAGACATCAGATAGGCTCTGCTTCTTTGCAACAGATGGGCGAGCCTATACCGTAAAAGGGGCCGATCTACCGCGAGGCCGCGGGGATGGGCAACCTATTCGCCTGTTGATTGACCTTTCCAACGATGAAGACCTTCTGGCTGTTTTCCCGATAGAAGATGGCAAACGCCGCTTGGTGGCTTCAAGCGCTGGGCGTGGCATGCTGGTGGAAGAAGAAGCCTTGGTGGCGGAAAAACGATCGGGCCGACAGGTGCTGAACCTGAAGGAAGGCGAATTTGCCCGCATATGTGTACCCGCAGAAGGAGACCATGTTGCCGTTGTGGGGGATAACCGGCGGTTCCTGATTTTTCCATTGGAGCAGTTGCCCGTCATGGCGCGCGGCCTTGGTGTGGCTTTGCAGAAATACTCGGATGGAGGAGGGTTGCGCCAAGCTGTGGTGTTTACTGCAGCAGATGGGCTGCACTGGCCGGGCACTGCGCGTGTGCGCCAGTTTGCTGATCTGCAAGATTGGGTTAGCCGCCGCGCGGCTGTTGGTAAAGTTGCGCCACCTTGGGCGGGTAAAAAGCCTTAAGCACTGCCACTTAGAACAGAGGGCCTTCCGGAAACGGATGGGCCCTTTCTGTTTTGGGGGGATAGTTTAGATCCAACTTCTGCCATGTGCCATTGCGCAAAATTTCTGCGGGCTGAAAGCGTTCTTTGTAAGCCATTTTAGGGCTGCCCGGCACCCAATACCCC
Source organism: Acetobacter oryzifermentans (assembly GCF_001628715.1). NCBI lineage: Bacteria > Pseudomonadati > Pseudomonadota > Alphaproteobacteria > Acetobacterales > Acetobacteraceae > Acetobacter > Acetobacter oryzifermentans. The sequence continues at coordinate 2,138,778 of NZ_CP011120.1, read as the reverse complement.
AGATACAGGTATGGTAACTCCATCTGCATGGCTAATTCTGCCAAGGAAAGAATGGCAAAACTGCCGAGAGAACGCTGAGGGCAGTTAGGCTCATAAAAGCTGTAAACAGCAGAAAGCCCATCTTCCAGAACATCAATCAGGCTGGCGGCCATTAAGGTGGCGTCTGGCGCACGAAATTCGACAAGTCGCGTATCTACAGGCGTTTCTTCCACCATAATCCGGTAATCATGCATGGACATGCCCGCCATTTCACCATCGGAATGGCGGCTATCCAGATATCTGCGGAAGAGTGTGTATTGTTCGTCTGTGGCGGTAGGGGGCAGGAGGCTGCGCATAAGATCAGCATTCCGCCGGACTGCGCGTTTTTGTGTGCGATGAGGCGTCAGATTTCTGACAGGCAAACGAATAGGAATGCAGGCAGAGCAACCATCGCAAATAGGTGCGTAAGCCAAGGTATGGCTCCGCCTGAAACCGGCATGGGAAAGGCGGCTGTGTAGGAAGTTGGCATCCGGGGTTGCAAGATCCACCAGTATTTTACGCTCAATGCGATTGGGCAGATACGGACAGGCACCGGGTGGCGCGGTGTAGAAAAAATGCGGCCTGTCTTGCGATGACGTCATGGGGAGAAATGATCCCGCAACAAAATTATGGGCCAGAAAACTCTGGCCCATATGCCGTGATATTGACTGGCAACTTATTGGCCGAAAGATGCCCGGATACGTTCTGCAGCTTCAATAGCAAAATACGTTAAAATGCCATTGGCACCCGCGCGGCGGAAGGCTAGCAGGCTTTCCATAACGGCACGTTCATGATCCAGCCAGCCATTGCGGATGGCAGCCATCAGCATCGCATATTCACCAGATACCTGATAGGCAAAGGTGGGCACGTGGAATTCATCTTTCACACGGCGGATGATATCCAGATACGGCAGGCCGGGTTTGACCATCACCATATCTGCGCCTTCAGCAATGTCCATTTCTACTTCACGCAGGGCTTCATCGCTGTTGGCAGGATCCATCTGATAGGTTTTTTTATCACCTTTCAGCATACCGCCAGACCCCAGAGCATCACGGAACGGGCCGTAAAATGCGCTGGCGTATTTGGCCGCGTAGGACATAATCCGGGTGTTAATCAGCCCGTTGCCGTCCAAATCACGCCGAATAGCCTCAATACGGCCATCCATCATGTCTGATGGGGCAATAATGTCTACACCGGCAGCAGCCTGATTTACTGCTTGCTGGGAAAGAATGGTTACGGATGGATCATTCACCACGTAGCCATTTTCAATCAGGCCATCGTGGCCGTGGCTGGTGTAGGGGTCCAGTGCTACGTCACCAATCAGCCCGACGTTTGGAAATTCTTTTTTAAGCAGGCGGGCGGCCCGGCACATCAGGTTATCCGGGTTTGTGGCTTCCGTGCCTTTTTCATCCCGCGCTTCTGTGGGCGTAATGGGGAAAAGGGCCAAAGCCGGAATGCCCAGCTTTGCAGCGGGCTCAACATGTGCGGCCAGTTTATCCAGCGTTACACGGTGTACGCCGGGCATGGAGGACACCTCGGTAACCGAGTTGGTGCCTTCCATAAAAAAGATAGGCCAGATGAGGTTGTTGATGCCCAACGTATTTTCAGCAACCAAGCGGCGCGTGAAATCATCAATCCGGTTGCGCCGGGGGCGAGCCAGAGGAAAACGGCCAGCCATCATGGGCAGGATCTCCTTGCTGCTGCCTGCGGGCGTGGTGGGGTGCTTAAAAGAACCCCCACCACGGCGGGCGGGACAGACGGGTGAATGCTGCCTAGAAGTATGCGCGCCTGTGCGCTTTATGCAACCCTGTCTGGCGGAATGCTGGGTCGCGCTAATGCGCTATGGTAACGGCCATAGGTAAGGTAAATCACCATCCCGATGGCCAGCCATACGACCAGCCGGATCCATGTCAGTCCATCCAGCGAGACCATGACCGTGCCGCAGGAGAGAATACCCAGAATGGGAATAATGTCTCCGCCGGGAACCCGAAAGGCACGTGGATGATCAGGTGCCTTGCGGCGTAGGATCATTACGCCAGCGCATACCAGAATAAAAGCCAGAAGCGTGCCGATGGATGTCATGTGCCCCAGCTCAGAAATAGGCAAAAACGCGCTTAGCAGGCAGATGATAAGCATGAAAAAGACGTTGGACATCCAAGGTGTCTGATATTTTGGATGTGTGGCGCTAAACATGGGGGGCAGCAGACCATCGCGGGACATGGCAAAAAACACGCGGCTCTGGCCTAAAAGCATACCCATGAGCACGGATGTAAACCCACAAATAATGCCAATTTTGATAGCAAGTTGCAGCCATGTATAGGGCGTGCGGTTAATAGCTGTGGCGACCGGGGCGGCATCTCCCAGCATGTCTTTGTAATTGACCAGACCGGTCATTACAAAAGAGAAGCAAACATAAGCCAACGCGCAAATGAGCAAGCTGCCCAAAATACCAATGGGCATATCACGCGCCGGGTTTTTGGTTTCCTGCGCTGTGGTGGAAACGGCATCAAACCCCACATAGGCAAAAAAGATGGTGCCCGCAGCGCGCATGATGCCAGACCAGCCATACTGCCCAAAGGTGCCTGTATTTTGTGGGATAAACGGGTGATAGTTGGCCGGGTTGATGTAGTGGATGCCAAAGCCAATGAACGCCGTAATCACCAATAGTTTGATGACCACCACAACGGCATTCACCATAGCGGATTGCGAGATCCCGCGAATAAGGATCCATGAAACCAGGCAGGTAATAAAAACTGCGGGCAAGTTCATCAGTCCCGAAACCATGCTGCCATCAGGCATCTGCACGGTTTCAAAGGGGGAGGTCGTAAGCCGCGGGGGCAGCACGATCCCCCACGAATCCAATAAGGACACCACATACCGAGACCAACTAACCGCAACAGTGGCTGCGCCAACGGCGTATTCCAGCACCAGATCCCAACCAATAATCCATGCCATCATTTCGCCTAGCGTGACATACGCATAGGTATAAGCACTTCCCGCAATGGGGATCATGCTGGCCAGTTCGCTGTAGCAGAGCCCGGCAAAGCCACAGGCAATGGCTGCAATAAAAAAGGAAAGAACCACAGCAGGTCCAGCATTTTCAGAAGCGGCAATGCCGGTAAGAGAAAATAGTCCAGCCCCAATTGTGGCGCCAACACCCAACGCTACAAGGCTTCCCGGCCCCAGAACACGCTTAAGCCCTGGCGCTGCCTGTAGCTTGTCTAGCGGTAAACATCGCGTAAATGCCGATGTTACAGAGGGGGCAGACTTCTGCTCCATATATTTTTCTCCTGTCCGGGCCGCACGGAAAGCGGTAAGAAGCCTCCAACGGTCTTTTTTCTATAAACAGGCCAGCAGCACATCCTGGCAAGATGTGTTTCTAACGTAACAAACGGACACCGCCTGCCGCCCGGCAAATATGCTGGTGAACATATTGTCTGATTTTGAGGGAACACCTGAATGAGCCACACGGATCTGGATCGCTTTTTCCATGCGTCTCTAGCCCAGACTGATCCGGATGTTGCAGCCGCCATTGAAGGCGAGCTGAAGCGTCAGCAGGAAGGCATTGAACTGATAGCCAGTGAGAACATGGCGTCTGAAGCTGTGCTTCAGGCTCAGGGCAGCGTGCTAACCAACAAATATGCCGAAGGTTATCCCGGCCGCCGCTATTACGGGGGCTGTGTGGAAGTGGATAAGGTTGAAAACCTTGCCATCGACCGCGTGAAAACCCTGTTTGGTGCCGCATTTGCCAACGTGCAGCCGCATTCTGGCGCCAACGCCAACCAGGCGGCCTTTATGGCTATGGGCAAACCGGGTGACACGGTGCTGGGCATGAGCCTTGCCGCTGGTGGCCACCTTACCCACGGTGCAGCCCCTAACTATTCTGGCAAATGGTTTAATTCCGTGCAGTACGGCGTGCGTCAGCAGGACGGCATGCTGGATTACGAGGAAATGGAACGGCTGGCGCGTGAGCATAAACCATCCATTATTGTGGCTGGTGGCTCTGCATATCCGCGTATTATTGATTTTGCCCGCTTCCGCCGCATTGCGGATGAAGTTGGTGCACTTCTTATGGTGGATATGGCGCATTTTGCTGGTTTGGTGGCTGCTGGCCTGTATCCGAACCCGCTAGAATACGCGCATATTGTAACCTCCACCACGCATAAAACCCTGCGTGGCCCACGTGGCGGTCTGATCCTGACCAATGACGAAGCATTGGCTAAAAAGATCAACTCTGCTGTGTTCCCCGGTTTGCAGGGCGGCCCGCTGATGCACGTTATTGCCGGTAAAGCCGTGGCGTTTGGTGAAGCCCTCCGTCCAGAATTTAAGGAATACCAGAAAGCGGTGCAGAAAAACGCAGCCGTTCTGGCCGAAGTTCTGGTGGAACGTGGGTTTGATATCGTAACAGGTGGCACGGATTCACACCTGCTTCTGGTTGATCTGCGCCCCAAAAAGGTAACTGGTAAAGCTGCGGAACAGGCTCTGGAACGCGCTGGTATTACAGCCAACAAAAACGCCATTCCGTTTGATCCGGAAAAGCCCGCCATCACTTCCGGTGTGCGTTTGGGCAGCCCGGCAGCAACGGCTCGCGGCTTCCGTGAGGAAGAGTTCCGCCAGATTGGTGAAATGATTGACGAGGTTCTGACAGCTCTGGCCGCTTCTGGCGGTGAGGGTAACAGCGAAGTTGAAAACGCTGTGCATGAACGCGTTAAGGCTCTGTGCGCTAAATTTCCTATCTATAGCCGCGCATAATAACTTCGCCTTTTAGGGTATCAGAACGGGCATGTAGGCTTAGGCTTGCATGTCCGTTTTGTTATTAAGGCGCTTGGCAAGCCTTACGGCTGTATGCCCCCGGCGTGGGCGTAAATTGGGCATAACCAAGATACAGTTATTATAGGGCGTACGAATTTCATCTTGCCCATCAAAAGCAATAACAGTGCCCGCCTTACGGATAACGCTGCCACTTACAAACGGCTGGACAAAAACAAAGCGAGATGTCAGCGCCCGTACGCAGTCTGTCACCACAGCTTGCCATACAGGTTCTGAAGGTGATGCGAATGTAGGAGCGGAAGGGAGAGTGCCGGTTTGTGCCAGAAACAGGCGGGTGCTGAGCAACGCTTGCTGTGCGGCATCTTTTTGCCAGTGTTGCCCCGCTTCCAATAGGCAAGCACGCGTATATGAATGTGGCGTATTAAAGCGGGTGTAATCAATCAGCCTTAATCCATCCTCATGTCCACCATCCTGAACAACAGCAGGTGGGTTGGGTTGCGCGCCAGATACGCAGTAGGCAAGGTCTCGGCTGTTTTCCGCCATGCTGCACAGGAAAAGGGGTTGTGCTGGCCAGAGCATGGTGTGGATATCTAAAAGAATATCTACCGTTTCCAGCACAGGCAGCACTTCGCGTACGCGTTGCATTTCGACAGATGTGTGCGCCGAGGCAATTAACTCCGGCTGCCATAACCGGTTCATGTCTTCTTCTACAAAGCGGGATAAGGTGGGGCGTGCGGGGTTAAAGGTTTTATAAGCAGCCAGATTAAGAAAAATCAGGCTTAATCGCCCATGTAACGGGCGTAATGGTAGCCTAAGAAGCTGTTGCAGGGCATAGGCTCCAGCGTATTCGTTGCCATGCATCAGGGCTGTAACAGCCACATGGGGGCCGGGGCGGCGGCTTTCAAAATGATGCACACCTTGAATACCGCAGTTTCCCGCAATCCACGGGCTGATGTCTGGTGGCGGATATTCAATACACACAGCAGGCAAAGCGGGGGGAGAAGGCGGGAGTAAGGCAGACACAGCCCGAAAACGAAATGCGCTATCGGGCCGCACATGCCGCTTGGATGCACAACTCATACCCCGCTCTCCAGATATCTAGTGGGAGAAGGTATTTCGGCGTGTATGGGGGAATGAAAAAAGGAACAGCACCGCATGTGCAAAAGTATGCGGTGGGTTGTGCGGGGCTGCAATCCCTGCTTTGTCTCAACTTTCTTCTTATTTTCAGGTGACGGACAGTACGAGTGACATCTTCTCTTCATCCTCTCCATCACTTGTGGCGTCTGTTTCCTGTAGCCCAAAGGCGGCGTTTATTGGCCAAGGCTACTGCTTTGCTTGCCCCTAAAGCGGTTAGCCCCACGCCTGTTGCTGATGCAAACGTGATTATTGGAGGAGAGCTTGGCCGGGGTTCTGGCTTGGGTGAAGGGGCCAGATTACTTCTGCGTGGTCTGCTTTCTCAAGGGGTAAAGGCAGAAGGTGTAGAAGCAGGCCTGCTGCAATCGCAGGGGAAGGTAGTGCTGGATTCTGTTTTTGCAGATCCAAAAGCGGCTTTGGTGCTGCATGTAAATGCGCCACAAACGCCAACAGCCCTTTTGCGTTTGGGCCGCAAACATGTGCTCGGGCGGCGCATTGTAGGTTATTGGGTGTGGGAACTGCCGGTTGTCTCCCCAGAATGGCATGCAGGTGTACCTTGTGTGCATGAAATCTGGACTCCTTCCCACTTTAGCGCACGGGCGCTGGAACCTCTTATGCCCGGCCGGGTCAAGGTTGTGCCTTACCCATTGGCGTGTGTGCCTCCGCAGCCTTCTAAACTAGACCGTCAGGCTTTTGGGTGGCCCGAGGATGCTGTGGTGGTATTGGTTTCTTTTAGTCTTGCGTCCAGCTTTGAACGTAAGAACCCTTTGGCTGCTATAGCGGCATTTCGACAGGCATTTGGAGACAGAAAAGACCGCCTGTTGGTCATGAAAATATCTGGTGCAGATCATTATGCAGCAGATATGCAACGCCTGAAGGACGCTACGGGTGGCGCACAGAATATCCGTTTTGAAAACCGTATGCTGCCAATGCCAGATGTGTACGCCATGACACAGCAAGTTGATATTGTGCTTTCCCTGCACCGGAGCGAAGGATTTGGGCTGGTGCCCGCAGAAGCCATGCTGCTGGAACGTCCTGTTATAGCCACAGATTGGTCTGCCACAGCAGAATTTCTGACATCAGACTGTGGTTGGCCAATTTCTTACAAACTTGTAACAGCTACAGATACGCGGGGCGTGTATCAGGTGCCTCAAGCTGTGTGGGCAGAGGCAGATATTGGGTGTGCAGTGGAAGCATTACAAACTCTTGCAAATGATGCCAATAAGCGCCGCCAGCTTGGGCAGGCCGCTGGTAAGGCAGCATTGCGGGCTTTTGGCCCCACCCCTTTACTGAACGCCGTAGCTGCGTTGCAGAAGTAGATTAGGAAAAGTGGTTTGAGTGGCATACGGGTATTTATCTGGCAGTGGGGGCGCAAAGGGGCGGGCCCGCGCATTGCTGCGGAACTTGCCAAAGCCCTGAACACGTTACCCAACACGTCTGCTGTTCTTTCTCTTTCCTGCGGGGCGGAAGTGCTGCAGGCTGAGCCTGATCTGCATAACGATGTACCAGTGCGTACATATAAAAGCCTTTCCAGCTTTTTCATGCGTTTGTTGCAAGCTCCATATATGCTGCACGCATTGGGCCGTATGTTACGCACTGTTCAGCCTGATGTTGCTATATGTGCCATGCCGGGGCCGCTTGATCTGATTATGGTTGCAGCTTTGCGTAAAGCTGGCGTGCCCGTTGTAGTGCTGGTGCATGATGCGGCAGCACATCCCGGAGATGGTTTTGTTGGGCAGATGTTTTTGCAGCGTCTGCTTATTTTGTTTGCTGATGTTCCGGTTACATTAAGTCGGCATGTGGCTGCCCAGCTTGAACGACAATGGTATATGCGTGGGCGGCGTGCGCTAGTGGCTTTTCATCCACCGTTTGCGTTTGTTGCGCCGCAGGGGCAGCAAAGTGCACCTTTTGCGCATAAAGGGCCTGTTCGGCTGCTCTTTTTTGGCAGGTTGCTGTCTTACAAAGGTTTGGATCTGCTGGCTCAAGCTCTTACAGCCATGGATGCACAAGCCCATTATATCTGCCGTGTTGCAGGCAAAGGGCCACATAGTGCGGAGCTGGAGCAGTTGGCATCTTTACCTAATGTGCAGATTGAAAACAGATGGGTGCCGGAAACAAAAGTCAGCCAGCTTCTGGCATGGGCAGATGCGCTAGTGTTGCCTTATAGAGAGGCAACGCAAAGTGGTGTAGGTGCCGCAGCCCTTGCTGCCGGACGTTGGGTGATTTCAACAGATGTTAGTGGTCTGGCAGAACAGTTTGCAGGACAACCTAATGTGCTGTTCTGCAAGCCAGAAGCCCAGAGCATTGCGGTAACGCTTACGGAATTTATAAAAGATAAGCCTGCCGCCACCCCAAACGCACAAGGCAAGCAAAAGGCAGAGCAGGCATGGCAGATTATGGCCGAACAGATTTTGAACGGCGTGAAACAGGTTGAGGAGGCTTAGCCACAGGCAGGGCTTGTTCGGCGCTGATAATCCGTAATTTCACCTGTGCGCCAACCTCAATCTGCCGTAGGCTTTTACGATCATCCATTGTGCATAACGTAAGAGCAGACCCTTTTTCTCCGCCGCGCCCTGTGCGGCCAATACGGTGCAGATAGGTTTCTGGCTGATCTGGCACATCGTAATTGATGACCTGTTTTACAGAAGGCACATCCAGCCCACGTGCTGCAACATCTGTGGCAACAAGAATAAAGAGCCGCCCAGATTCAAAGCTGGCAACTGTGCTGGTGCGTTTATCCTGCGCAATGTCCCCATGTAAAGGAGCCGCAGCAAGGCGTGCTTTTTTAAGAATAGCGGCGAGCTGATCTGCTTCTGCCTTTGTGCGTACAAAAATAATACTGCGCATTTTAGGCGCACGGCTAAAAAATTCTTTTATAAAGCCCGGCTTCTGAGAGGGATCTAAAAACAATGCGGCCTGACGAATGGGCCCGCGCTTTTGGGGGGCTTGTTCAATGCTGATTTCAACCGGCTTGTGCAGCAGGCTCAAAAGCGTGCTTTTAAGACTTTCGGGTTGGGTAGCGGAAAGCACCAACGTTTGCCGCATGGATGGCAGATAGGAGAGCAGGGTTTCTGTATCTTCTTGAAATTCGGGAGAGAACAGGCGGTCGCCTTCATCCAGAACCAGATATCCGCATTCTGAAAGATCGCAAATCCGGTTGGAAACAAAATCCAGCAAGCGGCCCGGTGTTGCAATCAGAATGCGTCGACCAGTTGCTTGCGCAAGAAAATGCTCCTGCTCAGCCCGGTCAGATCCGCCAAACAGTGGCACAAGGGTCACCGCAGTTTGCTTCTGGCCTTTTTTGCTTTCTCCCAAACAGGTGCGAAAAACTTTTTCTACCTGCAAAACCAGTTCACGCGTGGGCACAAGCACCAGTACAAAGCGTGGCTTGCGAGATTTCAGCAGCTTCTGGCTAAGCGGCAAAGTATAGGCTGCCGTTTTGCCCGTGCCCGTGGGGGCACGCACCAATACATCTTTGCCATCCAGAATGGCAGGAATAGCAGCCTGTTGCACTGGAGTAGGGGCAGCCATGCCCGCCTGCTGCGCATGTGCGCATAATGCTGGATCTAGGCCCAGATCATGGAAACTGCCGGACATTGTGTTGCCTTTCTCCTTATCTGGAATGCGCAAACACGCCTTGCACGCTTTCCGTTCCAGCGGCAAGGAGAGAAAGACACGGGAGCGCTTTTCAGCACTCTCCCTTGCGCAACAGAGGAATAACGCATCATGGCGCGTGCAGATTACGCCGGAACCCCAGAGGGTTCAAATATGTCGTCTTGCGGAACGCAGGCGGGCGTTGCTGCCTTTGTGGTGGGGGAAGATTTTGCTGGCATGCGGTCGCAGGCTTTGGGGCTTGTGGCACGTGCAGGGTGGAATGGCACTTTCCATCCGATATGCCCCAGTAAGCTGGCCCGTGTTATGCTGCGTGGGCCGCACTGGCTTGGTAAGCCTTTTTTGCGCGGCAGCGATGGGGCGGAACTGGAAGAAAATCCTGCGTTTGCACAATCCTCTGTTGTGGTGAGTGTTGGCGGTAAGGGTGGAGAAGTTGGCGCTGGTTTGCGTGGCTCACACCGACCTGTGGTGCAAATTCAAAATCCGCGCAAAAATCTGTCACGGTTCGACCTGGTTATTGCCTGTCGGCACGATGATATTGCAGGCCCCAATGTTTTGCTGGGGCGCACAGCGCTGCACGGCCTTACGCCAGAAGCGCTGGAACAGGCGCGTGCAAAATGGCAGCCACAGTTTGCAGAATTGCCACGCCCTCTTATTGCAGCCTTGGTTGGGGGCTCAAATGGTCGCTTCCATTTTGGAGAGGCAGAAGCCCATCGTCTTGGGCAGGTTCTGGTCGAAACCCTTAAGGCGGAGGGGGGCAGTTTGGTTGTTACTCCTTCTCGGCGCACAAGCCCGGCAGCCATGAAGGTGCTGAAAACCATTGTAGAAGGCGCGGGTGGACATGTTTGGAATGGGGAAGGGGAAAATCCCTATGAGGGTCTGATTGCCTGTGCAGATAACCTGATTGTCACAATTGATAGTGTATCAATGATATCAGAGGCTGTTGCCGGGTGTGCGCCAGTAACAATCTACCCTTTGCCGGGCCGTTCTCGCCGGATTACCGATTTTATAGAAGAGCTGGAACTTGCCGGGCGGGTGCATGTGCTGGAAGAAACAGAAACGCGCCTTCCTGCCCCATGGTTGGCGTTACCGCTGGATGATACACCTTATATTATTAGGGAACTGCATAAACGGCTTGGTTTTTAATCAAGCCGTTATTGTGTGCTGTGTTCTAGATCCAGATAGACCCAAGTAGAATAAGTGTGCCCACAATAAGTGCGGCCACATGGCGCATAACGTGCTCTGGCGTGTCTGGCGGCAAGTTCAGGTAAAAAACAAAGCAGTAAACCATCAGCCCACACCCAACAATCACGCAGATTGCACGGACGATGGGATAAGTTGAAATATCACGCGGATCAAACTGCATAATCTTTTCCTTATGCCGTCATGCCAAATGTACTGAACTGATTAGTCCTTGATAAATGCAGAAGCAGGATACCCTTGCGCAAACAGAACCGTGCGTAGGGATGTATGATTGATCTGGGCTGTAATCTCCTTGCGCACAACCGGTTTGGCGTAAAATGCCATACCAAGCCCGGCCTTGCGCAACATGGGCAGATCATTTGCACCATCGCCAATAGCCAGCGTGGCTTCTGCGGGCAGATGATGGGTGGCTGTTAGCTTTTCCAATAGGCTCAGTTTTGTATCTGGCCCCAGAACAGGTTGGCCGGTTGCGCCTGTCAGGCAATCTTCTGCATCAAAAAGCAACGTGTTGGCGTGGTTTTCATCAAACCCGCACAGGGCGGCAACCTTGGAGGTAAAAAAGGTAAAGCCGCCAGAAACCAGTGCAGTGTAAGCGCCGTGTGCGTGCATGGTTTGCACCAGTTCACGCGCGCCGGAGTTGAGTTTGACGTCCTTCCACGCTTTTTCCAGCAAGGAGGCGGGGAGTCCCTTTAGCAGGGCCACGCGCTCACGCAGGGAGGCTGCAAAATCCAGCTCACCATTCATGGAGCGTGCAGTAATGGCAGCTATTTTTTCACCAATACCGGCATGGGCTGCCACGTCATCCAATGTTTCATTGGCCACTATGGTGCTGTCCATATCGGAAACCAGCAGCTTTTTGCGGCGCGTGGCTGTATGGGTCAGCACCGAATCTATGGGCAGGGTATTCAGCGCTTCCCGCACGGCTGGCAGCTTGCTGGCTGCACTTTCCGTGCAAGGAATATCAACTGCTTCCCCTGCTGAAAGCACAGTGGCTTCTGCAGTGGTGGCCAGAATGTCGCGCACCAGTGCAATGGTGGCGGTATCAAGGGGTGTTGCCTCACGCTGGGCAACAAGGGTCAGAACAAGGCTCGTCATGGCAAAGGGGTGTGTGGCAGGAATGCAGGCATGAGGCAAGCAGAACACCATATGGGCAGACTTGCGGAGCCTTCCGCCAATCTGCCCGCAGCACTTATTGTGGCCGGGCCCACATGCTCTGGCAAATCCGCTCTGGCGTTGGCATTGGCCCGCAGATTGAACGGCGAGATTATTAATGCCGATTCTATGCAGGTTTATAAGGATCTCGATGTTTTAACGGCCCGCCCCAGTGCAGAAGATGAGCAGCTTGTGCCGCACCGGCTTTACGGTGTGCTGCCAGCGGAAGAAAAAGGCAGTGTGGCATGGTGGCGAGAGCAAGCTTTGGCCTGCATGCAGCAGGCATGGGCGCAAAACCGTTTGCCCATTTTATGTGGTGGTACAGGGATGTACTTGCATGCCCTGACACATGGCTTGGCCATTATCCCAGATACAGGGGATGAGGCCCGGCAGGAGGCCCGCCAAAGTGTGGCGCAGTATGGTGCTCCAGCCTTGCATGCCCGCCTGATGGAAGTGGACCCTGAAACAGCCTGCCGCCTGCGGCCTGTAGATTCCCAGCGTGTTTCGCGCGCATGGGAGGTGTGGCGTGGCACTGGGCACGGGCTGACATGGTGGCACAAACAGCCGGGCTTGCCGCCTGCTGCTTGCCGGTTTGTAGCTGTTCGCCTCAATCCGGAGCGTGCGGAACTGCGGGCGCGCATTGCTGCAAGGTTTGAGAACATGCTGCGCAATGGTGCTGTGGCAGAGGTGCGGACATTACTGGCCCGAAAGTTGGATACCAGCCTGCCAGCCATGCGTGCGCACGGCGTGCCAGAACTTTCTGCCATGCTGCGTGGAGAAATAACCGAGCAAGAAGCCACGCAACGGGCTGTGCAGGCTACAGGGCGTTACACAAAGCGGCAAGCAACGTGGTTTGCGCACCACAGTTTGGCAAAAAAGGGCTTGGAATGCACAGTTGATGCATCTTTTTCTGATTTTGCGCAATTTTCGGAAAGAAAATACGAAGAAATTGTATCTTTCGTTCTCCGTGGGATTGACGCTACCTGATTCGAGGCCTAAAGATGCCGCCTGTCCCATTTCCGGGAAGAGAGGATAACATGACACTCAAAACTGCTTCGGCACCATCAGACGCACGGAACACACCAGCCCTTTCTGGTGCGGAAGTCCTTATGCGCGCGCTGGCTGAGCAGGGTGTGGAAGTTATTTTCGGGTACCCGGGCGGGGCGGTTCTGCCTATTTATGATGCCCTGTTTAAGCAAAACCAGATTCGCCACGTGCTGGTAAGGCACGAGCAAGCGGCTGTTCATGCGGCAGAAGCCTATGCACGCTCTACCGGTAAGGTGGGTGTTGTGCTGGTTACCAGTGGTCCGGGTGCTACAAATGCCGTTACCGGCTTGCTGGATGCCATGATGGATTCTATCCCGCTGGTGTGCCTGTCTGGCCAGGTGCCCACAAGCCTGATTGGGAATGATGCTTTTCAGGAAGCAGATACCACAGGTATTACGCGGCCTGTTACCAAATACAATTATCTGGTGCGCAAGCCCGAAGATCTGGCGCCAACGGTGCATGAGGCTTTTGCCATTGCACGTTCTGGCCGCCCTGGCCCGGTGCTGATTGATCTGCCCAAAAACATTACTGTGGGTGATGCGCCATACATGGATGCAAAGGAAATTGCACCACGTACGGAAAGAACGCAGGCCAAGCCGGATAAAGATGCTGTAGCCCGCGCCGTAAAGGCCATGAAAAATGCCAAGCGCCCTCTGTTTTATACGGGTGGCGGCATTATCAATTCTGGCCCGCAAGCGAGTGAAGCCCTGCGCAAACTGGTTAAAATGACGGGCTTTCCCATCACCTCTACGCTGATGGGCCTTGGGGCTTATCCGGGCACCGATTCCCAGTTTCTGGGTATGTTGGGAATGCACGGTACTTACGAAGCCAATCTGGCGACGCATGATTGCGATGTGCTGATTGCGCTGGGCAGCCGGTTTGATGACCGCGTGACCGGGCGTGTGGATGCGTTTTCTCCCACATCCTTTAAAATTCATGCGGATATTGATCCGGCACAGATCAACAAGATCATCCACGTAGATGAAGCCATTATTGGTGACGTGGGTGAAACCATCGCCATGATGCTTGAGGAATGGGAAAAAGAACCCGCCTTCACGCATCAGAAAGAACTGGCTGAATGGTGGAACCGGATTGATGCATGGCGTGCGCTGGATTGCTTGCGCTTTACGCAGGATCAGGCTCCGGATGCGGTTATCAAGCCCCAGCAGGCGATCCGCCGCATTTATGAACTGGCGCGCGAAACCGGGCGCGATACCTATGTTTCAACCGAAGTTGGGCAGCATCAGATGTGGGCTGCGCAGTTCTTCCAGTTCGATCATCCCAACCGTTGGCTAACATCTGGTGGCCTTGGCACTATGGGTTATGGCTTGCCCGCAGCCGTTGGCGCGCAGATTGCACACCCGGATGCATTGGTAATGGATATTGCTGGTGAGGCTTCTACCCTGATGAATATTCAGGAACTGGGCACCATTGCGCAGTATCGTCTGCCGGTAAAAATCTTCATCATCAACAACCATTACATGGGCATGGTGCGCCAGTGGCAGGAGCTGCTGCATGGCTCGCGCTATTCTGAAAGCTACAGCGATGCGCTGCCAGATTTTGTAAAACTGGCAGAAAGCTTTCATGGCACGGGCCTGCGTGTCACGCAGCTTAGTCAGTTGGATGATACCATTCGGCAGGCACTTGCGCATGATGGGCCGGTGATTGTGGATATCTGCGTGGCGGAAGGCGAAAACTGCTTCCCCATGATTCCTTCTGGCGCTGCCCATAATGAAATGATTTTGGGGCCAGAGCAGGAAGAAAGCGGAGCCAAGATCACCAAGGAAGGGCAGATGCTGGTCTGAGACCAGTTGGGGGTTGCCCTCAAGAGTTTCTTTCTTCTTCCAGTCTGATTTCAGGATACACTGACAATGCAGCAGGAAATTTCAGGTTCTGCCGTTATCTCTCTTCTGGTGGACAACGAAAGCGGTGCGCTGGCCCGTATTGTGGAGCTGTTTTCTGGCCGCGGATACAACATCCAGAGCCTGACAGTTGCCCCGGTTGATGAAAATCAGACCACATCCCGCGTGAATGTGGTGACAACTGGCACCCCCTCCGCTATCCGCCAGATACGTGCCCAAATTGCGCGTGTGGTGCCCGTATCCCGCGTTGTGGATCTTACGGCAGAAGGCCCATATGTGGCGCGGGAAATGGCGCTGGTGAAAGTGGTTTCCTCTGGCGAGCCGCGTACGGAAGCCCTGCGGATTGCGCAGGCATTTCGTGCACGGGCAGTGGACACCACGGCAAGTTCTTTTGTGTTTGAACTGACTGGCTCTACAGAAAAGCTGGACAGTTTTATCGAGCTGATGCGTCCGCTTGGGCTGGCTGAGGTTTCACGCACAGGCGTGGCCTCCATTTGCCGCGGACCGCAGACAATTCAGAGCATCTGAAGTATGAGAAAAGCCGGAAAAGCTATTCCGGCTTGCTAAAAGGAGCAAAAATCATGGCAATGCGCGTGTATTACGACCGTGACGCCGATGTGAATCTGATTAAATCCAAAAAGGTTGCCATTATTGGTTATGGTAGCCAGGGCCATGCCCACGCAAACAACCTGAAGGACAGCGGCGTAAAAGACGTCGTGATCGGCCTGCGCGAAAGCTCCTCAGCAGTTGAAAAAGCCAAGGCTGCTGGCTTCACCGTGATGACCCCAGACAAAGCTGCTGCATGGGCAGATGTTGTTATGGTGCTGACGCCGGATGAAGGCCAGGGTGCGCTGTATAAAGAATCTCTGGAAAAGAACCTGAAGCAGGGTGCTGCTCTGGCATTTGCTCATGGTCTGTCCATCCACTTCCGTCTGATCGAAGCACGCCCGGATCTGGACGTGTTCCTGATTGCACCAAAAGGCCCTGGCCATACTGTGCGTTCCGAATATCAGCGTGGCGGCGGTGTACCCTGCCTGGTTGCTATTGCGCAGGATAAGTCAGGCAAGGCTCTGGACATTGCTCTGTCCTATGCTTCCGCTATCGGTGGTGGCCGCGCAGGTACGATCGAAACTTCCTTCAAGGAAGAAGTTGAAACCGATCTGTTTGGTGAACAGGCAGTTCTGTGCGGCGGTCTGGTTGAACTGATCCGCGCTGGCTTTGAAACGCTGGTTGAAGGTGGTTACGCACCGGAAATGGCATACTTTGAATGCCTGCACGAAATGAAGCTGATCGTGGACCTGATCTATGAAGGCGGCATTGCCAACATGAACTACTCCATCTCCAACACTGCTGAGTATGGTGAATACGTGTCTGGCCCGCGTGTGATTACGCCAGAAACCAAAAAAGCCATGAAGGGTATTCTGACAGACATCCAGAACGGTACGTTCGTGCGTAACTTTGTGCTGGAAAACCAGTCTGGCAACGTGTTCTTCAAAGCTACACGTGCTCGTAACGATGCGCACCAGATTGAAGCCGTTGGTGAAAAACTGCGTGGCATGATGCCGTGGATTGCAAAATCCCGTCTGGTTGACAAAACCAAGAACTAATTCAGTTCTGGCGTTAGCCTTAGCAAAAAGCCCTGCCACCTCATGTGTAGCAGGGCTTTTTCTGTTTTGGGGCTATCTTGCTGTTAAAACCATGAGCGGATGCCAAAGGTAAAACGTAAATCCTCTGGCCCATTTTCCGCCATGCGGGTGTTGTTTCTGGCTACGCTGGCGGTGTTGCCATAATGCCCGGCATAGGTAACGGCAATATATGGCGCAATCTGGCGTTTGAACTCGTAGCGTAGGCGTAAACCTGCATCTATGTCAGAAAAACCCCGGCTGACACCACGCTCTGGGTCTGCATGAGAATAAAAGTTCAGCTCGGCTTGTGGCTGTAAGATCAGGCGGTTGGTTATCAGGAAGTCATAAGAACCTTCCAGTTTGCCTGCCACTCCTGTGTTGTTGAAATATGCCGTGGCAGATACATCAAAAAAGTAAAGTGCCAGCCCTTGTACACCTACGGCACCCCATGCGCGGGTAGGGCCGCTATCTACATCTAACCGGATACCTGCCTGCACATCAAAATAAGTGGAAATGGCGCGGTCGTAAAAGAATTCATGATCGCCGTCTGAAAAACGATGGTGGCCATCTAGTAAGCCTTCGGACTTTACCCAGAACTTGTTGTAATCTGTGCCAAACCACGCCTGGCCAGAATAGCGGAACAGGCTGTTGCCCGGAGTATATCGGCCCTCGAACTGTTCCAGAAGCGCATGGAAATACGTGTTGTGGTCCATAACCGGGTGGATATGCTGCACGTAATGCACTTTGGGCACAAGTGGCGGTGTGGCTGGCCATTGTGCGCTGGGTGTAACGGGCGGATAGGCGGAAGTGCCCGGTTTGTCGTTTTTGTTGGGTGCTACGCTTTGCGTAGAATGATGCGCGGGTGTCGAGCTTTGCGGATGCGCAGGTTTTTGGGCTGACATGTCCATGTCGCCCATATCCATATCATCCATGCCTTCCATACCTGCATGGTGCATGGAAGCCGCTTTAGCCTGCGGAATAACCGTAAAAGCCATAAGCAGAGCAGGCATGCCCAACAGGAGCCAACGACACAAAATCTGGCGGTAAAAACATGTTTTCATGACACCACCACCGTGCGGAACATGCCTAGATCCATGTGGTAAAGCAGATGACAGTGAAAAGCCCATAAACCCGGTGTATCGGCAGACACCAAGTAACTAAGCCGCCCGCCCGGTTGCACAATAATGGTGTGTTTTACGGGGTTGTACAGGCCGTTCCCGTTTTCCAGTTCACTCCAAAGGCCGTGCAAGTGGATGGGGTGTTCCATCATGGTGTCATTGATCAGGGTAAAGCGTACCCGTTCGCCCAAACGCAGCGGAGTGGGCTCAGCTTCCGAGAATTTTTTACCATCAAATCCCCAGATATAACGCTCCATATTGCCGGTAAGATGCAGCGTGATCTCGCGCGACGGTGGGCGTTGATCTGTGGCTGGGTGGGTGGCGCGTAGGTCTGCGTATGCCAGAACCCGTCGGCCATTGTTTTGTAAGCCATCACCGGGGTCTGCCATCCGGTTGATGGGCATGGCGGCACGGTTTTGGTTTTCTACATTCAAGGGTGGCGCATGTGTTTTTGCTACCGGATGCATGGGCATGTCGTGCATATCCATGTCACCCATATCGTGGCCCCCATGCATGGCCATACCCATATCTACCATGGTGCGTACGGGGCGTTCATCCATCGGGGGAATGGGCGCACTCATGCCGGAATGGGGGGCGAGGGTGCCGCGAGCGTATCCTGTTCTGTCCTCACTTTGGGCAAAAATGGTGTAGGCTTGGTTGCCTTGTGGCTGCACAATGCAATCATACGTTTCCGCCACACCGATGCGGAATTCATCTACCCGCACGGGTTCAACATTATTTCCATCTGCCTGAATGACATCCATCTGTAAGCCGGGAATGCGG
Organism: Acetobacter oryzifermentans; assembly: GCF_001628715.1. NCBI lineage: Bacteria > Pseudomonadati > Pseudomonadota > Alphaproteobacteria > Acetobacterales > Acetobacteraceae > Acetobacter > Acetobacter oryzifermentans. The sequence goes on along the minus strand of NZ_CP011120.1, from coordinate 2,120,454 downwards.
ATATCGTAAAAGGTCATGGCGGAGGCGTTGATAAACCGTAGCCTGATGCGTTCACCGGGTTTGAAAATACCGGTCCAATTGGCAGCAGGCGTGCAGCCATTCATCAGATAGGTGTAAATAATGCCGCTGACGTCTGAAATATCCGTAGCAGACATATTCATGCCGGCCCATTGCATACGGTCTTTTAGTGTGGGCCAGACGCCAGATTTCTTGGCATCATGAAAGAACGAGGCAGCCGTGCGCTGACGGAAATTATAGTAGTCGTCCTGAAACTTCAGCTTGTTGATGATGGTATGTGGCGCCACATCAGACCAGTCTGAAAGCAGGATAACGTAATCCTGGTCATAACTGTTGGGGTCTGGCTCCTTGGGGTCAATCACAATGGCCCCGTACAGTCCCATGGCTTCCTGCATGTTGGAGTGGCTGTGGTACCAGTATGTGCCGCTCTGTTTGATAGGAAAGTGATAAGTAAAGTGTGCGCCGGGTGCAATGCCCGCAAAGCTTAGCCCCGGCACCCCATCCATATGGGCCGGGCAGCGTATGCCATGCCAGTGGATGGAGGTTGTTTCATCCAACGTATTATGAATGTTCAGGCGTAAATCATCGCCTTCACGCCACCGCAGGATAGGGCCGGGCACACCGCCATTCATGGTGGGTACGCGCTGCGGCTTATCCACAATATTTACGTTTGCCCAACCGATGGTCAGATCAAAATTACTGCTGGTGTGCGGGGGTACAATTCCGGATGTGTGGGAAGAAGCAAAAACCTGTTGAGGTGGCCGAAAAGCATACATGGCCGCCAATGCGCTGCCGCCAGTTATAAACTGCCGACGAGACACATTTCTCCCTTTCAAGGCAGGAGGAATATGCATGGGTATTGTCCATTCTGCATTATGCTGCACGTATGTAAGAACGCGCAGACCGACTGATTAAAACGTGTGAAAAATCAGGCGTTATGCAGTTTGGGTGGCCTTAGCAGAGGTGCGGCAGCGTAATCTGGCAGAAACAGAACATTCCTGCGTAACCGATGTGCAGGTAATTGCCATGCGGCCTCATGCACATGCGTATAAGGTAGAAGCGCAGAAAGCCCAGATGCAAAGCAGTCTGTCTGGCAACAATGCTGTTGATGATGGTGTGCATGGTTTTGCAAGGCACAATGGGCCGCATGGGCTGCCAGTGGTGCAACTGCCGAATGTTCCATCGGCATGTTCATGGCATCATGAGAATGGCATTCGGCGGACTGCATGCTTGTAGGCCACCCACCCATTGCATGGGTAGATGCAAACACCTTGCCCGGCAGAAGCGCATGCAAACCCACCAGCACTGCTACAAAAAGCAGGCCGCTCAGAATTTTTCTGAAAGGCAGGATGCGATCCATCATCTCGCCACCATATCTGCAATGTGTATATGAGAGCAAGAAAATGTCCTGCAACGCAGAAAGTCGTATCATAAGTTGGTTTTGGTGCGATACGCAGGTGTGCAGCTACAGGCGGAGTAGGGTGAATGAGCCAGACAATCAGTTTCCCGGTAGAAGGGATGTCCTGCGCTGCATGCGCTGCCCGGCTGGAAAAAGTGCTGAACAGGTTGGAGGGCGTGCAAGCCTCTGTCAATTTTGCAACAGCCAAAGCACAGGTTGATCTGGGGGCCGGTGCAAGCAGCGTAACAGATGTGTTAGGTGCCGTAGCTAAGGCCGGGTTTGGGGCGCAGACATCCAGCGTAGATCTGGCTCTTACAGGGCTTTCTTGTGCAGGCTGTGCCGGGCGGGTGGAAAAAGTGCTGAACGCCCTGCCATCCGTGCATGCAAATGTTAATCTGGCTACCGAGCGTGCGCATGTGACCTTTGTTCCCGGTATTGTAACCGTGCAAACGCTGATAGCAGCGGTGGAAAAAGCCGGATATGGCGCAAGTGTTTTCCAACAGAAAACAGCAGAAGAAGCCAAGCGTCAGCGGCAGAAGGAATGGCGCACAGCGCTTACGGGTTTTGTGCTGGCAGCGGTTTTAAGTCTGCCGTTTTTGCTGGAAATGGTGGGCATGATGGTAGGCGCACACCATGCGGTTATGTTGCCGCTATGGGTACAGCTTGGTCTGGCCACTATAGTTCAGTTTTGGTGTGGCCGTTCCTTTTATGCAGGCGCATGGCATGCATTACGCAGTGGTGCTGCTACTATGGATGTGTTGGTGGTTTTGGGCACCAGCATTGCCTATGGCTTCAGCGCGGTTGTGGTGCTGTTTGGGCTTGATCAGCCTGTTTATTTTGAGGCCAGCGCGCTGGTTATTACACTGGTTTTGCTGGGGCGTCTGCTAGAAGCACGGGCCAAGGCGCGTGCAGGCGCTGGGATGGAAAGTCTGCTACGGCTCCAACCCAAAACGGCGCATGTTGAACGTGCCGGGCAGATAACGGATGAACCTGTAGAACAATTGCAAATTGGCAATGTGTTTTTGGTGCGTCCGGGTGAGAGTATTCCTGTAGATGGCGTGGTGCTTTCTGGCGCATCGGATGTGAACGAAGCCATGCTGACGGGTGAGAGCGTGCCCGTTACCAAGCAGGTCGGAGCCAACGTGTTTGCAGGCACATTAAACCAGACTGGCGCGCTGCGGGCCAAAGTAACCGGAATTGGCAGCCAGACCATTCTGGCAGGCATTGTGCATATGGTGGAGCAGGCGCAGGGTAGTAAAGCCAGTGTGCAGCGGCTGGCAGATAAGGTGGCATCTGTTTTTGTGCCAGTTGTGCTGGCGCTGGCTGTGCTGACATTTGCAACAGGCTGGTTGTTGACAGGCGTGTGGGACCAAAGCCTTGTTAACGCTATTTCTGTGTTGGTGATTGCCTGCCCATGTTCTCTGGGGTTGGCAACTCCTACCGCCATTATGGTGGGCACGGGGCTGGGCGCGCGCGCGGGTATCTTGTTCCGTAATGCGGATGCACTGGAGCAGACACGTAAGCTTACAACGCTTGTGGTGGACAAAACAGGCACCTTAACCCAAGGGCAGCCCGCAGTTGTGGATGTTCAGGTTATAGCGCCTGCTTCTGCACAAAATGCGCTGGCTCTGGCATATGCGCTGGAAAGCCAATCCGAACATCCATTGGCGCGTGCAGTTGTTAATTATGTACGTGCGCAGGATGTAACAGCGGCAGAGATATCTGGCTTTCAGGCGGTGCCGGGGCAAGGTGTTACCGCAGAGTTTCAGGGGCAATCTGCCGCGTTGGGTTCTCCTACGTATCTCAGCACTCTTGGCTGTAAGGTAGATCATGAATTCACCCAAAGCTGGCAGCAGCAGGGGCGTACGGTTGTGGGGGTGGCGCAGGGGCAAACGGTTCTGGCATGGTTTGCGCTGGCAGATCAGATCCGACCAGAAGCGCATGAAGCTGTAGCGGCCTTGCAGCAGCAGGGGCTGGATGTGGTCATGCTAACGGGGGATAACGCCCGTGTTGCGCAGGCTGTGGCCCAGCAGGTGGGTATAAAAACAGTTATTGCTGGTGTGCTGCCAGATGGCAAAGCAGCCGAAATTCGTAAGTTGAAAGAGCAGGGTAAGTGCGTTGGCATGGTGGGCGATGGTATAAATGATGCCCCGGCCCTTGCCTCAGCCGATGTTGGGTTTGCCATAGGGGCTGGAGCAGATATTGCGCTGGAGACGGCTGATGTTGTGCTGATGCGCAGCAACCTGATGGCCTTGGTGGATGCGCTTTCCCTCTCTCGCGCCACGGTTTCCAAAATATGGCAGAACCTGTTTTTTGCCTTTATCTACAACATTCTCGGTTTGCCACTAGCGGCACTTGGTAAGTTGGACCCAGTGCTGGCAGGGGCTGCTATGGCCATGAGTTCTGTTTCTGTTGTCAGCAATTCTCTGTTGCTAAATCGGTGGAAGCCCAAATCCTGATAACATCAGGTGGGTAAAGAAGGATTGGTTTCACCAAGTAAAATACTGCCTTCTTCTGGCAACCACTCTCCTGTATTTTCATCACGCCCTTGCAAGTAAAACTGGCGAGGCGTGGTGTCTGATGCAGATTGTGCAGCCTTTTGCAGAAATTTCTGCATAGGGGCAGATTGTTTGCGGTTAATCAGGCAACACAGCTTGGTATCAGGAAAAGCGTCCAGCATATGAGCGGAGCAGTCTTCCCCCGCAAAAATCATTAACGGTGGCATCTGCCGTTTTGCGACAAAATATTTGTGAATAATGGCTGTTTTGCCAGCATCTGCCGGGAAGGGGTAATGAGCAGCCTCGGTAGAAAGCAGGATTTTTTTGCGTTCTGCCAAACGTGCGCCAAAAACATGTTCACGCGGCAGGTTGTATCCATACTCTGCTGATGTTGCGAACAGCGCAGTAATATCCTCCATGCCGGAGGTGCAGATAACCGGGTCTATCCCATGTTCTTGCAAAATCTGGAACAGGTTGGCCATTTCTGGCGTAAGCCGTAGGGCCTGCACAACTTTGGCAGATACAGGGCCAGCTTTGCCGGGGCGCTCTGCCGGGCATTCCCACGTTTGTGTAGTAATGGAGGCCCCAAGGCACCATTCATTTGCCGCGCGGCTTAGGGCAATAACATCTGCTGCCGTTTGCCCAGCCACCAGCCGTATCATCCAGCGTTGCGCGGCTTCTGGCCCGTGCAGTGTGGCAACGGCCTGTTGGCAAAAGGCCATTCTGGCCCGAAAAGCTTGCAGAGTAATATCTTTTGCCAACACATCGCGTGGGAGCGGATGCGGCATATGCCCGTAACGGGCCGCCAGCGCACGATAATCCTCTATCAGATCATCCACCAGCACCGGGAAGGAAACGGGTTGCCCAGCCATATTAAAAAATGGTGCTGGCAAGGGGTGCGCAAATGCATGCACGTGGATAAGGTGCCGGAATTCATCTGCACGCATTAGAAAGCTAAAGTGTTCCAGCATGTAGAGGAACAGCGTTTCCTGCACATCGCCCACAATGGTTGTGTTGTTCCAGTCCACCACCACATAAGGCCGACGTTGCGGATTATAGATGGAAGAATATTGCCCGTTGGCGTTGATAACGTTCTGAATGGTCTTATGCACATGCGGCGCCCATTTAAGGGTCTCCAGCATGGGCGGTTCGCGTTCCATCAGTTCGGGAATGGATGTTGCACGTGCAGCAATGGGTGGCCCAGCCAGAGCAGAAATGCCCATACCAGCACAGAAAAGACCAAAACGACGGCGAGAAAAACTGTTACGCATAAAAACCTCTGGCTGGTTTGCGTAGGGTATGAATCAGCGCGTTGGGCAAGGTATGTGTAATTGTAACCCAGAATACAGTAAAATGCCTTTTGCCTGACAGGCCGTAAGAGCACGGGCGGGATCAGTCTCTAACCCTTGGGTGGCATCTGTTAGAAGCACGCTTGTATATCCGGCTTTGTGTGCATCTATTGCTGTGGCCTGCACGCAGTATTCCAATGCCAAGCCACACACAAAAACACGCATGATGCCATGTTGTTTTAAAACTGTATCCAGCAATAGGCCCAATTCTGTTTTGGCCCCAAAAGCAGAGTAGCTATCCTGATCGGCCTGCGCACCTTTGAACACATGCAGGGTATGTTCGGGTAGGTGTAAATCTTTGGGAAAATCTGCCCCGTATGTATGGGCTACACAATGCGGGGGCCACGAACCCTTTTGATGGTGGGTATTGAAAGAAACATGATCAGGTGGGTGCCAGTCCTGCGAGGTTACGATCATCCCAAAAGGTAAACGTGCCAATTTGTTGATAACAGGCACAATGGCATGGCCTTTAGGCACAGGCAGGGTGCCGCCCGGCAGAAAATCGTTCTGCACATCCACTACAATCAGCGCATCCCTTTTGCCCGGTATAAAGGTAGGTGGGAAAGGCGCTGATTGCGGGGGCATGCGTGTTATTCTTTATGCAGAAGGGAGCAGCCGCGCCAAGGCGCGATTGCGGCCAATTAATGGTAGAAGATCACGCAGTTCCGGCCCTTGTTCTTCACCTGTCAGGGCCAGACGAAGGGGATGAAACAGGGCTTTGCCAGAACGGCCTGTTTTTTCACGCACAGCGGTTGTCCATGCTTTCCATGTGGTTTCATTCCACGGTTCGGCAGGTAGCAGGCTTGCGGCTTCTTTCAGGAAGTCATCTTCTCCTTCCTGCACGGGGGGAATGATATCTCCATCCGTTACATTATGCCAAAGGCGTGCTTCTGAAAGCAGTTCGATATTTCCGCGAATAGCCAGCCAGAATGCCTCTGTGGCCCCTTTAGGTAATCTGTCTGCCACATCTGCATAAGGTGTCTGGGCCAGTAGTTTGTGGTTCATGGCCAGCAACTGGCGGGTATCAAACCGAGCGGCAGAGCGGGAGATATGGGAGATATCGTAGATCTTGGCCTGTTCATCAAACGGCAGCAACACCGGGTCATCCGAAGATCCCAGACGAGCAAGATAGGAGATAAGCGCTGTTGCTTCTATGCCATCCTGCCGGAATGTGCGCAGAGAGCACGCATCAAACCGCTTGGAAAGTTTACCACCATTTTCATCAAGCAGCAGTGGCAGATGCGCAAAACGGAAGTGATCAGGATGTGCCCCAAGAGCTTGGGCAATATCAATCTGCACGCCGGTGTTGGTTACGTGGTCTTCCCCACGAATAATGTGGGTAATGCCTGTTTCCAGATCATCTACAACAGAAGCCAGTGTGTACAGCACTGTGCCATCTGTGCGCACCAGAACGGGGTCTGAAACAGAAGGAAGTTTTACCTGGCAATCACCCATCACCATATCGCGCCAGCGTACAGTGGTGTTGGACAGTTTGAAGCGCCAGTAGGGTACTTTACCGTTTGCTTCAGCCTGTGCACGCTGCTGGGCAGTCATTTTCAACATGGCACGATCATAAACCGGAGCACGGCGCTGGCGGATCTGTGTTTCGCGTTTGGCGGCCAGTTCCTGCTCACTTTCAAAGCAGGGGTAAAGGTGGCCAGAGGCCTTCAGTTTTTCAATGGCCGCAGCGTAGCGATCCAGCCGTTCTGTCTGCCGGAAGGTTTCATCCCACTGAATGCCCATCCAGTGCAGATCTTTCTGGATAGCTTCCACCAGCTCCTCGCGGGAGCGGCCGATATCCGTATCATCAATACGAAGTTGGAATTGGCCACCGTGGCGGCGGGCGTAAAGGGCATTGGCAAGTGCCTGACGGGCATTGCCAACATGCAGGAGGCCGGTAGGGCTGGGAGCAAAACGGAGTTTCATGACAGAAGCTTATGGCGCGAATGAACAGGAAAGGCCAGCCACAGCGTTATGCTGTGTTAGTGCTGGTGGCCGCCATTATCTGCATCGTCCGGCGCTGCGTAAAGGTCTGTCAGGTCTTCATTATCTTCAACCAGCCGACGCGGGTCCAGCATACGCCAGTCTCGTTCCATGGGTGTTGCGCGGTGGGCTGTAAAATCATCCAGCTCATTGGCGGAATGCCAGCCATCTTCACCTGCATCTAGTACCACAGCATCTTCACCAAAGCTGAACCACGTTGTGAGCACATCCTTGGCGCTGGCGCCAGGGGTGCGGCAGCGTTCTATACTGTCGCGCACATAGGCGCGGGCAAATGCATTGGCGTGTGCCAGATCATGAAAAACGCCAACATCTTCCACAATGTTATCTTCCGCACCGCCAGAAAGATCCAGAATGCGAACTTTCCATGTTTTGTCTTCGGTATCGGTTTTGTCGGTCATGTCTGTTCGCCTTTGGTGGTTTTGCGGAAGGAGGGAAGTAGGAATTCCCTCCCAATTTTTACCCGTTCAACGCCGTTGTAGGAGACAATATCGGCTGTGGCGTAGGTTTCGTTCCATAGTTCAGGAATAAAGGAGCCAGTACCCACAACATCAACGGGGGCGTGTGCGTCTGCCATACAGGCGCATTTGGTAACACCGAAGCCAGAAGACGCAATAATTTTAACATGCGGGAAGCCTGCGTGATCCAGTTCCTCGCGCATTTTCCAGATAGCTGCGGCAGAAACACCTGTGCCAATCAGGTAGCGCAGTTCTTTATCAGAACGGTAACGGCGTAGTGCTTCAGGCGCATGGCGGTTGACGACCGCATAAGATTCCTGCGGATTCAGCCCCTGCATAAAGCGGCCGCCATGTGTATCCAGCCTTACAGCCAGCTTGCCTTCTGCCGCCAGTTTGGGAAAGCGGTTGCAAACGGCCAGCGCGTCCGTAATTTCTTGGCCAAAGTAATCAACCAGAACAACCAGATCTGTATGAGGAAATTCCGCGTGGAACATTTCAGCCGCACGCACGGTGGAACCTGCATATCCAATTAAAGCATGTGGCATGGTGCCTGCGCCATGCGTGCCGCCAAAAAAGGGTGCAACGGCATCATTGGCTGTGCCTACAAATCCGATAGCGCCGTTTTCCTGCGCTTCACGCCCCCCAACAGAAGCTGCATAGGCCATAAGCTCCTGCATTTCATACCCAGCGCAATGGCGGGCATCCATGGCTAAAAAGCGGGTATGCGGCAGGGAAAGTGCCATCTGATAAGCGCGATGTGCCGCAACACAAGGGCTACCAAGTTTTTGCAGCAGCAGTGTTTCCAGATCAGCCAGATGGGTAAAGGAGCCTGTTACGTAAACCAATGGCTCGCCAGCGCCCACCCATTCACCTTCTGGGTGCACCACATCGACAGAGTAGGGGGCTTGGCGCTGGGCCATAACGTTTTTCAGCCATTCCAGCATCAGCCCCGGAGCAGAAATAACCGGACGACGGATAAAGAAGGCATATGTAACCTCGCAATCTCCAAACCGGCCGACAATCTGGCGGGTACGATTAAAATAGGAATCTGTACGCGCGCGAATTTCCGCATCGGGAAGCGGTGCTGCTGTGCGGGCGGAACAGACGCCTGCTGAAGGTTTGGAGAAGGAATGTGTCATCCTGATCTGCTCTTTCTGCCATTGGGGCTGCAGGGATGATGGGAACAACGGGGGGCAAGGTAAACCCCACCCCCCGGTTCTGTGATCAGCCTGAGTGTTCAGGCTGAGTTCATAAAAGCGTGTATGCCTTAGCGTTCGCTTTTGAGTTCTTCCGCAATCAGGAAGGCCAGTTCCAAAGACTGTTCAGCATTCAGGCGCGGGTCACAGAAGGTTTCATAACGGTTGCCCAGATCTTCTTCTGTCAGGCAATGCGCGCCACCTACGCATTCGGTTACGTTCTGGCCTGTCATTTCCAGATGCACACCACCAGCAGGCACGTTTTCTGCCGCGCACACGGCAAAGAACCCTTTCACTTCCTTCACGATGGAATCGAAGGAGCGTGTTTTGATCTTCTGCTGTGTAGAGGTGGTGTTGCCGTGCATGGGGTCTGTCAGCCACGTTACAGTCTGCCCAGTAGCTTTTACGGCCCGCATAAGCGGGGGCAGTTTTTCTGTAATCTTATCCGCACCCATACGAGAGATAAGCGTAATACGCCCGGCTTCGTTTTTCGGGTTCAGGATTTCTGTCAGCTTTTTAATGTCTTCCACGCTGGTAGTGGGGCCGACCTTAATGCCGATAGGGTTACGCACACCGCGCAGGAACTCAACATGCGCGCCATCAGGCTGGCGGGTGCGGTCCCCAATCCACACAAAGTGGGCGGAGCAGTCGTACCATTCACCAGATGTCGAGTCGATGCGTGTCAGAGCCTGCTCATAAGGTAGCAGCAACGCTTCGTGAGAGGTGTAGAACTCTGTTTCATCAATCTGCGGGGCAGATGCTGCGTTCAGCCCACATGCCTGCATGAATGCCAGCGTTTCGCCAATACGTTCCGCCATAACGCGGTAACGGTTGGAAAGCGGAGAACGCTCAACAAAGCCAAGATTCCAGCGATGCACCTGATGCAGGTTGGCATACCCACCGTGAGAGAACGCGCGCAGAAGGTTCTGGATACCGGTGGACTGGAAGTAGCCGGTTTCCATACGAACAGGGTCTGGAATACGGGATTCCGGCGTAAAATCTGAACCGTTGATGATATCGCCGCGGTAAGACGGCAAGGTAACACCGTTTACGGTTTCCGTATCGGAAGAGCGCGGCTTGGCGAACTGGCCAGCCATACGGCCAATTTTAACAACCGGCACTTTGGCGCCAAATGTCAGCACTACCGCCATCTGCAACAGCACGCGGAAGGTATCACGCACGATGTTGGCTTTGAATTCACCAAAGCTTTCAGCGCATGCGCCACCTTGCAGCACAAAGGCCTGCCCGGTAGCAGCTTGCGCCAGATGGTTGCGCAGGGTGCGTACTTCCCCGGCAAATACCAGCGGCGGATAGGAACTTAGCCGATCTTCAACCGTTTTAAGCGCGGCCTGATCCGGATAACTGGGAATCTGCTTTACGGGAAACGAACGCCAGCTATCCGGCATCCAGGTCGCAGACGTCGGGTTGGGCTGGGTGAGCGTTGCACTCATAACGCGGTTCCTGTCAGTTTAAGGGTGGTCAGGTCAGAGGTTGAATAAAGAGACATAAAGCACCTTACACCCGCGTACGGATGCCAAGGGGAAGCCTTTATGTCTAAAACAGCGCCAATAGGCAAATTTCATCTTTCAATGCCAAACGCGTGCGCTTGCCTTTAAATGTATGGCGGGCATATGGCCGCTTGGTTTGGCATTTTGCCATGTTGGTGCAATATAGCACCAGCACAACCCGGCTGGAACGGTTTTTCGGGCAGGGTAAATTTTCATTTTTTCGCGGGGTAACGCGCAATGGCGCAGCTGCGTAAACCGTTTGTAACGGTGCTTTCGGGCATATGTGTTGGATTTGGCCTTATGGCTGGTATTTCTGCAGCTTATGCAGATCCAGCCCTGATGCCTGATGATAATGTTTCCTTCTCTGAAGGTTCTGGCAGCCTCGATTCTAATGGCCAGCAGAGCCAGTCTTCTGAAAAGAAGACCGTGCATGGGCATCGTAACCTGCCACCGGGGTATCAGGATGCACCATCCATGGATTTTCAGCATGGCGCAGACCCGGATCATCTGGCCAAGGTGCATCGTGACTCGGTAACCGGTTCCGATATTTCCAAATATGGTTCTGCCTATCAGAGCAGCAGCCCGTTTGGTTCCGGGCAGGTTGGGGATTCTACCGGCAATGGGTGGGTTATCCCGCGCTAATTTTCTTCCACCAAGCGTATCTGGGCCTGACCATTCGTCAGGTCTGTGATGCGTTGAGTGATGTTTTCCTGCCAGTCTGTGGGTAGCGTAAGAATAAATTGAGCACCCAGAGCATCAAATTCTGGCGTGTCAGCCTCCACTCCCCATTCAGGCAAACGAGACTGTAGCAGCCCGATCAATGAAAACGGGCAATGAAAGCTCAGTTTGATACGGTCTATCAGCGGTTCTTTTGGTGCTTCCCGCAAACATTCTGCCGCAGTGCCAGCATAAGCACGCACAAGGCCGCCAGCCCCAAGCTTGATACCGCCAAACCAGCGCGATACCACAATGGCAACCCGATCAAGCTTTTGTGCAAGAACAACCTGTAAAATTGGTCGCCCAGCAGTGCCTGATGGCTCTCCGGCATCATGGCAGCGGCAATGTGGGCCAAATTGCCACGCCCAGCAATGATGCGTGGCATCTGGCCCGGCGGCTGCGATGCGGCTGATAAAAGCTTCGGCCTCTTCTATGCTGTTTATGGGCGTAGCATTGGCAAGAAAGCGGCTTTTTTTAATATCCCGTTCCAGAGTAAAGGGGCTTAGCAGCGTTTCGGTCATGCGCTTAATGATACAGTCTGCCTAAAACCCAGCAAATATGTATTCTGATGGATGTATGATGAGAAAGCCAAAGTTACGGCCTTATTAAGGTTGTTTCTTTGGTAAAATGGCATGACAGGATGGTGAAAAACAGGCTTGCTCTGTTGGGTGTAGGATCGTTTTGTTCCAATATATGGAAACAATCGCATTTCGCGGCTTTGCAGATTATGTATCTGCTAGCAGTGGAGCAGAAAAAGGAAAGCAGCAGCATGGTGCCTGTGTTGCGTAAGAAGTGTTTGGTTCTGGCAGGTGTTTGCGCAGTTGCTCTACCTATTCTGAATATACCGTCTGCTATGGCAGAAGGTGGGTTGGGCGACGATGACGATGCAGAAACGCATCGTCCAGCAGATATGCACAACTTGGCAACCAAGCCGCCGCTGCCCCGTGCCCATAAGGATTTTAGCAAATATCGCTACAAGCCAGAGGGCGATAAAGTGCAGGAACAGCCAGATGCCAACCGGTTGTTATTCTGGACACAGGATGGCAAGCCAGATGGTTATGCACAGCGGCGTGGAAGCAGCATTATTTATTATAATGCGCAAGGGCAGGCGATACGCATTCAGCACCTGACCCCAGAAGAAATGGCTGACTAGCACGGACTTCCTTCTTCTTCCTGAATGCATTCAGGAAGAAGAAGGTGTTTTTACCCAGCGGAAATCAGATCCAGAATAGCAGCGGATGTTTCTTCAATAGATCGGCGCGTAACGTCAATAACTGGCCAGTTATGGCGGCGGCACAAGCGGCGCGCCCAGTGCAATTCTTCCTGCACTTTTTCCAGATCAATATAGGCATAATCTGCCACAGGATCGATCTTGGCTTTGGATGGCACCATTTGAGACAAACGGTTACGGCGAATTTCAATGAGGCGTTCTGGGTCTATTGTCAGCCCGATAACGGGTTTATTGGTAGTAAACAGATCCTGCGGTGGCTCAATGCCCATTACCAAGGGAACATTGGCTGCCTTTAGGCCCCGATTTGCCAGATAAAAGCAGGTAGGTGTTTTAGAAACGCGCGAGACACCAACTAGAATAACATCAGCTTCGTTCAGACCTTTGGTTTCCTGCCCATCATCATGCGCCAGCACATAATGCATGGCCTCAATGCGCTGATAATAGGTTTCATCCATGATGTACTGGCCACCCGGATGAAGCGTAGCTTCTTCTCCCGTTTCTTCCGTAAGAAAGTGCAAGGCGTTATCCAGCACATCTAATAGCCGCACCTGTAGGCTTGCACAGCCTGCTTCCATATCAGCCTGCAAGGTCGGGTCTGTCAGGGAAGACATAACTGGCCCACGATCCAGCGCGATATGGCGCAAAACCCGGCGGAGCTGAAGTTGCGTGCGAATAAGGTTCCAGTGGCGCAGATGCACTTCTGTGTTGGGAAACTGCGCAATACAGGCGCGGGCAACGGAATCCAGTGTCTGGCCCGTTGCTTCGGAGACAAGGTGGAGCGTGATTTTTTTTTGCATGATCTAGATTCAAAAATGGCCGCCTCGGTGAGAGGCGGCCACCTTTTTGTTCAGGCTTTTACGGCCTTGTTGTTTTTGGCAGCCAGTGCAGCCTGTGCTGCGGCCAATCTGGCAACGGGCACCCGGAAGGGAGAGCAGGATACGTAATCCAACCCAACTTCTTCAAAGAAGGAGATGGAAAGCGGATCGCCCCCGTGTTCACCACAGATGCCCAGTTTGATGTCGGACTTGGCGGCACGGCCTTTTTCCACACCCATACGCACCAGTGCGCCAACGCCTTCGCGGTCGATCGAGACAAACGGATCTTGCGGAAGCAGCCCTTTTTCCACGTATTCTGGCAGGAAGGAGCCAGCATCATCGCGGGAAAGGCCAAGGGTGGTCTGTGTCAGATCGTTTGTGCCGAAGGAGAAGAAGTCTGCGCTCTGCGCAATCTGATCTGCCGTAATGGCTGCACGTGGCAGTTCGATCATGGTGCCGATCTTGTAAGACAGTTCTGCCTTCCGTTCAGAAAGAACATCAGCAATGGCTGTTTCACAGGTTTTACGCACCAGATCCAGTTCTGCCTTGGTGCTGATCAGCGGGATCATGATTTCTGGAGCAACAGGCTTGCCTGTTTCCTTGGCGATATCAAGAGCCGCTTCTGCAATGGCACGCACCTGCATGGCGTAGATTTCTGGGTATGTAATGCCCAGACGGCAACCACGATGGCCCAGCATCGGGTTGGCTTCAGATAGTGCAGACCGGCGTGCGCGCAGGGTTTCAACATCCTGCCCAAGCGCTTTGGCCACTTCTTCCAGCTCAGCTTCACCATGCGGCAGGAATTCGTGCAGCGGCGGATCAAGCAGACGAATGGTTACAGGTAGCCCCGCCATAATGCGGAACAGTTCTGTAAAGTCACTCCGCTGGAAGGGCAGAAGCGCGTTAATGGCTTTGGCGCGGGTGGCTTTGTCATCCGCCATAATCATCTGGCGCACATGGCCAATACGATCAGGGCCGAAGAACATATGCTCCGTCCGGCACAGGCCAATACCTTCTGCACCAAAGCGGCGGGCTGTTGCCGCATCTTCTGGCGTTTCAGCATTGGCGCGCACACCAAGGCGACGGATGGAATCTGCCCACCCCATAAGGGTTGCAAAGTCACCAGAGAGTGTTGGTGGAATGGTGGGAACACGGCCTTTGTAAACAGCACCCGTGCCACCATCCAGTGTAAGCCAGTCACCAGCTTTAAGCGTGTGGCCATCTACCTTCATGGTCTGGGCTTTGTAGTCCACGGCAATGCTGCCAGCACCGGCTACGCACACGCGGCCCATGCCACGGGCCACCACAGCAGCGTGGGATGTCATGCCGCCACGTGTTGTTAGCACACCGCGAGCAGCGTGCATGCCATGCACGTCTTCCGGAGAGGTTTCAACACGCACCAGAATAACATCTTCACCTTTGGCTGCACGGTCTTCCACATCTTCAGCAGAGAACGCGATAACGCCCGTTGCCGCACCCGGAGAAGCGGGAAGGCCACGTGTCAAAAGCTGACGTTCTGCTTTGGGGTCCAGCACAGGGTGCAGAAGCTGATCGAGAGATGCAGGAGGCACGCGGTTAACGGCTTCTTCCTGCGTGATCAGATTTTCCTTGGCCATATCAATGGCAATGCGCAGAGCAGCTGCGGCTGTGCGTTTACCAGAGCGAGTCTGGAGCAGGTACAGCTTGTTAGCCTGCACCGTGAACTCAATATCCTGCATATCGCGGTAGTGGCGTTCCAGCAGATCGCGCACTTTTAGCAGTTCCTGATACGCGTTGGGCAGGGCCTTTTCCATAGGCACTTGGCCTTCAGCCGCACGGGATGCGGCCATGGGCTGCGGTGTGCGGATACCGGCCACAACGTCTTCACCCTGAGCGTTGATCAGGTATTCACCGTAGAAAATGTTTTCGCCGGTAGAAGGATCACGTGTGAAGCAGACGCCTGTGGCGCAATCATCACCCATGTTGCCGAACACCATGGATTGCACGTTAACAGCCGTGCCCCAGCTTGCCGGAATATCATGCAGCTTGCGGTAAGTGTTGGCGCGTGGGTTCATCCATGAGCCAAATACGGCCCCAATGGCGCCCCAAAGCTGCTCTTTCGGGCTTTCAGGAAAAGCAGTGCCGGTTTCCTGCAGAACAATCTGTTTGTAGCCTTTAACGACTTCCTGCCATTCCTCAGCGCTCAGAGATGTATCATCTTCCTTGCCGATGGCACGCTTGATCTGCTCAAGCAGATCTTCAAAGCGGTGGTGGGCAACACCCAGCACAACGGAGCCGTACATCTGAATGAAGCGGCGGTAGCTATCCCATGCAAACCGGGCATCACCGGATGATTTTACCAGCCCTTCAACGGTGCTGTCATTCAGCCCCAGGTTGAGAACTGTATCCATCATGCCGGGCATGGAAACACGTGCGCCAGAACGGACAGAAACAAGCAAAGGGGCATTGGCATCGCCAAAGCGCAGACCCATGGCTTTTTCAACCAGACCCATGGCTTCTTCAAGCTGGGATTCCAGTTCAGCCGGGTATTTCCGTCCGTTTTCGTAGAACGCCGTGCAGACTTCAGTGGTAATGGTAAACCCCGGGGGGACGGGCAGGCCAATATTGGCCATTTCTGCCAGATTAGCTCCCTTACCGCCGAGGAGATTGCGCATCCCGGCGTTGCCTTCGCTCTGGCCTGCGCCGAAACTGTAGATCCACTTGGTCATGTGCCGTTCACTTCATTCCTGCACACAGTAAAGCCAAAAGCCCCGACCGAGGGGAGGAAAAGGAGATAACGGGGCGATAGGCTGGCCTGCGTGCTATTTTTATTCTTGGTTTTGGACGACTTTGTAATCCATCCCTTCGTTGGAAAGTAGCATGACGCAGTTTTGCTGGGCGGGCAATCTCTCTTTTGTATCAGAATACAAAAAAACGTGTGCCGCGCTGCGCTATTCCTGCTCGGAACAAAAAGCGTTCCATTCTGCTTCATCCATGGTTTGAAGGCCAAGTTCCACAGCCTTTTTGGCCTTTGAGCCAGCTTTTTCCCCCAGAACAACCAGATCTGTTTTTTTGGAAACAGAATCCGAAACCTTAGCGCCCATGCGTTCTGCCGTTGCTTTGGCTTCTGGCCGTGTCATGGTGTGTAGGGTGCCGGTAAACACAATGGTTTTGCCAGCCAAGGCACCTTCGGATGCTGCGGTTTCTTCCGTTATGGTCAGATTTGCGCGTAAATCCGCCAATGTTTGCAGATTATGTTCTTCTGCCACAAAGGCCACCAGATCTTCCGCTGTGGTCGTGCCTATACCGGTAATGGAACCCAGTTCCAGCCGTGCGTCAGATCCAATAATGGCGGCAGCCTGCATCTGGTTAAACCAGTTTTCATAGGTGCCATAGTGGCGTGCCAGCAGGCGGGCATTGCTGGCGCCAATCCGACGGATGCCAAGCGCATAAATAAAACGAGAAAGAGAAATGGTGCGGCGGCTCTCTATGGCCTGCAACAGCTTCTGAACAGATTGCTCGCCCCAACCATCGCGCTTTTCTATATCTGCGGCGTGTTCATGCAGACGGAAAATATCACCAGGTGTTAAAATCAGGCCGATATCGTGGAATTCACGAATACTGCGGTCTCCCAAGCCTTCAATGTCAAACGCTTGGCGGGAAACAAAGTGGATCAGCCGCTCCACAACCTGCGCGGGGCAGGTGAGCCCACCTGTGCAACGGCGCACAGCTTCGCCTTCTGGCCGCACCGCCGCCGCACCGCAAGCAGGGCAACGATCGGGGAACTGATAAGGGGCCTGCCGGGGCGTGCTATCTGTAGAAGGGGCAACGCCCAACACTTGAGGGATAACATCTCCCGCCCGCTGGATAAAAACCATATCACCGGGGCGGACATCCTTGCGGGCAATTTCATCTTCATTATGCAAGGTTGCGCGCATAACCAGCACACCACCAACATTTACCGGCTCCAGATGTGCAACAGGGGTAAGCGCACCTGTGCGTCCAACCTGAATTTCTATTTCTTTCAGGCGGGTAACCGCCTGTTCCGCCGGAAACTTCCACGCAATGGCCCAGCGCGGGGCGCGGCCTGCAAAACCTAAGCGTTCTTGCAGGGCCAGATCATCAATTTTGTAAACAACGCCATCAATATCGTAGGCAAGTTCAGCCCGATTCTGGCTGACTTCCGCAAAAAAGACTTCGGCATCTTCTACGCCTTTAATCTGGCGAGAAAGCGGATTAACCGGAAAACCCCATGCTTTGAGTTGCTCCAGATAAGCCCAATGGCTGCGGCTGATTTTTTCTGAGCAGAAACCAAGCGCATAAGCGAATAAGGACAGCGGGCGTTGTGCCGTAATTTTGGAATCTAGCTGCCGTAATGAACCCGCTGCTGCATTACGCGGGTTGGCAAACAGCTGTTTGTTTGCAGCTTCTTGCGCTGCGTTGAGTTCCAGAAAGTGCTTTTTGGAAAGAAAAACCTCACCACGAATTTCGATGAGATCGGGGTAGGAGCCAGAAAGGCGTAACGGCAAATCCTTAAGCGTGCGCAAATTGGCGGTAACGTCTTCGCCTTCAGTGCCATCTCCGCGGGTGGTGCCACGTACAAAACGGCCTTTTTCGTAGGTTAGGCTGATGGAAAGGCCATCAATTTTGGGCTCCCCTACAAAAATCAGTTGTTCTGTCGCTTCCTGATCCAGCCCTAAAAAGCGTGAGGCGCGGCTGATGAAGCCTTCAAAATCTTCCCGGTCAAACACGTTGTCCAGCGAGAGCATGGGCACAAGGTGGATGTGCTTGCCAAAAGCTGTATCGGGTGCGGCCCCTACGGCTTGGGCTGCGCTGTTTTCTGGTTCGGCCTGTGGGTGCTGAGCCACAATGGCATCATACCGCCTGCGCAGGGCATCATATTCTGCATCACTGATTTCTGGCGCATTGTGCTGATCGTAAGCCACATTATGGTGGGCAATTTCGGCAGCAAGGTGCTCCAGTTCTTCCCGTGCTTGTTGGAGTGTCATTGTAGCGGGAAGAAAGGCGGGTTCAGGCATTGTTGTCATGTCCAAGTAGGCTGGCGGCAGCGGCGCGGGCGGCATCGGTTACTGTATCACCGGCCAACATACGCGCAATTTCCTCGTTACGCTCGGTATCTGTAAGTGGGGTGGCGTGTGTTACGGTTTGGCCGTTGCGGGTAAGTTTGCCAATACGCAAATGTGCATCTGCGCTGGCCGCCACTTGAGGGCTATGGGTAACAGCCAGAACCTGCACATTTTGCGCAAGCCGATGCAGGCGTTCACCAATGGCGGCGGCCGTAGCTCCCCCAACGCCCGCGTCAATTTCATCAAAAATCAGTGTACCAATACCTGATTGACCAGCCAGAACCAGTTTAAGCGCCAACATAAGGCGGGAAAGCTCACCACCAGACGCAACTTTAGCTAAAGGCCCTGCTGGTTGGCCGGGGTTGGCCGCGATCAGAAAGATCACCTGTTCCATACCCTGCCTGCTCCACTGTTCAGCAGGAAGCGGCTTGATATCCACCAGAAAGCGGGCTTTTTCCAGTTTGATAGGCTTTAATTCTGCGGTAACGGCCTGCTCCATCTTGCTGGCAGCTTTGGTGCGGGCTTCGTGCAGCGCTTTGGCTTTTTGAATATATGTCAGCCGCGCTTCTTCAGTTGCAATTTTAAGAGATTCCAGCGCCGCCGTGCCGTTTTCCAGTGCTGTCAGGCGGCTAGAAAGCCGAGTAAGCAACTCTGCCAGATCATCTACGGGAATGGAATGTTTGCGTGCCACGGTGCGAAGGGCGAACAGGCGCTCTTCTGTATCTTCCAACAGGCGCGGGTTGGCTTCTGTGTCCGCAGCTAAGCGGGAGAGCAGGTTTTCGGCTTCTGCCAAAGCGTTTTCGGCATTTTCCAGCGCTGTGAGGGCTTCTGTTGTGCGGGCTTCTAACGGTTCGGCTTCTGCCGATGTTGGGGAGGGAGCGGACGCATTTGTTGGCACAAGGCGTAGCAGGGCGCGGGTTGCGCCACGTAAGGCGGCGGCCGGGCCGGGGGAGCGTCTGTCTTTGGGGGTGAGTTCGGAAAGGGCTGCGGCTATAGCTTCTCCACGTCGTTCAGCTTGTTGAAGCGCATGGCGTTGTTGGGCCAATTCCTCTTCCTCACCCGGTTGCGGGGCGAGGGCTGTGAGTTCATCAACCGTATGGCGCAGCCATTCCTCTTCCCGCGCGGCTTCTTCTAAAGCGCGATGTGCATTGGCAAGTTCTGAGCGCAGGGTTTGCCAACGATCAAACGCACCAGCAGTACCACTTAATAGGGAAGGTTTGACACCATAAGCATCAAGCAAACCGCGATGTGTGCTGGAATCGGCCAGCCCCATTTGCTCGTGCTGGCCTTGAATTTCAATGAGGGTTGCGGCCACGCGCCGCAAAAGCGTGATACCAACAGGCTGATCGTTGATCCATGCGCGGGAGCGGCCTTCCTTGGAGATAACACGGCGTAGAACCAAGGGCTCCTGTAATTCTGCGGGAATGTCCTGCTCTTGCAGAATGCCGAATGCCTCGTGTGAAGCAGAAACATCAAAACTGGCAGTTACGCGCGCTTCTGGTGCACCGGCACGTACTAGGCCAGCGCTTGCACGATCACCCATGGCAAGGCCCAAACTGTCTAGCAGAATGGATTTGCCCGCTCCGGTTTCCCCTGTAAGTGCAGTAAAACCTGCGTGGAGTGAGAGATCGAGCGTTTCAATCAGAACAACATCCCTGATGGAAAGGCTTGTTAGCATAATGGCATCCGGTTTTCCGGGCTTGCGCCCAAAGGACAGGAAAGACGGCAAAACACAAAAGCCAATAGCTTCCTGCTTGCCCCGCCCGCGAGGGGCGGCAAATGCACAATACTCATTTCAGGCACGAGCCGCCAGAAAAATGTTCTCTATGTGTTCTTTATTTTGCAGGTGAGCTTGCAGGGGCAGCCGGAGCAGTAGGTTCTGCTTTTACAGGTGTAACAGGTGCTGCCTTAATAGGCATGGCCTGCGGCTGTGTGTTTTCATTACGCGTATCTGTTGCCAGAGCATCTGGTTCCATAGCTGTGCCTTTTTTGGCGCCAGCTGTTCCGGGTTCGGCATCTTTGGGCATATCAGATGCAGAAACAATTTTGCCGGGAATAGGGAACTTATCCGTTAGCAAATGATAGCGGTGCAGATTATCATAGGCATAGCGATACCATTTGCTGCCGGGGTAATTGTAACCCAGCACAATGGCAGATTTACGGGCCTGATCCGTTAATCCCAGATCCAGATACACTTCCACCATGCGTTCCAATGCTTCGGGCACATGGTTGGTGGTCTGGAAATCCTGCACCACACGTTGGTAGCGGTTGATCGCGCCTTCGTAGTTCTTTTCACGCTGATAATAGCGGCCAACCAGCATTTCCTTACCGGCCAGATGGTCTCGGCAGAGGTCAATTTTTAGCTGCGCATCACGTGCGTATTTGGACTGCGGAAAGCGTGTGATCACTTCTTCCAGCGCATCCATAGATTCTGCCGTGCCTTGTTGATCGCGCTGGACATCTGCAATCTGCTCGTAAAAGCACAGGGCGCGCAGATAATAGGCATAGGCGGAATCTGAACTGGTGGGGTGTAGGCTAATAAAGCGGTTAAGCTGCTGCACGGCTTCGGGGTATTTCCCTTTCAGGTAATACGCGTAGCCTTCCATAAGCTGGGCATTCGCGATGTAACCAGAATAGGGGTAATTCTGCTGAAGCGTTTCAAACTCTGAAGCTGCAAGGGCATAGCGCCGAGTGCGCAGGGCATCAATGCCGTTATTGTAAAGGGTTTCAGGCGCAGCAATTTTGGGAGCCGGCGGCAGCTTCTTGTTTTCATTAAACAAGCCACAGCCTGCCAGGCTCGTCAGCAGGGCAACTGAAAGCACGCGGGGCAGGACGTGGCGAAGTAACTGTGGTTTGATACAAATGTCAGACATACCGGCTCTTCATTTAGAGACGGCATCTTATAGCATGCCCACTGCGCAAGAAAAGCAATGAAACAGCTATTGATTCGTTATTGCGCCAAAAAGGCATCAGGCGGCGGACGCAGCGGGTAGGGATGTCGTGATATCACGCCACGCATTCTGGTCTGCAAAAAGGGCGCGTAGAACTTGGTTGTTCAACGCATGGCCAGATCTGTGGCCCCGGAATTCACCCAACAATACGCCACCGGCAAGGTAGAGATCCCCCACCGCGTCCATGACTTTATGCCGAATGAATTCGTCCGGCTTACGCAGGCCCGATGGGTTGAGAATATGGTCATCATCCACCACGATGGCATTGTCGAGCGAGCCACCGCGTGCCAGTCCGGCGCGATGCAGGGCTTCAATTTCCGCTTTAAGGGTAAAAGTGCGGCTATCTGCCAGTTCATGGCGGAAAGACCACGGCGTAAGCTCGGCGCTATAGCTTTGCTGGCCAATGGCTTTTGCCGGAAAATCAATGCTCAGGGAAAGATGAAGGTGGTGGCCTGCTATGGGGTGAAGCTCTGCCCATGAATCATTATGGCAAATCCGAATGGGCTTGGAAACTTCAATAAAACGGCGGGGGGCATCCTGCGCCTTCCGCCCGGCGCAATCCAGCAGGAATACAAAATCGGCGGCAGACCCATCAAAAACCGGAGTTTCCGGGCCGTCAATCAAAACAAGCACGTTATCTATGCCGCAGCCATTCAAGGCCGCCATAAGATGCTCAACCGTAGCCACCCGGTTTTCTGGGCGTTGAGCTTCACCCAAAACGGTGCTTAGGCGTGTTTCCAACACGTTATCGTATCGGGCCGCAATGGGGGCCGCATTGGGCAGATCTGTACGCTGGAACACAATGCCATGTCCGGCACTGGTAGGATGCAAGCTCATGCGAATGGATTGCCCCGTATGCAGCCCCGTGCCAGTGCACGAAATGGCATGACGAAGCGTATGCTGCAAAGCAGACGGGGTTTTCCTTATAGATGGCATAAAAGATACTGGGCTTTCTACAATATCGGAATACAGGAGAGGCTCCCTTAGCAGACCGTCCATTATCTGGGCATCCTATGCTTGCGTAGATAGAAAGTTATGACAACGCTAAAGCTTGTTTCTGGGAGAAGCCAGTCAACGATTATTGCCATCTATTACATAAAAAATGCGCCGCCTTATGAAAGGCGACGCATTTATAGAGTAAAGTATAAAAAATTAACGGCGCAGGAAGGTAGGAATTTCCAGCCCCGAATCTCCTTCACCAGAACGCAGGCCAGATCCCTGATCAGCTTGGCTGATGGTGGGGCGCGGCTGAGCGTTGGGTTCCTGCCGGGAAGCATCGGCTCCGTTGCGGCGGAACGCACCAGTTACGCGGCCAAAAAGGCTGCGATGTGCTGGGGCTTCCTGCTGCTGAGGGGCTGCGGCGGGTTGGCGCGGCGTTTCAGTAAACAGACCAGCGCGGGGAGATACCGCCGGGCGTAGCTGTTGAGGCTGGTGGTTGGTGGCTGCTGTTGGCGCAGCCTGTACCGGCACTGTATGTGCTGGCGGAGCAGAAACATTATTGGCGCCAGCGGGCTGAAAAACCTGCGCATGCTGCGGTGCCGCTGTGGCCTGTGTAGAAGGCGCAGCCTGCGTTGTTGTGGGTGGAGCAGGCGCAGTAGTCGGCGCTGGCGCGGCGCCACCAACAGCAGCCTGCGGCTGTTCTGCCGGAGCCTCACCCTCAACCGCCACCAAATGCGGACGATCGGTCGAATCGGAAGGCATATCAATGCCAGTGGCAACCACAGATACCCGGATACGGCCGCTCATTTTTTCATCAATAACAGTCCCGAAGATCATGTTCGCGTCTTCAGGCACTTCACGGCAGACACGGTTAAATGCTTCTTCTGCTTCAAAGAAGGTCATGTCTTCGCCACCGGTTACGTTCACCAGCAGGCCCTTGGCGGTGGACATGCAGGTATCTTCCAGCAGCGGGTTGGAAATAGCGGCTTCTGCTGCTTCTACAGCGCGGTTTTCACCTTCACCTTCACCTGTGCCCATCATGGCTTTGCCCATTTCAGCCATAACGCTGCGGATATCGGCAAAATCCAGATTAACGTAACCACGATCCATCATCAGATCGGTTACGCCGCGCACGCCCATGTTGAGCACCTGATCAGCCAGTTGATAGGCTTCACGTAGGGTCGTACGTTCGTTGGCAATACGGAAAAGGTTCTGGTTGGGAATAACAATCAGCGTATCAACATACTGCTGAAGTTCCTTGATACCTTCATCCGCAACGCGTCCACGGCGTTTGCCTTCATAAGCAAAAGGCTTACTGACAACACCGATGGTCAGAATATTCCGCTCACGCGCCATGCGGGCAATAACGGGGGCTGCGCCTGTGCCCGTGCCACCACCCATGCCGGTGGTGATAAAAACCATGTGAGCGCCATCCAGATACCGTGCAATTTCATCTGCTGCTTCTTCTGCCGCAGCCCGGCCTACTTCTGGCTTTGCGCCGGCACCCAAACCGTGGGTCAGATGTGGGCCAAGCTGGATTCGGCTATCTGCCAGACTTTTTTCCAGACTTTGGGCATCGGTGTTGGCAACAACAAAATCAACCCCCTGCAGGTTGGACGCAATCATGTTGTCAACTGCGTTCGTTCCCCCACCGCCAACACCAATAACTGTGATTTTTGGGGAAAAATCAGCATGTGTTTGGGGTGGAACGGTCAGGTTGAGTGTCATGTGTGTCTCCCGAACGGCTGCAGCTTACCGGTATATGCTTAGAGAAATAAGATTACATTCAGATTACCAAGAATTTGTAAGCTAAATCAAACCCTCTCTCGAATAAAAGCGACGAGTTTTTGTAAAAAGCCGGAAGGGGCTGCTTCCCGAAACTCCACGTCTCCAAAAGGACGTTCTGCGCTGGCAGCCCAGAACAGCAATCCAGCGGCTGTTGCAAAGCCAGCAGCAGCAGCAGTATTTTCGGGCAGCCCAATAATATGCTTAGGCCGCCCAAGGCGAACGGAGCGCGTAAACCCTGCCCCAGAAGGACGTCCAGAACTGACTGGCATGCCAAGTATGCGTTCTGCCATAGGGCGAATGCCATCTAGCAAGGATGCGCCGCCAGTTAACACAATGCGCCCACTGGCCGCAGTGCCAAGGCCTGCTCCATCCAGTTTTTCACGCACCAGTTCCAATGTTTCTTCTACGCGCGGGCGGATAATATGGCCGAGCTGTGCGCGTGAAACCTGCTCAAAATGCGGGACATCATTGCCCAAAAGTTCAACGGTAAGCACTTCATCTTCAACATCTGATGCCAGATCTGCGCTGCCGTAAAAGGTTTTCAGGCGCTCGGCATTTTCCAAGGAGGTGCTGAGCCCGCGTGCAATATCACGCGTAACATGCAGGCCGCCCACACCAATCTGAGCCGTATGCAGAATTTGCCCTTCACCAAACACCGCCAGAGATGTGGTGCCACCCCCCATATCCACTACGGTAGTGCCAAGGTCTCGCTCATCTGCATCCAGCACGGAAAGGCCAGAAGCGAGAGGAGACGAAACCAAGGCTTCCATTTTCAGTTCCGCACGGCTTAGCACAGTTTCCAGATTCATCAGTGCTGTGGTGGCCGCATCTATAATATGCAGGCGAGCTTTGAGCGTTTCGCACAAATGGCCCCGTGGGTCTGAAACGCCTTCCGTATCATCCACGGTAAAATCTATGGGGAGGGTATGAATAACTTCACGCCCCTGAACGGTGGCCTGAATACGGCCTTCCGTTACCACACGCCGAATATCTGCTTCTGTGACAACCCGGCCGCCAATAGGCCAGCGCACGTTAAACAGACGGCTGGCCGGATGCCCGCAGGAAAGATTAACCACCACCTTGTCAATCGGGCGCTCTGCCATGGTTTCGGCCTGCCCAACGGTGGCCCGAATGGCAGCTTCTGCTTCCTGCAATTCTGTAATGGCCCCATTACGCACACCAGCAGAACGCCGCCAGCCATAACCAACCACGCGTAAATTGCCGTTGGGCTCACCTTTGCCAATCAGACAGGTGATTTTGGTGGAACCAATGTCCAGAACAGCGGTGTAACCATTGCGCCATGTATGTGGCCGTTTGTTTTTCTCGCTAGGTGGCAAGGGGAGAGAGCTTTCCCCGCCACTCATCAGCAGGGAAGATCCAGTTGCCGCTGTCGTGCGCTTTTTATGCAGCCGATCAGAAAGACTAAATCCAGAGGAAGCGGGTGAACGCGTGGGGTCACTCATCTGGGTTTTCCTCCGGGTTATCTTTTTTTGCTTCTTTAGCTGCAGGGTGCACAGGATGCGAGACCGGTTTGGGAGCATCTGCCTTGTGCGGTGCAGAAGTATCTTGCGTGTTATTTCCTGCATCCGATGGTGGTGGAGATGCAGGTGGTTTTTCCTTAATGGTCAACCGGTCTGGCAGGCGCATATCTATCAGCAGCACGGGCCGATCCAACAGCCGTGTTGTAGCGTTGATTTTTGCCAGCCTGTGAATGGCCGGTGCTTCCTCGCCTTCTGGCAAAAGCACGGTTGCGCCATCACGCAGTGTAAGATTCCAACGCCTGTCACTGACACGTACAGCAGCCGTAACACGGGCTTTAATGTCTGGTTCTTGTGCTATAATATCAATCAGGTTGGCAGCGGATGTGTTTGCGCCATCCCCCACAACCAACGGCAATTTGGTAAAGGCTTCTGCATCCTTACCTGTCATGCCTTGGTCTGGCACACGGTTGCCTTGCTTATCTATCAGTTCAAAATGCCCTTGATGCTGCCAGACAGCATAGGGCAGGCGTTCGGTAATATGCACGTCAATTTCGCCAGAGAGATGGCGTTCTATGGTAACGTGATCAACAAAAGGCAGGGTATCCAGTTTTTCCCGTGCAGCGGAAACACTAAAATCTAGCACGGGGTCTCCAACTTCTACACCCAATGCATCCCGAATACTTTGCTCACTGGTGAGCTGCGCACCGTCAATATGAATGCTGGTAACGCGCAGGGCAGAGGTACCCAGCAGCTTATCGCGCAAAGGGGCGAGCTGTTCCTGCACAGCAGGAATTTTCAGGCTGATATATCCAGCACCACCCAGAACGGCCAGAAACAGCAGCCCGGTAATAGGCCGCAGCAAACGTTTTTGCCGCCTAAGAAAAAGCCCGATGCGAGAGGGCCTGTCAGCAGGAGATGGGGGCACCCTCATTGTCGGCAGGTAGCCTGTTCAACCAGCCACGCGCAAAGTTCCGGGTAGCTGATGCCACAATAGGCGGCCTGTTCGGGTAACAGGGAAGTTGCCGTCATACCCGGTTGCGTGTTGACCTCCAGCAGAATGAGGTGTGGCTGCTCCGGATTGGTATCATCCAACCGGAAATCAGAGCGCGATGCGCCAGAGCAGCCCAAAGCCTGATGAGCCTTTACAGCAACTTCCAGCGCAAGTTTGGCGCTAGAAGCATCAATTTGTGCAGGCAGAACGTGGGCAGAACCGCCGACCTGATATTTGGAATCATAGTCGTAAAAATCATGCCCCGTGCCGGTGGGGGTAATATCCGTAATGGTGAGAGCACGATCCCCCATAACACCTACGGTAATTTCACGGCCCGGAATAAAGGCTTCTACAAGGGCTTGTGGGCCAAAAGTCCAGTTTTTAACAATATCTGCCCGCGTGTTGGAACCCGTACGCACAATGGAAACCCCAACGGATGAGCCTTCATTGAGTGGTTTCACAACATATGGTGTGGGTAGGGGATCTGCATCGGCAAGGGTGGCAATATCTACCACCATCCCTTCGGCTACAGGCAATCCGGCAGTTTGGAAAATAGCACGGGCAGCAGCTTTATTCATGGCAGTGGCCGAGGCCCGAATACCCGAATGGGTATAGGGAATGCCCATCCAGTCCAGAATGCCTTGAATACAGCCATCCTCACCAAAACGACCATGTAGGGCGTTAAACACCACATCCGGCTTTTGTGTGTTCAGTGTTTCAACCAGTGCTGCCAGATCTGCTTGGGCATCCAACGTGCAAACATCATACCCTTTGCTGCGCAACGCTTCAGCCACACCTTGCCCGGAGGAAAGGCTGACTACGCGCTCGGAAGACATTCCGCCCATCAGTACGGTAACGCGTTTTGGTGCACTCATTTGGGGGAGGCCTCCGTTTTACCTAGCCGCTTGATTTCCCAGTGCAGGGAAACGCCAGAATTCTGGGCAACGCGTGTGCGCACGTCTTCCCCCAATTCCTCCAGATCGGTTGCTGTGGCATTGCCTAGATTGATGAGGAAATTGCAGTGTTTTTCACTTACCTGCGCATCTCCGTGGCGCAGCCCACGGCACCCTGCGGCGTCAATCAGTTCCCAAGCTTTACGAGCAGATGTTTCTGCATCTGGATTGCGGAAGGTGGAGCCCCCGGTGCGTGCTCGCACAGGCTGAGAAAGCTCACGCGCGGCGCGTACTTCTGCAATACGGTTGGCAACATCTTGCGCATTTGCTGGTGTGCCCCGCAAACGGGCACGAATAACAAATGCACCTTCCGGCAGGCCAGAGCGACGATAGCCAAACCGCAGGGCAGCGTTATCCAGCCGGATCAGGCTGCCGTCCCTCGTAATAATTTCGGCCCAATCCAGAACATTGGCGATGTCTGACCCATAAGCGCCTGCGTTCATCCGCACAGCTCCTCCAATGGAACCGGGAATGCCAGCCAGAAATTCCAGCCCAGAAAGCCCAGCCTGTGCAGCATGTTCGGCCACGGTGGCATCCAGACAGGCGCAGCCAGCTATAATGCCGTCAGCTTCTACCGTAATGTCAGCAAACCCACGCGCCATACGCACCACCACGCCTTCCAACCCACCATCACGGATGATGACGTTAGAGCAAGCTCCCAAAGCCGTTATGGGCAGTTCGGGGGAAAGGCGTTGCAAAACACCAGCCAGATCCTCGGCATCAGCAGGCTGAAACAGCCATTCTGCCGCCCCACCAACCCGAAACCACGTGCGTGGGCCCAAAGGTGCCTGTGGTGTTAGCCTTCCGCGCATATTGGCAAAAGCATGCTTGACCATATCTTGCATGGAGGCCGGATTGTTCATGCCGCGTTGCCACCCTTGTCTTCTGCCTGCAGGGCAGCAAGCTGGGCAGGTAGAGCCTGCGCCCAGTTGGTAATAGTGCCTGCGCCAAGGCACACAACATAATCCCCCGGTTTGGCGATGGCGTTGATCATTTCTGCCAAATGGTCTGGGCTGGACAATGGTACCACCGAACGGTGCCCACGTTCACGCAGGCCTTCAATCAGCTTGTCGCGGCTGGCATCGGGCAATGGGTCTTCACCCGCAGCGTACACATCTGACACAATCACGGTATCTGCATCATTCATGCAGGCGCAGAAATCTGAGAACAGGATTTTCAGGCGCGAATAGCGATGCGGCTGCATAACGGCAATAACATGGCTGGCACCAGCTTGCCGGGCAGCTTTCAGTACAGCGGCAATTTCAACAGGATGATGGCCGTAATCATCAATCACCGTAATGCCACCGGCTTCCCCCGTGCGGGTAAAGCGGCGTTTTACACCACGGAAACTGGCTAGGCCTGAACGGATGACGTCATCACTGATGTCCATTTCCGTTGCTACGGCAATGGCGGCCAGAGCGTTCTGCACATTGTGAGAACCCAGCATAGGCAGACGGAAGGGGCCAGCCTTGCGGGTGTGGCGGCTTACGCGATCTGTTAGCGTAACTTCGAACGTGGCGCCCAGTTTGTCAGTAATCAGTTTTTCTGCGCGCACATCGGCTTGTGGAGAGAACCCATAGGTGACAATCCGGTGGTCAGACAGGCGCGGGATCATCTGCTGCACGGCTGGGTGATCAATGCACAGCACGGCAAATCCGTAAAATGGCACGTTGGAAACAAACTGGTCGTAAGCTGCTTCCATTGCTTCGGGGGAGCCCCAATGGTCCAGATGTTCCGGGTCCATATTAGTAACAACCGAAATAACGGAAGGCAGGCGCAGGAAGGAGCCATCGCTCTCATCTGCCTCAACCACCATCCAGTCACCTTTCCCCATACGGGTATTGGTGCCGTAGGCTTCAATAATACCACCGTTAATAACTGTCGGGTCCAGCTTGGCGGCTTCCAGCACGGCAGCTACAAGGCTGGTGGTGGTGGTTTTGCCATGTGTGCCACCCACAGCAACAGACCAGCGCAGGCGCATGAGTTCAGCCAGCATTTCTGCCCGGCGTACAACCGGAATTAGCTTGGCGCGTGCGGCAACAACTTCCGGGTTATCGCGCTTAACAGCAGTGGAAATAACCACCACCTGTGCATCACCCAGATTTTCGGCTTTATGACCAATGGTTACAGGAATACCCGCAGCCCGCAGGCGTTTAACGTTAGCGTTTTCTGCAATATCCGAGCCCTGCACAGAATATCCCAACAGGCACAGCACCTCAGCAATGCCGGACATGCCAATGCCGCCAATACCGACAAAATGGATGGTTCCGATGGAAAGGGGGAGGGCTCTCATGCGCGTGTCTCCGTCTCGCTGGAGGTCGTCGGATGGGCGGGTGCAGGGGAAGGAGTGAAGCATTCTTCTACTATATCGGCCAAGCGGAGGGCAGCATCCGGGCGGGCAAGCGTGGCAGCGGCTTGGGCTGCCTGTGCCAGTTCATCCGGCGCGGTGAAAAGATCATTCAGGCGGCTGGCAAGGGCCGCAGAGGTGAAGTCTGGCTGGCGTATCATCCAGCCTGCTCCGGCATTGGTAATGGCGCGGGCATTTTCCGTTTGCTCATCGCTGGCGGCAATGGGCAAAGGCACCAGAATGGACGGGCGGCCCGCTGTTGTAATTTCTGCCACAGAAGAGCCGCCAGCACGCCCGATAACCAGATGGGCGGAGGCTAGAAGTTCGGGCACATCCTGCAAGAAGGATTCAACACGTGCCTGCA
The DNA here is from genome assembly GCF_001628715.1 of Acetobacter oryzifermentans. Classification (NCBI taxonomy): domain Bacteria; kingdom Pseudomonadati; phylum Pseudomonadota; class Alphaproteobacteria; order Acetobacterales; family Acetobacteraceae; genus Acetobacter; species Acetobacter oryzifermentans. Next base: position 2,090,384 of record NZ_CP011120.1, on the reverse strand, counting down.
CACCCATTTCTGCATATGCAGTGCGCACGGCATCCAGATCATCTTGCCGCGCCTGCTGTGTAATATGGATACGTTGGCGCAGGCCTTCCGGCAATTTGGCTATAGCGGCAGGCACAACCTGAGAGAAAATACGCGCCCCCAGAGAACCACCCCATACCAGTAGGTTAATATGGTCTGTTGGTGGCACCCATCCTTCACCCGCAAGGGCGGCAATGGCGGGGCGTACGGGCATACCTGTAAACACGGTACGCGCGCCAATAGGTAGCTTGGCAACGGAAGGGAAAGACGTAGCAATAACATCCGCAAAGCGGGAAAGAACCGCATTGGCATTACCCAACACAGCATTGCCCTCATGAATAATCAGGGCGGGGTGTTTACGCCCGATCAGCCGTGCGCCTAACAAAGGCGGCACGGAAGGATAGCCCCCAAAACCTACCACTACATCAGGCTTGATTTGTTGGAGAATGGCACGCGCTTTCCATGCACTTGCCAACAGGGTGACGCCTGCACGAATGGCACGGATTGGCCCACGCCCAGCCACACCAGCACCATTGAGAACATATTGCGGGCCACGGGCAAATACACCACTTTCCCGCTTACCAGCGCGCCCATCTGTCATAAGCACAAGGTGGTGGCCGCGTTCTGCCAATGTATCTGCCAGCGCTTCGGCCGGAAAGAAGTGTCCGCCAGTGCCGCCTGCGGCAATGACGATAGTACGTGAACTCATGCTGACCGCCATTGTCTGAGTGTGGTTACAAAACTATTGCCAGCCAGGGAACGCCCCTGTTGTTGCCGTGTAAGAGCAAGCACCATGCCGATAGCCAACGCAACAGACATGGCAGAAGACCCACCATAGGAAATAAATGGCAGTGTCATGCCCTTGGTGGGAATAAGATGCAAGGAAGAAGCCATGTTCACAAACGCTTGCAGGCCAAAGCCTGTCACCAAGCCAGATGTGGCAATCACAACAAATGGATCGTCCTCACGGATCAGCCGCAGCAGGGTGCGCACCACAATCACGCCAAATACGCAGATAATGAGCATGCACACAACCAGCCCGTATTCTTCCCCCGCCACAGCAAACACAAAGTCTGCATGGGCATCTGGCAGCAGATCTTTTACGCGGCCTTCACCGGGGCCACGGCCTAGTAGGCCACCATTGCCAAAGGCGCGCAGGGCGGTATCAATCTGGTAGTGGTCCCCCACGCCGGGGTGCATAAAGCGCTCAACGCGGGAACGCACATGCGGGAAGATGAAAAACGCAGCAATACCGGCGGCAATCATGCAGCCAAAACCAAATGCAACCAGAATGAGGTTGAGGCCATCTACAAAAAGCTGCACCAGAAACACGGCCGTAATAACCGTAAGCATGCCAATGTCTGGCTGAGATTTCAGCAGCAGCATAATCAACCCATATAGGGCAAAGGCAATAAGCATACCGGGAAAGTAGCGTGAAACACGGCGCTGCGTCAGCAGCCAGCCTGTAACAACGGCAAAGCAGGGCTTTAAAAACTCGGATGGCTGGAGAGACATCATGGGCAGGGCAATCCAGCGCCGCGCCCCTTTAATTTCTATGCCATGCACAAGGGTAAGTGCTGTTGCCCCTAGCATAAGCATGCCGCCTATTATGGAAAGGCGCAGCACAGCCTTGCGGGAGAGCATGGAAATGCCCACCACGATAACCCCCGCAATGCCTAAAAACATCACCTGCTTGAAAATGAACATATTGCGCGATGCGCCAATACGCACGGCCACAGCAGGGCTGGCGGCCAGCATAAGGATGTAGCCAAAACCAATAAGGATGAAGGTGCAGATCAGAGTTGTCCGGTCTACATTCCGCCACCAGCGGCCAAACGGGGAATCATCGGTGCGGGAAGAACCGGCCATCAGTCTCTCACTGCTCTGTCATGCCCGCATGCCGGGCGCAAACCTCATCTGCCAGTTCCTGAAAGCGCAGGCCACGTGCCTCAAACCCAGAAAACTGATCAAAGCTGGCGCAGGCGGGTGAAAGCAGCACAACAGGCGTATGCGTAAGGTGCGCTTCCGTATAAGCCGCAGGCACGGCGTTTTCCAGTGTTTCTGCCATAGTAAAAGGCACGTTGTGTTCTTTTAGTGTTTGGGCCAGTTGCGGAGCATCCCGCCCGATCAGGAATGTATGTGCAATATGCGGGAAATAGGGCGTGAGAGAGGCAATGCCGCCTTCTTTTGCCGTGCCGCCTGCAATCCACACCAGTTTTTCATAACACCCCAAGGCGCGTGAGGCTGCATCTGCATTGGTGGCTTTGCTGTCATCCACAAAATCCACCCCGTTGCAGGAAGCTACAAGCTTTTGCCGGTGTGGAAGGCCGGGAAAGGAGGCTACAGCCTGCGCAATGGTTGCATCTGGCACATCCAGAAAGCGCGCTATTGCAATAGCAGCAGCGGCATTTTCTGCATTATGGGCACCGGGAAGGCTTAGCCCGGTTTGTGCTATACATGTGCTGTGGTGCCATATGGCGCCATCCTTGCCGTAGTAAGAACAGGCCGGATTGGTGCCAGAAATGGTTTCACACTTGGCAGGTCCATGTTCCAGCTCTGCTGCAATGGTGCGGCACCATGTATCATCCATGCCAACAACAGCCAGATCCTTGCCTGTCTGGCCGGTGAACACCCGCTTTTTGGCTTGAGCGTAGCCATCCATGCCTACGTGACGGTCTAGGTGATCTGGCGTCAGGTTCAGTAAACATGCGGCATCAAAGCGCAGGGTATCCAGCCGTTCCAGCATGTAGGACGACATTTCCAGCACATATACGCCGCTATCCGGTAGCAAAGGCAGGGCAAGGGCGGCTGGCCCCAGGTTGCCACCAGCGGCTACGGGCAGTTTGGCTTCTGTCAGAATATGGGCCAGCAAAGTGGTGGTGGTGGATTTGCCGTTGGTGCCTGTAATGCCAACAAAACGGGCTTTGCTGCCAGATTTGCGCACAGCCCGATAAAGCAGTTCCGCATCGGAAAGAATGGGAATGCCCGCTTCCTTGGCCATAAGGGCAATAGGGTGTGGCTTGGGTAAGACGTGTGGAATGCCGGGGGAAAGAATAAGTGCTTCAAACCCATTTAGGCTTTCAAACGGCTTGCACTGAATACGCGTGGCAACGTTTGGCGCAAGAGTGGAAAGTGCTTTTGCCAGCCCTTTGCGTCCACCTTCACCATCATCCCATACCTGTACGGTGGCACCTGTGCTTGCCAGCATAAGCACTGCTGGCAAGCCATTTTTGCCAAGCCCGAAAACAGCAAAGCGTTGCCCGGAAAACAGGGAGGGTGAAAAGCCGTTCATCTTAGTTTCAGCGTGGCCAGACCACACAGCCCCAGAACAATGGAGACAATCCAGAACCGGATGACAATTTTGGGTTCTGCCCACCCTTTTTTCTCAAAATGGTGGTGGAAAGGGGCCATAAGAAACACACGCCGACCTGTGCGTTTGTACCAAAACACCTGAATGACCACAGAAAGTGTTTCCGCCACAAACAGGCCACCCACAATGCACAGCACCAGTTCATGCTTGATAGCTACGGCTAGGGAACCCAGTGCACCACCAAGGGAAAGAGAGCCTGTATCCCCCATAAAGACCGAGGCCGGAGGGGCGTTAAACCACAAAAACCCAAGGCCAGCCCCCACAAGAGCGGCGCAGAATACGGCCAGTTCCCCCGTACCGGGCACGGCGTGGATTTGCAGGTAATCAGCAAAAACGTGGTTGCCGACCAGATAGGAAAGAATGGCAAACACTAAGGAAGCCACAATAACGGGGCCAATAGCCAGCCCATCCAGCCCATCGGTAAAGTTAACCGCATTGCCAAAGCCGGTAATCACGATCATGGCGAACGCAGGGTAGAGAATACCCATCGGCAGCAGAAGGTCTTTTACAAACGGAAAAGCCAGATGGTTTGCCAGTTCTGGTGGCATAAGATATTGCAGCCATAACCCGCAGATAAGCGAGATACCAAATTCTCCACCAAGCCGGGCGCGTTTGGAAAGACCATCCGTGTTGCGGCGCGCAAGTTTGCGGTAATCATCTGCAAACCCAATGGCGCCAAAACCCAGCGTGGTGAGCATAACGGCCCACACAAACCCGTTTTCCAGATCTCCCCAAATCAGCATGGAGATCACCAGAGAAATCAAAATAAGGACCCCCCCCATTGTGGGCGTGCCGGTTTTTTCCAGAATGTGGCGTTCAGGGCCAACGGCGCGAATGGGCTGACCTTCGCGTTGGATACGGCGCAGCATTCTAATAAGCGGGCGGCCAAGAAGCAGGCTGATGCCAAGGGCTGTCATACACGCACACCCCGCGCGGAACGTGATGTAGCGCAGCAGGTTCAGGATTGTGATGTGTCCATCATGCGCAGCGTGAGAAATTAGCATATACAGCATTAGGCACACTCCACTGCGGGAAGTGCGTTGAGTGCTGCAATAATATCACGCATGCGGCTCCCTAAACTGCCTTTCACCAACACGGCGTCTCCTTTGCGCAAAGCCGCGCAGACATGAGGAGCAAGTAAAGCAGCGCTTTCTGCCCATGCGCCCTGCTTAGAGGGCGGAAGGGCATCAAAAAGGGTTTTCATGTAGGATCCGCAGCAAAAAACGAGGTCAGCAGCACTGGCTGTAGGGGCAGCAAGCGCTTGATGTTCGGAAATGGAAAATTCACCCAGTTCACGCATATCGCCCAGAACGGCAATACGGCGCGTGGCAGGAATATGGCGCACAACATCCAAAGCAGCCCGGATGGAAGCCGCTGAGGCATTGTAACTTTCATCCAGCAGCGTAATGGCCCCACCGGCAATTTTGGTGAGGGCACCACGACCGTTGCCCGGACGGAAAGCTGCCAATGCGGCTGCGGCTTTTGCAACATCTGCACCTAGGGCGGCACAAGCTGCGAGTGCCACAACGGCGTTGCGGGCCAGATGAGTGCCGGGGGCGGGAAGGTGGACGTTGAAAGTTTTGCCCAAAATGGAAACATCAAAGTGCGAGCCATCAGCACCAGTTTGCAAATGGCTCAGATGTGCAGTGCTTTGAGGGTTTACACCACAGGGCCACAAAACAGCCTGCGCTTTTACTGCTGCTGCTGTAAAAAACGGTGTGCCGTGCGCATCATCCGGCACAATGGCAATACCGCCTGCGGGCAGTGCGGTAATAATGGAGGCTTTTTCTGCTGCAATAGCATCCAGACTGCCCATATGGCCCAGATGCGCTGAGCCAATGGTGGTGATAACGGCCACATTTGGCTGCACCATTTTGGCAAGCGGAAGAATTTCTCCCGGATGGTTCATGCCAATTTCACTGATACAGAAAGCAGCCTCTCGCGGTAGGCGCGCAAGGGTAAGAGGCACGCCCCAATGGTTGTTGTAGGAGGCCTCGGCCGCATGTGTCAGGCCAGAAGGTGCCAAGCAAAGGCGCAGCATTTCCTTGGTGGTGGTTTTACCCACGCTGCCCGTTACGGCTACAACTTTACCCTTAAAGCGCGTCCGTGCGGCCAGTGCCAGTTTTTGAAGGCCCAGCATGGTATCAGATACCAGCAGAATACGCGGGTCTGTTAACCCTTCGGCTGAATGAGCCAGAACGGCCGCGGCACCTTTTTCTAGCGCTGTAGCAATGTGCGCATGGCCATCGCTGTTGTCGCCTTTGAGGGCAATAAACAGGTCTCCGGGGGCAAGGGAACGTGTATCAATTGAAATGCCGGTAACGGAAACAGGAGCATTTCCTAAAAACGTTCCACCCGTTGCGGTTTCCAGTTCTTCGCGCGTCCACAAAAGGCTCATGGATGGCCCGCCAGTGTGCGCAACACGGCGGCATCATCAAACGGTAAAATGGTATTGCCTATAATTTGTCCCTGTTCGTGACCTTTGCCGGCCACAACCAGTACGTCGTCTGCTTTAAGCATGGAAAGAGCTTCTGCTATTGCCTGTTTTCTATCTGCAATTTCCAGCGCTTGCGGAGCGCCGGTTTTTATATCTGCACGAATGGAGGCCGGGTTTTCTGTGCGCGGGTTGTCATCTGTAATAATGGCAATATCCGCACCTTTTACGGCTTCCTGCCCCATAAGAGGGCGCTTGCCACTATCGCGGTCTCCGCCTGCGCCCAAAACAACAATCAGTTTGCCGCGTGCGTGGGGGCGTAAAGATGCCAAAAGCCGTGCCAGTGCATCTGGCGTATGGGCGTAATCCACATAGGCGCAGGCTCCGTTGGGCAGCACTGTTGCGCGTTCCAGACGTCCCCGCACCCCTTTAAGATGGGGCAGAAGGGGGAGAATACGCGCAATTTCGGCATTATCCTGTGCGGCCAAGGCTACAGCCAGCAATACGTTGTCTGCCTGAAAGCGGCCCGGAATAGGCAGCAGAACCGTGCTCGTGCGGCCATCGTGTTCAATGGTCAATTCCTGCCCGGCGGGGAGAGCGTTATGTGCTACAAGGCGGAGTGTTGTGCCGTGCTCTCCAACCAGCCTTAACCGTAGGTTCCGCCGTGCGGCAATGGCACGGATGGCTTGGAGCGTTTGTGCATCCATATCGGCATTGGCAGCCGCAATGGCATGTTCTGGCAAAAGGGTATCAAACAGCTTCAATTTGGCTGTGCGATAGGCCTCTATGGTCAGATGATAATCAAGGTGATCACGTGTTAGATTGGTAAAACCCGCTGCGGCAAGATGTAAACCATCTAGCCGCCCTTGTTCCAACCCGTGGGATGAGGCTTCCAGCGCCACATGCTGAAAGCCAGCTTGAGTAAGCGCTGCCAGCCCATTGGCAAGGGCAACCGAATCTGGCGTGGTAAGTGCTGGAAATGAAATGGAAGTTTCTTCCGCCCCGGTAAGGCCAAGCGTGCCAATGGCAGCGGCCTTAAAGCCCTGCAACGCCCAGATCTGGCGCATAAAATCCGCAGTGCTGGTTTTGCCATTTGTGCCAGTAATAGCTACCAGATGCTGTGGCTGCGGCCCCGCCAGAACAGCCGCCATAAGCGCCAGTGCGTGGCGTGGGTTAGATGCCAGAACCAGCGGGCAGGCGGGTACATCAGTCGGCCATTGTGTATCTGCGGGTGCCAAAACTGCTGCTGCACCATTTTGCACGGCAGTTGCGATAAAGGCCCGGCCATCGGCTTTTACACCCGGCAACGCGGCAAAAAGCGTGCCCGGTTTTACCTGCCGACTGTCCGCTGTAATGGAAGAAATTTCAGGATTTCCGGGCAGAGCCGGAAGCCCTACAGCAGCAAGAAGGGTGGAAAGAGGAAGGCTCATTCGTCCATAACCTCCGCAGCCGCTTTTTTGCGTTCAGCCATAGCACGTTTAAGGGCTTCTTTTTCTGCCTTGTGTTCGGCTTCCGCTTTACGCGGGTCTCCCGGATCGTTCCCAGGGCCAAGTGGCCTTACGCCACGCGGCACTGCAGGGTGCAGGGGCAGAGCCATTTGCGCATCAATTTGCTCAGCATGCTCTGTATCTGGAAAAATCTGGAGCATGGGGCCAATGCGTGAAACAATTTTGGAAACAGTAGGTGCCGCGTTCCAGCCTGCTGTGGTCCAGCCGTGGGTTTGGGGTGTGGGTTTGGGGCTATCCAGCATAACATACACAGCATAATGCGGTGAGTTCATGGGGAAAATGCCTGTAAAAGCCGAGATATTGACGTGCTTCAGGTAGCCACCATGTGGGCCAATTTTTTCTGCCGTGCCGGTTTTACCGCCCACAAAATACCCCGGAGATTCCGCAGTGCGCCCTGTGCCGTGGGTAACATCCAGCCGTAAAAGACGACGCAGAAGGCTGGATACTTTTTCGGAAAGAATACGCGGGCCTGCGGGCGTAACTGGGGCATCTGCTCCGCTGCTTTGAGTATCATCTTCCACGCTTTGCTCAAGCGCTGCATTTTGAATGCCGCTGGCAAATTGCGGGCTTATGCCGGGCGCGCTGACTGTGGCATTGGCTGGGTCTTCCTTATCCAGCAAAGTAGGCGTTACCAGAATACCGCCATTAACCGTAGCCGCTGTGCCACGCACAATAGCCAATGGGGGTTCTGCCACGCCATGCCCGAACCCAACTGTCATAACCGTGGCAATACCCCATTGATGTGGCACCAATGGGCGTGCAGCTTCTGGCAGTTCCACCGGAACGGGGGAGAAAAACCCCATGGAACGCAGCCATTCGGACTGTTTTTTGCCCCCAACATCCAACGCGATATGTGCGGCTGCCGGGTTGGAGGAATAAGCCATCACCTCGGGCAATGTCAGCCACGGAGAGAAATGGTCACTCTTCATATCGCGGATAGTAAAGCGTCCGATATGCAACGGTACGGATGAAAACCGATCCCAAATATGGATAGTGCCTGTTTCCAGCCCCATAGCCGTTGTTTGCAGCTTAAAGGTAGACCCCGGTTCGTACAAACCAGTAACCGCACGGTTAAAGCGCTCATCATTAGTGGCATGGGCAAAATTATTGGCATCAAAGTCAGGCAGACTGACCATGGCGATAATTTCACCGGTGCGCACATCCATCACAATGCCACATGCCCCAATGGCTTGGAATGTCTGCATGGCATTTGCCACTTCTTCACGCACAGCAGACTGAACACGAATATCCAGTGAGAGATGGAGCGGGCGATGATCAGAAAGCAGGCGCTTATCAAAGTATTTTTCAATCCCAGCCACGCCGTGATCGTCAATATCAACAGTGCCCATAATCTGGGCGGCCATGCGGCCTAACGGGTAATGCCGCCTTTCACCCGGTTCGAAATAGATGCCCGGAATGCCAAGGTTATTGATGGCCAGTTCCTGTTGGGGCGAAATATTACGTGCGATGTAAACAAACTGCTTGGGGCGGGAAAGGCGATCAGCGGTTTCCTGCTCATCTATATCCTTCAGGATAGACTTTAGCTTGTGCGCAACATCCTTGGGGTCGATCAGCTCTTGCGGGTTTGCATAAACCTGCGCAACAGGCAGAGAAAGCGCCAAGGTTTGGCCGTTGCGATCCACAATGGAAGCACGGTGTACTTGCGGCAGAGAGAAATCACCAGCAAGGCTGCCCTTGGGGTCAATTTTAGGAATTTCAGGAACCTGTGGCGCAATCTGCCGCTTTTCTGGCGTCATGGGGTGAACGACGGTTGCAATAGTAAGCTTAATGGCGACAACGGCAAAAATCAGGCAAAAACCGCCAGCAACACCCAAAAGCCTTACATGCATTTGGTCCCGATGTGCGCGGGCGCGCAAATCGTCCCCCGTAACACCTACTGTACGCGTTGGTTCGGGGTCATTGGGGGAGACAGACATGTCAGGTCAGAAAGGCCTTTAACCACAAAAATCAGTTGGCAACCGGAACCGGAGCCGGCAGCGCATCACCACCGCGGCTGAGCAAAGAACCGCTGCTATAGCCGGAAGTCGCGCGCGCTTCCATATAGCTGGAAGGTGCCGAAGATGCGCGATGCGGGCGTGTAGCATGCCAGCTAGCCGCTGCAACTGGCAGAGGATGGCGGATTGGCGCCGTATCATCATCCGAAGCTTGTGCAACGTGCCGAATGGCAGGGGATGCCGCATGGGTAAGGCTGTGGCGAACCGGGGCTACAGGTGCATCGTCATCCACGTTGGTGGAGGCAACAGCCTGCGGGCGCGGTGTTTCTACAGCCATGTGGTGCACAGGGTGCGAAGGTACGGCGGGCTCGGTTGTTTGTGCAACACGCACTGGTGCAGCTACGGGTTCAGGCGCAGTATGAGGGTGATCATGATGTAAGGTAGGTACATGCAGAACAGGTGCGGCATCAGCTACAGATGTTGCGCGTGGACGAGGGGCAGGTTCCGCTGCAACATGCGGTACATCAGCCACAATAGTTGGTGCGGCCACGGGGCGCGCCTGATGGGGAACTGCCGGTGGTGTTACGTGCGCAGGGCGTGCATCAGCCACAACAGCCGGTGCGTGCACTGTGGGCGCAATAACTGGCGGGGGGGCAACATTGGTTGATTTGTCTGCAACCAATGCCGGTGCAGGCGGCTGGGCATCTTTTACAACCGCAGGCAGGTGGCTTTCCAAATCAGCCATACGTACAAACTGCGTAGGGTTCATGGTCTGTAACCCAGCCTCATGCCGCGCCACAAGCTGGGCCAAGCGTTCAGGCTGGTTTTCCAAAGCCCATTCCGTGCGCAGGATGGATGTTTGTGTGCGAACGTGCTCCGTTTCCTTCACGATCTGCGAAATTTGCTGATCGAGAAGGGTGGTCTGGTGCTTCTTTGTGTAAAGGAAAAAGCCAGATGCAATCGCCAGAACCGCACAGCAGCATGTAAATGGACGGGGGATCATGGACTTAGCCCTTTTTTACGGAAGCAGGGGTTGAAGCACGTTTCATGACAGCGCGCAGCCGTGCACTTCTGGCGCGCGGATTATAGCTACATTCGGTATCGGTGGGCCGCCGCGCTTTGTGTGTAAGGGCCACAAAATCGGCTTCTGGCGCTGGGGTGCCTGCGGCGCGAGGATCATAGCGTGAAAAGCTTTTATCCTTGCCCGTGGCATGCTGCACCATACGTTTGGCGATACGGTCTTCCAGTGAATGGAAGGAAACAACAACCAGTCGTCCACCAGGTGCCAGCATATCCAGCGCCTGTTCAAGCCCGCGCTCAATTTCGCCCAGTTCATCATTCACGGCAATGCGCAGGCCCTGAAAGGCGCGCGTAGCGGAATCTATGCCGGAACGATCTTTGGGAATAACAGAGCGTACAAGATTGGCCAGTTGTGTTGTGGTTTCAAAAGGCATTTCCGAACGTGCGTTTACAACAGCGCGGGCAAGACGGCGTGCGTGGCGCTCTTCTCCATAAAAATGGAAAATATCTGCCAGTTCTGCTTCCGGTGCCTTGTTGACGATATCTGCGGCTGATGGCCCGGATTTTTCCATGCGCATATCCAACGGGCCTTCCATACGGAAGGAAAAGCCGCGGTCAGCTTCATCCAACTGAAAGGAGGAGACGCCCAAGTCCAGCACAATGCCATCGAACGTGGAAATGCCTGCGGCACTGGCAAGCGCCTGCATGTTGCCAAAGCTGCCTTGCAACATATGGAGGCGAGATGTGCCATTGGCGGCAGGGAAATGACGGCTGAGTGCTTGCCCGCGCGCAATTGCGTCCGGGTCACGGTCAATACCCCAGACATTGCAATCTGCGCTTTTTAGAATGGCAGAGCTGTAGCCGCCTCCACCAAACGTGCAATCCAGAATACGCTCACCATCTGCGGGATAAAGATATTCCAGAACTTCTGGCAACATAACGGGAATATGGCCCTGAGCCGTTTCAGGGGGTGTAAAGGCAGAAAGAGCGTTCATGCATTGCGCCCTTTTGAATCTGCCCCACCTGTAGCCGGAATGCTAACGCGGCGTGAACGCTGGCGTGCTTCTACCCGGCGCTGCTGCGCGGCCTGAGGTTCCCATATCTGAAAGATACGACCAACGCCCATAAAGGCAGCCGTGGGACTATCTGCCAGCCCGGCATGATCACGTAAAAATTCGGGTAAAATAATGCGGCCTTCACGATCGGGGTCTATGGGGTAAGCATCAGCATATAGGGCAGCCGCCAGATCATCATGCTCATCAGAAAACATGTCCAGCCGATCAAGCGGTTCGGTCAGGCGTGCAAAAGCCACGGCAGGCCATGCCTCAACACAGGGCAGGGTATGGGAGGGGCGGAGAATCATCAGCGCGTCACCTTCCGTCTGCTGCGTTTTGAGTACTGAACGGAACCCGGCAGGAATCGAAATACGCCCCTTGGCGTCGAATCGATTTTCATGCGTGCCGAGAAATACGCCCACGTACGTCAGAAGCCTTTGCAGAATCAGCCTTTCCGTTCGCAATTCAGCGGGGAACAGAACCGCCTTCACCACACTTGTGGTTTGGTATGGGATAGCATGGGATGTTATGGGACGCAAATTAAAATGACAGAAAAAACAGCAGAAAACCGCCATTATTTAAGTATTCATGCAGAAAAGATTTCTGACGCGAATGTATTGATTTTGTGGCGGCAAACAAAAGATTGCCGTTTTCTGTTCTTTTTATGTTCTATTTTTGATGAAAAAACCGGGATGAATACAGATTAAAGAGAGTGTCAGGTGGTCTGTAAGCCGGGTTCTGTCCACCTCTGTAAAGAGGCTGGACGGTCATTCGTCTAGGGCGTGTTTTGCAACATGCCTCTCGCAACCAACCCGAACAGCAGGGCGGAAGAACCCCCGAAACCACAAGGGTTTCTGCTGTTCCTATTCGGTTTTGCTCCCGGTGGGGTTTACCGTGCCTCCTCTGTTACCAGCGGAGCGGTGCGCTCTTACCGCACCGTTTCACCCTTACCTTCAGCCTGTCCCATAAAATCCCATAAGGATTTTACAAAGTCAGACCCGGAAGGCGGTCTGTTTTCTGTGGCACTTTCCCTAAGGTTACCCTCGCCGGCCGTTAGCCGGCACCGTTCTTCCGTGGAGCCCGGACTTTCCTCTCTCCTACCCGTTAAAGAGCAGGACAGCGACCGCCCAACCACCTGACGGAGCGCACCCTGCGTCGGGCTTGCGTTCAGGTCAAGCCGCAACTGATGTTATGAAGGCATGACGATGCAGAAAATTGCCGGTAATCAGGTAGCTATGTCTGATTTTTCTGATGTGCCTCAAAACTCTGTGCCCGCACGGCCCAATCTTCCATCTCGGCTTTTGCTGCGCTGTATCACATGGCAGGAGCAGCTTAAGCGGAAGTATGCGGGCAAAGATGCGTCTGAAGCAGACAGGCCCCATAATGTAGCGCAGGAAATGGCTGCGTTTCTTGTGCGGTTGCGCAAGGCTATGGATACGCCTTCCTTCCCGCTACGTCTTTCATCTGTGCCGATGCGAAGGGTCGTGACATTATCTATCCCCGGTGCTGCGGGGCCTATGCGGGCGCGCCTTTTTATTCCCTATGGGCGGGTAAGGGGCGCGTTGCTGTACCTGCATGGCGGGGGGTTTGTGCACTGTGGGTTGAATTCCCATTACGGTATTTGCTGCCGCTTGGCGCGGGCTTCTGGGGCGGCTGTGCTCTTGCCCGATTATCGCTTAGCGCCAGAGCATCCTTTTCCCGCTGCTATTGATGACAGTCAGGCTGCTTTGCAGTGGCTTGCTGGTGCTTCTGCCCGGTATTGGGGGGGTAAAGTTGCCGTTGCGGGGGATAGTGCTGGTGGAAATCTGGCTGCTGTTTTGGCACAGGATGGGCGCGCGGGGCTGGGGCCCAAACCTGTTATACAGTTGTTGTATTATCCATCCTTATACGGAGAGAAGCTTTTTCCATCTCACCGCACTTACGAGAAAGGATATTTTCTCTCCCGCAGGTCCATGCAGTGGTATGGAGATCAGTATATTCAAAAGGAAGAAGACTGGCTGCATCCACGTTTTGCGCCGGGCTTAAACCGAGATTTACAAGGCTTACCGCCAGCCGTTATTATTACAGCCGAATGTGATCCAATGCGTGATGAGGGCACGGCCTATGCGCAGGCTTTGGAGCGGGCGGGAGTTAAAGTGATATATCACTGTTACCCCGGTGCCCTGCATGCGTTTCTGAACTTTTACGCCTTTATGCCGCATGGCAAGGCAGCCTTACGCTTGGGAGGTAAGGCGCTGAAGAAAGCCTTTGCCGCATAAAATTAGCCTTAGTGCGTTATGGAATGGGGTGAAAAACCCCCGGTGACCCCTGATCCGAATAAACAATGCGGTTCAGCCTATCTACACGCAACGTAAACAGTTTAGGCAAATCATCTTTCGGGCCGGGGCAAGTGCCGGAATGCTTTTCCATAACATCAATACGTGATGCCGTGGGCGCATCATTTCCGTTCACTACAAACAGCAGACAATCCGGCCGATCATGCGTCATGCCATTATGGGTGACCTTCAGGCGCAGGTGCTGCACCAAGGCTGTATCATCAAACCAGCTTGCGGGTTTGAAGGTGTAGGAATCCACCAGTCGATCCAGCGTGCCGGTTTTGGCCAACAGAATCATCATTAAAGAAAGCGGCAGAACGATTGCCAGCCGACGCAGGATATGTTGGCGCAGCGTGCGTTTTGCAAATGGCCCGCGGCCAGTCATTTTTTTGGAGGAGGGTGTGTTCATGTCAGCATATCTTCGTGCCAAAGGGCGCCATCACGCGCTAGAAGTGCACGCGTGGTTGGAGGGCCCCAGCTTCCGGCGGGGTAGGGTTCCAGCGGCGTAAGAGCGTAGCGCCAGGAGTCCAGAATAGGCTCTACCCATTTCCACGAGGCCTCAACTTCATCGCGCCGGATAAAAAGGGCAGGGTCTCCTCTTACAGCGTCTAGCAGTAGGCGCTCGTAGGAATCCTGATACTGCACAGAAAATTCGTTTTCGTAAGACATATGCAATGTGGCGTTGCGCACTCTAAACCCACCTGCTCCGGGGTCTCGCGCTGCCAGAACAAGTGAGAGTTCTTCATGCGGGGCAATGCGGATAACCAACCGGCCGGGAGAGGGCATGTTGGTAAAAATAGGCCAAACCTGCGGGCGGAACTGGATTACAATTTCTGTGGTTTTTGTAGCCAACCGTTTGCCTGTGCGCAGGTAAAAAGGCGTATCACCCCAGCGGGCCGTACGAATTTTGGTGCGAATGGCTACAAATGTTTCGGTATCACTAGGGCGGCCCGTTTTCAGATCATCCACGTAGTCCGGAACATCTTCCCCTTTTACGCGGCCCGCTGTGTATTGCCCACGGATAACATTTTTACGCACCATATCCGGTGTCATGGGGCGCAGGGCGTTAAGCACTTTCAGCTTTTCATTCCGCAGATCATCTGCGCGCAGAGAGGCTGGGGCATCCATGGCAACCATGCACAGAACCTGCAAAAGGTGGTTCTGCACCATATCTCGTAATGCGCCGGATTTATCGTAGTAGGAGCCGCGGTCTCCCACGCCCACTGTTTCTGCTGCGGTAATCTGCACATGAGCGATCGCTTGGGAAGACCATAACTGTTCCAGAGCAGGGTTGGCAAAGCGTAGGGCCAGAATATTCTGCACGCCTTCTTTACCCAGATAATGGTCAATCCGATAAATGGCATCTTCAGAAAAGTAGCGGCCCACACCTTCATTGATCTCATTGGCAGATTGTAGGTCTGTGCCAATGGGTTTTTCCAGCACAACCCGTGTGTGCTGAGTGATCAGGTTATGGTGGGAAAGCCCAGCGCAAATGGCGGAATACAGCGCCGGTGCCGTGGCAAAATAGAAAACCCGCGTGCGTTCTGGGTTAGGGAGCGTGGCGCTGAGTTCCGGCCAGTGAGAGGCATCCTGCGTGGCATCAAGGTACACATAGGTCAAAAGCCCCAGAAACTGGTTCAGCGTTTCTGTGTCTTTGGCAATATCGGGGGCAAATTCGTGCAAAGTGGCGCTGCACAAATTACGGAACTGCTCAGTGGTGAGTTCAGACCTCGCCGTGCAGATAATCCGTGCTTCCTCATCAAATTCGCGGGCATGGAAGCGGCGCAAAAATGCAGGCAGCAGTTTTCGGCGTGTCAGATCACCTGTCGCGCCAAAGATAACAAAGTCAAAAGGTTCCGTGCGGTTCACAAGAGCCATGATGCAGGGTTCTCGCTGGTCAGCCGGAGGGGGGTGCCCGCCGTAAAAAAGTCGTGGTTTGCGGGCAAAATGCCCAGAACAAGAACAAGGTGCTGTGCTTATGGAAGGCCGCCCGTGTGTTTGCAAGGGGTTCTGATGTGCTGCATCATTGACCACATACACGTGGCGCGATAAGCCCGCGCTTCACTATCTGGCAATGTTAGCAGCTTCTGCCTGCGCAGTGTTGGGTGTTTGTATATAAATTTAGGAGGCCGAAGCATGGATGGCGAACGCATTTCCGGGGATGAAGATGCAGCTGTTGGCGGTATTGCCGCAGATCGGCTGAGAAGCATTATTGAGCGTGTTGAACGCTTGGAAGAAGAGCGCAAAGCTCTGGCTGGAGATATCAAGGATATCTTTACAGAAGCAAAGTCTGCCGGGTTTGATGTAAAGGTTATTCGCCAGATCATCCGCCTGCGTAAGCAGGAACCTGCTGAAGTAGAAGAGCAGGAAACACTGCTGGATATCTACCGTCGCGCATTGGGTATGTAAAAGGCTAGTCGGGTCTATTTCCCATGATGTCTCTGTCTTTTCCTGATTGGATGCCTGTTTGGGGCCAGCTTCTGGTTCTGGCTTTTGGCGTGTTGTTCGGGCTTGCTTTCATGATGATGCCTTTTGCCGTGTTTGGGGTAAAAGGGCGGTTGGGTGAGATTTCTCTCCAGTTGGAAGAAATTCAGGCCGAATTGCGTGCGCAGGCCGTGCGGGGTGCTCCTGCGTATCAGGAGCCAGCTTTGTCTGTTGTGGCAGAGCGGGACGGCAGAACATCACCCGGCGTGGTGGTGGAAGAGGTGCGTCCGCCGGAGGTGAAAAAACCTTCTGCGGCACCTCGTGCAGTGCCAGTTTTTCCCGAACTGCGGACACCGAAGGTTTCTGATGCGTATGAAGCGCGAGAAGAAGCCCCACCAACACCGCATCTTGCGCCAGACCCGGCAAAGCCAGTGGTGCGCCGCATGCCGTGGCACGAGCCAGAATCTCCACCAGCGGAAACTGGTGCAGAAATCTTGCGTCGGCAGCGTGCGCCAGATGCTAATCAGCCACCGTACCGGCCTGATTTTTCACATGAGGCTCCGCAGCCCAACCCATCTGTTCAGATGCCGCGTATTGACGAGCATACTGGCCGTGCAGAACCTGTGCTGAACTGGCCCAGAAAAAATCCGGCAAACGATTAAGTTTTAGATCATGACGAGGTCATCACGATGGATGATCTCGTCTCGTCCATGCCATCCCAGAATATCTGTAAGTTCGGTAGAACGATGGCCTGCAATGCGCCGGGCGTCATCTGCATCGTAGGCAGCAAGCCCATGTGCCAGCACGATGCCATCAGTATTGATAATTTCTACCAGATCACCCTGAGAGAAATCGCCTTTTACGCCAAGCACGCCTGCTGGTAAAAGGGATTTACCTTGTTGCAGAGCGGTTACGGCACCATCATCCACCATAATCTCACCTGCGGGTGTTAGGCTGCCTGCAATCCATTGCTTGCGGGCTGTATGGGGGCAATCCTGCGGCAAAAACCATGAGCAGCGCCCACCTTCCAGTAAAGAGCGGAGCGGGTGGGATGTTTTCCCTAAAGCAATAGCCATGGCGCAGCCTGAGCGCGTTGCAATACCCGCTGCCAATAGTTTGGTGCGCATACCTCCGGAAGAATAACCCGGAGGCGGTTCACCCCCCATGGCCTCAATTTCTGGGGTAAGAGTTTCAATCACGGGCAAATGCTGTGCATCGGGGTTTGTGCGCGGGTCTGCTGTGTACAGGCCATCAATATCAGAAAGGAGCACAAGCTGATCCGAGTCCGTCATTTGTGCAACGCGGGCTGCCAGTCTGTCATTATCGCCAAAACGGATTTCGGCAGTGGCAACGGTATCGTTCTCGTTAATGACGGGAACACATCCCATTTCCAGCAGAGTGTTCAGCGTTGCGCGGGCATTCAAGTAGCGCTTGCGGTCTTCCGTGTCTTCCGGGGTTAGCAAAAGCTGGGCGGCAACAAGACCGTGGGCTGAAAGGGCATTGCTCCATGCTTGTGCGAGGCTAATCTGCCCCACAGCCGCTGCCGCCTGCTTTTCTGCCAAGCGGAGTGCGCCGCCAGCCAGCCCCAATGTGTGCCGGGCAAGCGCAATAGCGCCAGAGGATACAACGGTAACAGCTGTACCCTGTTTGCGCAGATATGCAATATCGGCAGCCACACTGGCTAACCATTCCTGACGTGGGGCCTGTTTTTCTGGGTCCACCACCAGCGCGCTACCTATTTTAACAACAAGCCGTTTGGCATTGGTAAGGGAGGGGCTGGTGTATCCGGTCATGGATCAGTTCCGTAAAAGGAAAGGGGCTAGAGGGGCCTGCTTGTAGCTAAGTGTTCAGGCGGGGTTTTTATCCGCGTTCTTGCGGGTTTCGGTCACCTGATTCTGGAGCATGCGCAAAAGTTCTGGCACGCCCTGATGGGTTGCAGCAGAAATTAACACGACCGGTGCGCCACTGGCTTTTTCCAGCGCAGCACGCCGGGAAGAAGCTTCCCGCGGGGTCATGGCATCCATTTTATTGAGTGCGATAATTTCCGGCTTTTCTGCTAGCCCGCCATCATAAGCGGCAAGTTCATGCCGTATGGTGCGCCATGCATCTACAACGCTACCAGCGGCACCATCTATAAGGTGCAGCAGCACGGCGCAGCGTTCAACATGGCCTAGAAAACGGTCTCCAAGCCCAGTGCCTTCATGCGCACCTTCAATAAGGCCGGGAATATCCGCTACAACAAACTCTTCCGTCATGGAAAGGCGCACAACGCCAAGCTGGGGGTGCAGGGTTGTAAAAGGATAATCTGCAATTTTAGGTTTTGCAGCAGAAACAACAGAAAGAAATGTAGATTTGCCAGCATTGGGCAAGCCAACAAGGCCCACATCTGCAATCAGCTTCAGGCGCAGCCAAACCCAGCGCTCTTCACCCGGCCAGCCTTTATCAGACCGACGAGGGGCGCGGTTGGTGCTGCTCTTGAAATGCGCATTGCCGTAGCCGCCATCCCCCCCGCGGCAAAGGGTAATGCGTTTACCGGCTTCGTTGAGATCCGCCAGCAAGGTGACGCGGTCATCATCCATAATCTGAGTGCCAATCGGCACCTTGATGATAACAGGAGAGGCCGCAGCCCCTGTGCGGTCAGACCCGGCACCGTTGCCGCCTTTGCGTGCACGGAAATGCTGCGTGTAGCGAAAATCGATAAGGGTGTTCAGGTTAGGTACGGCTTCAAAAATAACATCGCCACCACGCCCGCCATTCCCACCATCGGGGCCGCCGAATTCAATATATTTTTCCCGCCGGAAGGCTGTCACGCCATCTCCGCCATCTCCTGAGCGGACGTAGATTTTTGCCTGATCCAGAAACTTCATGACATACCTTACTCAAGTCCAGAACGCGAAAAAGGGCCGATCCTGAGGACCGGCCCCTGTTCCTGCTCCGGCCACACGGGAAAACGTGCGGTGGAAAAACCCGAACTACTTATTCAGCAGCGGCAGGCAGCGCATCCACAGAAACGTGTACGCGGCCTTCTGCGCGGCGTTCGAAGCGAACATTGCCGTTAATCAGTGCAAACAGGGTGTGGTCTTTGCCAACACCAACGTTTACGCCAGCTTTCACCTTCGTGCCACGCTGGCGCACGATGATGTTGCCAGCAATAACCTGCTCGCCACCAAATTTCTTGACGCCAAGGCGGCGTCCGGCGCTATCGCGCCCGTTACGGGATGAACCGCCAGCTTTTTTTTGTGCCATGACCTAAGTCCTCCGTGGTCTTAACCAGCTTAATACCCTGTGCGGGATTAAGCTGCGTTGATTTCCTGAATGCGCAGAACGGTAACCGGCTGGCGATGACCATTTTTACGGCGGCTGTTCTGCCGACGGCGCTTCTTGAAGATGATGACCTTCTTGAGGCGGTCTTGAGCGATAACGGTTGCCGTTACCTTTGCGCCGGCCACGGTGGGGGCACCAATCTGGCTGCCGCTTTCGCCACCAACGGCCAGAACTTCATCAAATGTAACGGTTGCGCCGGCTTCAACTTCCAGCTTTTCAACCTTCAGCACCATGTTGGGTTCAACCCGGTACTGCTTGCCGCCGGTGCGGATAACTGCGTACATAAACTGTCTCTTCCGATCTCTGGATTCTCGCGGTACCTTGTTAGATACAGGCGAAAATTCTGGTCGCTTTTTCTTCTTTGGCTGCACAATACGCGCAGCATGGTTCCATCTGTGTGGATTAGGGCGGCTTTTTAAGCGGTGAGGGTAGGGCGCGTCAATAGAAATATGGAGTTCACGTACTTGCATGGGCTAGAAAAGCGTGTCTATAAGCTCGCGATATAGGAGAGATGCCGGAGCGGTCGAACGGGGCGGTCTCGAAAACCGTTGTGCAAGCAATTGTACCGAGGGTTCGAATCCCTCTCTCTCCGCCATTTGATATATCCCATGACAGTCCATAGTTCTACGTTATCGGGGTCTTTCCACCCCTTCTACCATAATGGCGATGGCTGTCTTTACTACGCGCTATCCGTGATGCTGTGCTCTCGCTTATCGCAAAGGCGAGGGCAATGGATTTTAGAGGTTCTCCTCTTTGCCTGCGATCAATGATGGCGCGTCTTTGTGCATCGGTAATTTTGGTGGGGCGTCCCATACGCTTACCTAACGCCTGAGCGCGTGCACGTCCTTCTGAGGTGCGTGTCCGGATCAGGTCACGTTCCACATCGGCCAAGCCACCAAGGACTGCAAGCATAAGCCGACCTGTACTTGTGCTGGTATCAGTCCAGGGTTCAGCCAGAGAGTAAAAAAGAGCCTTGCGTTCGGAAATAGTTTTAACAATTGAGAACAAGTCGAATGTACTACGTGCCAGACGATCCAGACGGGTGACGACTACGGTCTGGCCTGGTTTGAGATTTTTGAGAAGTTTTCTTAATTCGGAACGATCGGCATCGGCTCCGCTTGCCTTCTCGCGATAAATACCGCGACATCCAAATTCCTTGAGTGTTTTTAATTGAAGTTCGAGAGTCTGCCCGATTGTGCTGACACGGGCATATCCCACTTTACGGCGTGTAGTCTCTGATTTCATTCAATCTTAAACACATAAAAACACTCAAAGGTTTCTTGTAAAACTCTTGAATTACGCAAGAGCAGAATTCCTACTCTCGCCATGTAAAATAGTCACAGAAACGCCTACACCTCAAGTATTGTTAATGCAACAAAAACATTCAAGACAAAAAAAATACACGTTCTTTTTTTTGCGTAATTCAAGAATTAAGAGAGGTCTGATTTTATGACGACACAAGTAAACCAGACGACATACGTTTTTAGTGGTAACCCATATGCTCAAGCATCATTAGATGATGTCATAGTAAATGGTGGTGGTACACTGAATGTTGGAAACGGGGGCACTGTAGATTATGTAACTGCTCTTGGTTCACAAGGATGGAACGGCGTGGCTTCAGTCGCCACCATCAGCGCGCATGGTGATGGTGGCACTGCAATTGTTAAAGATTATACCATCAGCAACTATGCTCTGGCCTATGCCAGTAATGGTGGAAAGCTGGTAAACGGCAGTATTGATGGTGGTGCCGTTGAAATTGGGAGCGGTGGCCTGATTGGCGATTCCAATATTTTTGGAAGCGGCAACTACACAAATACAGGTACAGCCAACCAGACGCAGGACTACGTTAATGTCCTAAGCGGTGGCACGGCCTCCGGAATTACCACAATGGGTGGTAGTCTGAACATCGGTAGTGGTGGATTTGTAGAAAGTTCCCATGCGTCGTCCGGTTATATTAACGTATCCACTGGCGGTTCCGGAACAGGTAATACTGTTTTTGAGGGCGGCCAGCTAAATGCTGTGGGTGGCACGCTGACGGACAGCACCCTATCAGGCGGCGAGTTGTGGGTTAACAAGGGCGGAACAGCTAGCGGTGTACAGGATGGCAGCAGTGGGACGGCTGTAGGACGTATTTATCTTTCCAGTGGCACGGTGGACAATGCGACTATAAATGGCGGCACCATTTTTGTGGGCGACAAAGGTGTATTTGAAAATAGCACCATTTCAGGCTCAGGTACGCTCAGCAATACAGATACAGCCAATCAGACACAGGATTATGCCAATGTTGAAGCTGGCGGTTATGCTTCTGGCATTACAACACAAGGCGGTAGTCTAAATGTTCTTAGTGGAGCTTCTGTAGATAGTTCTACGGCATCTGCGGGTTATATCAATATTCAGGCCGGTGCCTCAGGTACAGGCAATTCTGTTGACGGTAATCAGGCTCAATTGAATGTGCTGGGGGGCTCTGTTACCAGCAGCACGGTTGGCGCAGGGCAGTTCAATGTTCAAACAGACTCTACTGGTAAAATCGCTGGGACAGCCACTGTTGTAACTGTGTCGGGCGGTGTCATGAAAGACATGGGTGGCACTGTTATCAGCGCCACCATCTTGGGTAGCGGTTCAGCCAATATTATCAGTGGTGGTGTGCTCAGTGCATCTACGGTTGAGAGCGGCGGTATTGTTGATGTTGATAGTGCAAGTACACTGGTTGGCACGACTACGGTAAGCAATGGTGGTCAGCTGATCCTGAACGGTGCTGCCGGTAGTGGTGATATCCTTCTGGCAGGCAGTAGTTCTCTGCTGACCATCAGTGGGAACACCATGCCCACCAACGTGATTAGCGGTTTGGAAAATGGCGGTAAAATTGATCTCGTTGATCTGAAGAGCGTCACGAACATCAACACCACATCTTCTGGTATTGATTTTATTGGTATAGATGAAAATGGAAATAGTGTTGATTTTCATCTGAATATTCCTGATGCCGACAAAATCGGAAACAAAATTATTTCTGATGGTAATGGTGGTCTTTACTACGAAGTCTGTTTTCTGTCTGGCAGCATGATCCGTATGAGTGAAGGTGATGTAGCTGTAGAAGATATTCAGATTGGTGATGAAGTCCTTGCTTTCGACTGGAAGAACAACAAGGAAGTGACCCGGCCCGTTGTTTGGGTTGGTAAATCACATGCTGTTGTTCGGCCCGGCTTACCAGATGATGAAGCCGGATATCCTGTACGTGTTCTGAAGGATGCCATTGCCGATGGTGTGCCTTACAAAGACATGCTGATTACTGCGGAACATTGCTTGTTTTTTGAAAATCGGTTTGTACCCGTACGTATGCTGGTGAATGGCGTGTCTATTTTCTATGACAAATCCATTACCTCCTACGATTACTATCACGTGGAAACCGAGCAGCATTCCGTCATTCAGGCTGATGGCATGCTGACAGAAAGCTATCTGGATAC